>JADFHN010000042.1 GCA_022567155.1 Bacteroidota bacterium
ACCCTGATTACGTCACCGTCATGGTAAACAACTACTAATTCTTCGTCTTTTATGTAAATTTCATTTTTAAATGAAGTGTTAAAAAGCTCAAGTTCCGGAAGATCCAATGAAGGAATGCCATCTTTAAATGATCCAAAAATAAGTTTTGTGGGGTCTATCAGCCAACCATCATCAGGTGAATCAATTGGAATTGCATCTTTCTCTTCTTCTCCATATATAGTTACTTCGGGAAACATGGCGGCAAAACTGAAATAGTACCCCATCATCGTATTCATGATTTTGAGTTTCCGGCCGGTAGCCGGCCCGGAAACCGCAATTCCAAAAATATTCCATTCACTGCCTTCATTGTCCTTCATGATAACCGGAAAACGGCCCGGGAGCAATTCAAGATCCAGCAATGTGCCGTCAAGCTCCCTGTTGTAAGCCTGCATCAATCCATATTTTCCACTTGCAAATACAACAAACTCCGCGCCTTCAAATGAGTCAATCAGGGTGATCTTTGAGGTGTTGTAATCCTGAACCGGAATCGGATCTTTATCCGTGGAACAGCCTGCAATAAAGCCGGATACAGCTGCAATAGTGAATGCTGTTACAATAACAGTCGATTTAAAGAAGGATGTTTTCATAAATCAAGCTCATTTTTACCGGGAAATAGAAATTGCAATGTCGCCATGAGCTTTCGTGATGTAGTAATCTGCAGCCCATTTAGATTTCTGTATAACGGAAATTTCCCCGCAATACCAACTAACAGGTTTTGGGAGACATTGATTGCCCATCCTGGGGTAATATACAGCCAGTGGCCGCCGGTGTTTTCATTAGGGAAACCTTCCTGTATGTCCTTACCTGCATACCGGTACCGGAACGTAAGTGACGGATTCTGCAATAGGCCGGCGATCAGAAACTGATCAGCAAATGCGGTGAACGCCTGAAATACATGTCCGAATCGGTAGGTATTATGAAATGCAAATTCTTTTGAAACAGTATTCACGCGCGCAATGAACGTTTGTGTGAATGAGAGTGATTTTCTAAAATTGAAACTGGTTTGGTACTGGGAGGATATCAGGAAATCTACACTTCCTGTGCCAGGCTGCAACGTAGCAGGCAATATCAAACCAGACTCAATATCCTTGTTTTGCGTAGCTCCCAAAGGCAGCTTTATTCCAAGGCCGATGATCAGGGCAGCTAGGTTTGGCAGAACTTTTTTATACTGACTCATAATAAGTACATCGCCTAATCCGGATGTTTTACCTTCAATTTCACCGCTTAAGGTTTTGGTTGTCTGCCCAAGCCAAACGTAGGGTATCAGAACAGTTCCAGTGATGTTTTCGGTAATACCGTAATCAATCTGAGCCAGCAGCGTTTTTGTAAAACGTGAAATATTATCTTCATCTATTTGTTCGGTTCTCTGTATTAAGTCTTCAATTAAATTATTATCGTAAGTCAGGCTTATTCCCCACCCGCTTGTCGGTAAAGCATGTATATTCAGAACGCCGGTCAACGGGACTCCACCTGTACAGCAGGTTTGGCTATATACAGGTACGATAGTAACGATTATCGCTACAAGCGATAAACAGAATAAATGCAAAAGGAATTTCATGGCGGTTCTTTTACTAAACGCTTTCAGAAGTGAATTAATTCCATTAGTAAAAATAAAAAGAATAACGAACACACTCCCTTTGTTTTATTGGTCGCTACCCTAATCCTGGTTTCAGGATCACCCTAAAACAGATTGGCATAGTCTCATCCAGGAAAATCAGAGATAAGAATGCACTTTGTCAGAAAATACTGAAGCCTGAAACCTGTTCGATAAATCTGGGTATTACTTTTGGGTAAACAACAATGGTGAACAAAATGCCATACACGGCCCCGTATAAGTGTGCATCGTGATTGATGTGCGAATCAGAATTTTTTGACTGGTAATAGGAATAAACCAGATACAATATACCAAGTATAAATCCGGGTAGCGGGATAAAATAGATATATATCGTTTCTAAAGGAAAAAACATTATCCAGCAAAAAACAATGGCTGACACGCCTCCTGATGCACCTAATGAAAAATAATGTGGATTCCCTTTCTGTTTTCTTAATGTAGGTAGATCTGAAACGATAATAGCAGATAAATAGAAAAATAAAAAAAGAATACCCCCGACGCCCGGAAAGATGTAGTTAAAGATGCTTTCCACACCCCGGCCGAAAAAAAACAAAGCCAGCATGTTAAAGATGAGGTGCATCCAGCCCTGATGGATAAACCCCGAAGTCAACAACCTGTAATACTGCTTTTGGAACAATACAGTGTGCGGATGAAAAATCAATCGTTGCAATAGCGGTTCATTGCGCCAGGTGATTATAGATACAATAACTGTTGTGATAATTATGAGTGTATTAAGAGACATTATTTTTCCCGGTCAATCAGTTTTTGTGTAAAATTTACCAGCGGATGTTTTACGGATTCAGACACATTTAACGAATCCAGTGCTACAAAAGCACTACGAATATATGAATTCATTTTCTGCTCCGATACCAACCTGATATTCAGATCATTATAAATTTGTGTAATTGCTTCAATTTTTTCTTCCGGGTCAAACGCTTTCATGGAAAACCAATGGATCAGCGCCTTTTTCTGAGTGGGATTGGCCACCTTACAGGCTTTGATCCATAAAAAAGTTTTTTTATTAGTAATAATATCACCTCCCACTTGTTTGCCGAATTTTTCGTGGTCGCCAAACACATCAAGTATGTCGTCTTTTAGCTGAAATACCATTCCCAGGTTTTCACCAAATGATCGTACCAGCGAAATCTGTTCTGTGTCTGCGCCTGCTATGATAGCCCCAAGTTCCATGCTGAACCCGATCAGCACAGCCGTTTTAAGCCGGATCATTCCCAGGTATGCTGTTTCGCTAACCTCGTTCATTGACTCAAAGTCCATATCGATCTGCTGGCCTTCACAAACACCTGTCGCACAGTTGTTAAATGTGTGTAATACTTTTTTGAGGAGCGAATCTTCAACCTGCGCGATCAATTCGTATGCTTTTACAAGCATAACATCTCCTGCCAGGATCGCCGTTTCATCATTCCACCTGGCATGCACGGTGGTTTTGCCCCGCCTCAGCGGGGCTTTGTCCATAATGTCATCGTGCATCAGTGTGAAATTGTGAAACACCTCAATGCCAATGGCAGGAAGCACTGCTTTTTCGACAGCATCCTCAAAAAGCAAATGGCTCAGCAGTGTCAGAACAGGCCTGAAACGCTTACCTCCAAGTTGCAGAATGTACCGGATGGGCTCATACAGGTTAGGAGGCTTGGCTTTAAGTGACAGCGTCTCAATCTCATTGTCAATAAGGGCCCGGTAACGTATCAAAGGATCTTTCATGAAGTATTTCTATCAGGTACAAATGCCAGGTCAATGGTTCGGCGGTCAATATCGGTATCGACCACCTTTACTTTTACATAATCGCCAAGCGTAATCTTTTTCTTGCTCCTTCTGCCGATAATGCAATAGTTGTTCTCGTCAAACTCGTAATAGTCATCCGTAATAGAGCTAATACGTACCATACCTTCGCATTTATTTTCAATTAGTTCAACAAACACCCCGTATTCGATTACTCCTGAAACGATTCCGTCAAATTCCTGCTCCTTCAACGACTGAATATATTCCACTTGTTTATACTTAATCGAGGCCCTTTCGGCATCGGCAGCCACTTTTTCCATATCTGACGAATGTTTGCACTTTTCTTCCAGACCAATTCTGGACACCGGTTCGCCTTTCTGCAGGTAGTAGTCTAATAGCCGGTGCACCATCACATCCGGATACCGGCGTATCGGAGAGGTAAAATGCGCATAATGCGGGAAAGCAAGACCAAAATGGCCGGTAGGCTGGGTTGTGTATTTCGCCTTGGCCATCGACCGGATTGCCAACGTTTGCAGCACATTTTGCTCGGGTTTTCCTTCAATATCTTCAATCAGGTTGTTAAGCGAAGTGGCCAGCGAGTCCTGTCCGGTATGCAACTTGTGTCCAAACTTTCGGGCAAAAACCGAAAATGCTTTGATACGGTCGGGATCAGGAAAATCATGAATACGGTAAGCAAATGTATTTTTTCCATTATTCTGACGATAAACAAATTCCGCGACCCGCTTATTGGCAAGGAGCATGAAATCTTCGATCAGCTTATGGGCGTCTAGTCTGACTTTACGAATGATGCCAAGGGGTTTACCTTTACCATCCAGCCTGAATTTCACTTCGGTGGTTTCAAAATTTATAGACCCGCGCATAAATCGTTCTACACGGAGCTTAAGCGCCAGTTCGTTAAGAATTGTCAGTTCTTTGGCGTAAGAGCCTTCTACTTTTTCAATGATTTTCTGGGCCTCTTCATACGTAAATCTTTTGTCGGAATGAATGACAGTGTGCCCAAACCATTCATTCCTGACATGCCCGTTTTGGTCAAGTTCGAAAACGGCTGAGAATGTGAGTTTATCTTCATGGGGATTAAGCGAGCAAAGATCGTTTGACAGCCGCTCTGGGAGCATGGGTATGGTGCGGTCTACCAGATACACCGAAGTGGCCCTTTTATAAGCTTCCTTGTCGAGTGGCGTATCATTATGAAGAAAATATGTTACATCCGCAATGTGTACGCCAACTTCGGTATGTCCATTGGGTAATATTTTGATTGACAATGCGTCGTCAAAGTCTTTGGCATCAGCGGGATCAATGGTAAACGTTGTTTCATTTCTGAAATCACGTCGTTTTTTAATTTCTGATTCAGGTATTTGCCCGTTTATTTTTTTTGCAGCCTGAATTACACCAGCAGGAAATCGAAATGGGAGGCCAAATTCGGCCATGATGCTGTGAATTTCGGCATCGTTTTCACCGGCTTTTCCAAGTACTTCAATTACAACGCCAACGGGATTTTTATCGTGCGAAGGCCATTCTACGATCCGGACAATAACTTTATCATTATTACTTGCTTTGTTGATCTGATCCTGAGGTACAAAAATGTCAAAATGCATTTTTCTGCTATCAGGGATTACAAATACATATTTTGGAGCAAATTCAATACGGCCTACATATTCCTTTCTACCTCTATTAATGATCTCAGTTACTTTTCCTGCAAGTCTTCTGCCTTTACGGTAGTTGGCGAATATCATAACCTTTACCTCATCACCATCAAGTGCAAATTTCATATGCTCAGCAGGAACACGGATATCATTCTCAAGTTCTTCGGTATTGACATACGCGAATTTTGGATTTACGTAATCCACAATGCCTGTTACATACTCGGGCTCCTTCACAAATGAATAACTTCTGTTACGTAATTGTTTTATTTTCCCTTTTTCGGCCAGATCTTCAAGTAGGATGATCACCATATGCTTGGCAGCCTTATGGGTGATTTTCAGCCTTTTTATTATTTGCCTGTCTGAAAAAGTCCGGCGGACATTGTTTTCCAGTAAACCGATTATCTGAGTTTGCAACCTATTTCCCTTTATTGCAGATTGGATTTTTTTCTTCCTCTTTTTCTTTATCGTCATTCAAAAATGTGCGGTTAATTTAGATTATCCAGCGGCAGATAATCGATATGTTCGACTGAAAAAGTATGGATATCCTTCAATTTCAGGTACAACTGGGCAGTTACAGCGACATCTTCCATACAGTATTTTGCAATTTTATCCAGGTCATCTTCATTATAATAAACCCCATTTACCATCGAACCATCAATATTTTCTTTGCTTGATTCAATACCAAATATAGCGGCCAGCAATTCAAGTGATGTGAAATTTTTACGGTCACCGAATTTCCAAAGATCCATGGTGTCGATATGATTTATTTCCCATGGTTTTTTATTACTGTTATCAAGCACACGTGGAAGCGAAATACCGTTTACCAGTAGACGTCTGCTTAAATACGGATAATCAAATTCTTTTCCATTATGTGCACAAAACGCAAACTTTTCATGATTAAATTTTCTTTCAAGTAGATTTTTAAAATCTGTCAACAATTTCTTTTCATCGTGGCTGGCATACACTTTTACACGTAAACCTATTTTTCCATCATCCAGGATCCTGTAAAAGCCGATGGCAATGGTAATAATTTTGCCGAACTCCGCATATATTCCGGCTCTTTCGTTAAACAACTCCGCAGATGAAAGTGTATCGGCATTGTGAAGCCATGAAGCTTTTTTATCCCATTGTTTGCTCATGCGTTCATTAAGTTGTTTATAATCAGAAACGCACGATACCGTTTCGATATCAATTATCAGGATATTTTTAAGGTCAATAGCCATACCAGCAATATACGAATATTAGAAAATGTTGAGAATAAAATGGTACCATGGAAATTAAAATTTTTGTTTCATTCCAGTGTCATATCAAATACACGTGCTATGTTTGATTTTAATTTATCTTGCGCTTCAGCTATAGGAATTTCTCTGCCCAGTTCTTTCGATAACGATGTGACAGCCTTATCGTTTATCCCGCAGGGTACGATATTGTCAAAATAGGAAAGGTCGGTGCTGATGTTAAACGCAAGGCCATGCATAGTGACCCAGCGGCTTGTTTTAACTCCAAGCGCACAAATTTTCCTCAAGTTTATTTTGTTTTCTGTGTCAAACCATACGCCTGTAAGGCCTTCAATGCGTCCGGTATCCAGTCCATAGTCTTTACAGGTCATTATTACGGCTTCTTCCAGGTACCGGAGATATTTATGTATATCTGTAAAGAAATTATCAAGGTCGAGAATGGGATAACAGACAATTTGTCCCGGTCCGTGATAGGTAATGTCGCCACCACGGTTGATTTTGTAATACGTGGCATGGATTGACTCAAGATCATCCTCTTTTACAAGTAAGTTTCCCTGTTCTCCGCTTTTTCCAAGCGTATAAACATGGGGATGCTGACAAAATATCAGGTAATTAGGAGTGACTGCCTGTATATTAACAGGTTTTGACCGGTTGTTGATTTTAATCTCAACACTTTTTTTAAAAAGATTTTCCTGAAATTCCCACGCCTTCTTGTAATCTGTCAGCCCGAGATCAATCACTTTGGTCTTTTTATTAAGTAGCGAGTTCACCTGTTATGTCATTTAGAGTTGTGAAGGAACATAAGTTTCCAGCACGTTGAATGAACCTTCAGGAAGTAGTTCAACGCTGTCAATAATGGCTGGTATTAAGATCGTTTCTCCCTTTTTTACTATGATTTCTTCATACCTAGACTTAACCGTCATTCCACCCTCGGTACAAATGAGAATTACAAATGAATCAAGTTGTTTATAGGTGCGGGAAACGGTCTGATTAAAATGAAGCAGGGAAGTACTGAAATAGGGGCATTCTGAGATCACGACCGGTTCGTTGATCCTACGCACATAATTTGTCTTATAATGATTATAATATGTATAATCAATGGCGTCTACTGCTTTCTCCGTATGAAGATCTCTTAATTTCCCGGAATTATCCTTACGGTTAAAGTCAAATATCCGGTAAGTGACGTCTGACGTTTGCTGGATTTCGATAAGCAGAAGTCCTTTACCGATGGTATGAACCCTTCCTGCAGGAAGCAAAAACACGTCGCCATTTACAGCCATTTCACGATTGAGTATTTCCATGATTTTACCCGCACGAAAATATTCCAGGTATGAATCTTTATCGAGGGCACGGTTGAATCCTGAGATCAATTCGGCTCCTTCATCTGCCTGAATGATATACCACATCTCGGTTTTCCCAAACGAATTGTGCCTTTCTGAAGCAAGTTCGTCATTGGGGTGTACCTGGATAGACAGATCGGCGTTGGCATCAATAAACTTTATAAGCAGTGGAAATAAATCACCGAATTTTTTATAAACCTTTTCGCCCACGAGTTCTCCTTTATAGGTATGCAACAGGTCAATAAGATTTTGTCCTTTGAAAGGTCCTGTGGCTATCACAGAAATATCTCCCGGTACTCCGGATACTTCCCAGGATTCCCCACAATTGGCAAGATGACCGAAGTCTTTTCCGAGTTCGGTACGAATTTTATGACCTCCCCAGATTTTTTCTTTATAAATTGGGTCAAACTTCAGCAGATGTGAAATGCTTTTCATGATGTGTTATCTCTTAAAGCTTTATACGTATTGATCAGGCCATTGGTGGAGCTGTCGTACAGGCTGACATCTTCCGGGCCTTCAAGTTCAGGGAGAATTCTTTTGGCAAGCTGTTTGCCTAGTTCCACACCCCACTGGTCGAAGCTGAATATGTTCCAGATCACTCCCTGAACAAAAATTTTATGTTCATACATCGCAATTAGGCTGCCAAGTGTGTAAGGAGTCAGTTTTTGAAATAAAATAGAGTTTGTAGGCTTATTGCCATCAAAAACCTTGAATGGTTTAAGTTTTTGAAGTGCATCATCAGGCATTCCGCCTTCTCTCAGCTCGTTTATCACTTCATCTTCCGTCTTACCGTTCATTAACGCTTCGGTTTGTGCAAAAAAGTTTGACAGTAACTTCTGATGATGATCTCCGGCAGGATTATGCGACAATGCCGGCGCAAGAAAATCACAGGGAATCATTTTTGTACCATGGTGAATCAACTGGTAAAAAGCATGCTGGCCGTTTGTACCCGGCTCACCCCAGATAACCGGTCCTGTTTGATAGTTGACTTTATTGCCGTTCCGGTCTGTTGATTTGCCGTTACTTTCCATATTGCCCTGTTGAAAGTAGGCAGGAAAACGGTGCATATATTGATCATAGGGCAGGATGGCCTCGGTTTCAGCTTTAAAAAAATTGTTGTACCAGATGCCAATCAGCGCTAGAGTTATCGGAATATTTTTCTCAAACGGTGAATTCCGGAAATGAAGATCCATCGCATAAGCCCCTTCGAGAAGTTTCTCAAAAGTATCATATCCAAGACTGCAGGCAATAGAAAGCCCGATGGCTGACCAAAGCGAAAATCTTCCACCTACCCAGTCCCAGAATACAAACATATTATCAGGATCAATACCGAAGCGCATTACTTCCTTTTTATTGGTGGAGATTGCGATAAAATGTTTTCCGATGTACTCCTCCTCCCTGGCAGTTGCCAGGAACCAATCCCGAGCCGTATGGGCATTGGTCATTGTTTCCTGTGTGGTAAAGGTTTTGGAGGCAATCATAAAAAGGGTAGTTTCAGGAGATACCTTATTCAGGGTTTCCGTGATGTGAGTGGCATCTATGTTGGAGACAAAATGCGTATTGATGTGAGGTTTGCGATATGGTTTTAATGCTTCATTTACCATAACTGGTCCCAGGTCGGAGCCTCCGATACCAATATTTATAATATCGGTTACCGGTTTCTGCGTGTAGCCCTTCCATGCACCCGAAATCACCTTCTCTGCAAATTGTTTCATCTTTCCTAATACGGTCTTTATCTCCGGCATCACATCTGTGCCATCTACATATACAGGTTGGCCGGAGCGGTTTCTCAATGCTGTGTGCAGAACTGCCCTGTTTTCGGTTTCATTTATTTTTTCTCCGGAAAAGTACTTGCAGATGGCGTCGTCCAGTGCAACTTCACGTGCCAGGTCTGTTAATAACCGGAGTGTTTCATTCGTGATGATATTTTTAGAGTAATCAACCAGGATATCCTCAAACCGGAGTGAGAATTTTCTGAACCGTTCAGGGTCAGATTTAAACAGATCACTGATTTTATTATTTTTGGATTCCCTGTAGTGTTTTGTCAGTGCTTTCCATGTAGAAGTTTTAACAGGGTTTATTCTTTTTAACATCTCGGTTAACATATATCGGATTTTGAAAAACGGGGGAATATAATTACAATTAATTTTAGCATAAAGTTAATCATAAACATAGATGAATCATCAAAAACAAACAGGACAAAAGGGGGAAGATATGGCGGTTGCATTTCTGGAAGATGATGGATATACCATTCAGGAACGAAATTACCGGTATAAAAGAGCTGAAATAGACATCATTGCAAAAAAGAGGAACATCCTTGTTTTTGTTGAGGTTAAATCACGTAGGAGCAATGTCTTTGGCTATCCGGAATCATTTGTTGATGAAAAACAGGCCGACCGAATCACGGAAGCGGCAGAAGAATACATGTATCAGATAAAATGGCAGAAAAATGTACGTTTTGATATCATCAGCATTGAAACAGGATCAGGACTTAAAATCACGCATTTTAAAGATGCTTTCCACTGATTCCGGAAACCCCCTCATCCTGAAAATGCTACGGCGTTGTATTCCTGATAAACAGGTTGTGATCATATACCACCTTCCCGGTTTCATTCCATTCTTTGAGAATATAAGGACGAGTGATTTTATCCCAGGGATCATTCGGATATACGATCTCCTTTTTCCGTTTGTTCCGGAAAGGGTAGTATTCGGTCCATTTGCCAACTTTCACATTGTTTTCGTACCTTCCTTTTACTGCAATATTGCCATTTTCAAAAAAGTAATAGTACGTACCTTCTTTTTTTCCATACACTACGGGAATTACCTCTCTAAGCATTGTCCTTTCATTATCATAATATCTTACCAGTGATTCGCGCGGCCAGCCCTTATAATATTTTCTTTTATTGATGAGAATTCCATGCCGGTCGTACGACATCCAACGCCCATGCCTGGTGCCTATATAAAACACGCCGGAATCAATAGCCTGACCGCTGCGTAATTTCTTATAAGGCCCGTGCAGGATTACACCGTATTGTTTATTTATGTTTTTAGATTTTCGGATTTGTTTCCTCTTGAAATCGTACCAGTAAATTTCTTGTACATATTCGTCGGGCTCACGGTATTCCTTGAGGTAATAAAACAACTCAAGTACGGTATTATTGCCATATCCGGTCTTTGTAAAACCTTTCTTTGTCTTCAGCCCGTAAAAAACATTCTTTTTCTTTTTCTTTTTACGGGGTTTGGCATTTTCCTCCTCTTCTTCTTTTTCTTTGTCAAAGTCGATAGTCAGGGGTGTGTCTATGGAATAAAACCGGTCTCGTGGCCGCACCTCCTCATCCTGAGCAACCACAACGGATGACAAGAACACAACATATACCAGAATTATCCATTTATTCATACTATTCGGATAAAGTACCTCCCGTAATAGTAACGGAGAATAACAATATTATGGTATTTGGTTAAAAATAAAAATATTTACCTGATATGTATCCTGCCAGGCAAACCTGTATTATTTATTCTGCCGCCAGTGTTATACTGCGCTTGATAAAATCAGTAAGTTCAGCCCCTGAGAGCATATTTTGAGAAAGCATAGCAAGATCAAATGCCTGCTTTGCAAGTTTTTGCTTCCCATCTTCATTATCAGACTTCAGGATTTTTGAAATAATAGCATGATTGCCGTTTACAGCCACATTGTACTGGTCAGGCATGCTTCCCATCATAGGCATACCGCCGCCGGTAGCTGCCATATCCTTCATCCGGCGCATAAATTCCGACATCGTGATGGTTACCGGCATTTCGTCGGGTGAAAGCGATTCAACCTGGATGATCATAGATTTGTTATCGACAGCTTTTTCAAATATGGCTTTGATCTTTTCCTGCTCATCCTTTGACAATACGCTTTCCATTTTGTCATCCTTGTCGATAAGTTTGTCTATTGTATCGGCGTCCACCCTTTTAAGCATGGTTTTTTCAAGCTTCTGTTCGAGGTGGTTGATGAAATGACTGTCAATGACAATATCCATTTTTAATACGTCATATCCCTTATTTTTGGCTGATTCAATGTATGTGTGCTGTTTTCCTGCGTCCGTAGTGTATAGGTACACCACATTTTTGTCTTTATCAGTCTGTGTTTTTCCCGCGTGTTTCCGGTACTCTTCAAGGGTGAAGTATTTGTCATCCACATTTTTCAGCAACATAAAACCGCGGGCTTTTTCATCAAATTTTTCTTCGGTTATCATTCCGTACTTCACAAAAATGCCGATGTCGTCCCACTTGGCTTCATAGGTTTTCCTGTCTTTTTTGAAAAGCTCATTCAATTTGTCCGCTACCTTTTTTGTAATATGTGTATTTATCTTTTTAACGTTTGCATCGGATTGCAGAAAACTTCTCGAAACATTCAGCGGTATATCAGGCGAATCAATAACCCCATGCAGAAGCATCAGAAACTCCGGTACAACATCTTTTACTTCGTCAGTGATAAAAACCTGACGGGAGTACAATTGTATCTTATTTTTCTGTACTTCAAAATCGTTTTTAATCCTGGGAAAGTAGAGGATACCTGTGAGGTTAAAGGGGTAATCTACATTCAAATGAATCCAGAACAATGGGTCTTCAGAGAACGGATATAGTTCTTTGTAAAATTTCAGATAGTCTTCATCCTTCAGATCTGTGGGTGATTTTGTCCAAAGCGGTTCGGTGTTGTTGATAATATCATCAACTTTCACCAATTTGTATTTGGGTTTGCCGTCTTTGTCTTTACCGTCTTCAACGGATTCTTCTTTCTGACCAAACTTTATCGGAACGGGGAGAAACTTGCTGTATTTTTTAAGAACTGACCGGATTTTAATCTCATCAAGAAACTCTTTGGAATCTTTGGCAAGATGCAGGATCACGTCCGTACCGCGCGTTTTCTTTTTGGTTTTGGAAATTTCAAACTCGGTATTTCCATCGCAGATCCATTTTACATCTTCCGCATCATCCAGGTATGACTTAGTGATAATTTCTACTTTATCTGAAACCATAAAACTTGCGTAAAACCCCAGGCCGAACTTTCCAATGATCTCGTTAGCATCTTTCAAATCTTTAAATTTTTCCACGAAATCTGTTGCTCCCGAAAATGCAATCTGGTTTATATATTTTTTTACTTCATCAGCCGTCATACCAATCCCCTTATCGGATACAGTAATGGTTTTTCGTTTTTTATTAATGCTTACTTCTATGGTTAAGTCTCCCAGTTCTCCCTTGTATTCATTAATCGAAGAAAGCCTTTTGATTTTCTGTGTTGCATCTACTGCATTCGAAATCAGTTCTCTGAGAAATATCTCATGATCCGAGTACAGGAATTTTTTGATGATTGGAAATATATTTTCAGTTTTGATAGAAATGGTTCCTTTTTCTTCCATTGTCTGTTTGTATTATATTCGTTAAGATTTCAAGATTGTTTATTAGGTGAAATAATGACCAAAGACTATTCCAACTTGAATTAATATGACACCTTGTCAGTATTCATGTCAAAAGTTAAATGCATAATGTGCAGATGATGTTACATGTAATGTCAGCCGTGTACACTTCCGGTTTACCGAACCCTGTCTATTGACTTTACCAGCTTTTCATCTTTCCGTATAAACCGGTTGGCAAAGATGTTACACAGCAGCGCAATGGCTGGAAAAATGACCCCCATACCAAATTGCCCGGGATCAATATCTTCCCAAATCTGCTGGATGTCGCTTGTAAACCACACAGCCGAGATCAGCGCACCTGCCACCACCAATGAATTGAGCGCACCGAGTTTAATCTGTGTAAGTCTGTTTTTATAGGAAAAGGCTTCGAAAACGGCTATGATTGTTGCAATAACGGCTAATACTCCCGAAATGGCATAAGGCCAGAAAGTTACGGTTTCTTCAGGCGAATTTCCTGAAACAAATCCATAGTAGAAAAAAGCATACAATCTATGATATTCGGCGCCACCCTGCAGGTTGATAAACCAAAGAGGAAAAAACAAAAAAATTGTCATCAAAGAAGCAACCATGAGGAGAAATACAGTTTGAATTCTTTGTAACATCTATGGCTATGGATTATTTTGTGTGTAAAAAATGTGATATTTGAGTGCAAACAAACAAATTTTAAGTCAAGAAACAATATGGATTCGGCATTTATTATAGATATTCTACGAACGCCTATCGGGAAATATGGCGGAGCACTGGCAGCCATACGACCCGATGATCTTGCAGCACATGTTATCAGGCAAATTGTGATACGTAATGCCGGATTACCAGTTGGGATCATTGAGGATGTGATTTTCGGGGCGGCAAATCAGGCGGGCGAAGATAACCGGAATGTAGCAAGAATGGCCTTACTGCTTGCAGGACTGCCTATAGAAACGGGGGGCGTGACTGTAAACAGGTTATGTGCTTCCGGGATGCAGGCCATAATGGATGCTTCAAGGGGAGTGATGGTTGGGGAAGGAAAAGCATACATTGCAGGAGGTGCTGAAAGCATGAGCCGGGCACCATTTGTTGTGCCCAAAGCGGAATCTGCTTTTGGAAGGCATGCGGACATATATGACACGACCATTGGTTGGAGGTTTCTGAATATGGAATTAAAAAAGAAATATTATCCGTTTTCAATGGGTGAAACCGCCGAAAATGTAGCCGAAAAATGGAAGATTTCGCGTGAAGAGCAGGATGCATTTGCTCACCAGTCGCAATTAAAGTACCAGGCGGCGTATGAATCAGGAAAGTTTGATGATGAAATTGTGCCGGTCATGATTCCACAACGAAAATCGGACCCGGTAAAATTTGAAAAAGATGAGCACCCCAGGCTTACTTCACTGGAAAAACTGGCATCACTAAAGCCTGCTTTCAGGGAAGGTGGCACAGTGACGGCAGGTAATTCGTCAGGTATAAACGATGGTTCAGCAGCCTGCCTGATCGTATCAGAAGATATGCTGAAAAAGTATGATTTAACACCCATGGCACGAGTAGTCTCAATGGCCATAGCTGGAGTTCATCCCGACTGTATGGGTGTGGGACTGGTACCGGCCACTAAAAAAGCACTTCAACGGGCAGGATTAAAAATGAACGATATTGAACTCGTTGAGCTAAACGAAGCCTTTGCTGCACAGTCGGTTGCGTGTATCGGAGACCTGGACCTGGATGAGGAAATTGTAAATGTAAATGGTGGAGCCATTGCCCTGGGGCACCCGCTGGGTTGCAGCGGCGCCAGGATAACGGCTACATTGCTGCACGAGATGAAGCGAAGGCGCGAAGTAAAATACGGACTTGCCACAATGTGCATTGGAGTGGGACAGGGTGCTGCGGTAATTTATGAAAAATGCTGACGGTCCGACTTTGGATTCTTAATGAGCTGATTTGAGATATTTTTTTGAAATAGCGTATAAAGGCACAAATTATCATGGCTGGCAGATTCAGAAAAATACTGTTTCGGTACAGCAGGTTCTTACAGAAAAACTTTCGATTATTCTGAATGAAAATGTAACGATAACAGGAAGCGGCCGGACTGATACAGGGGTTCATGCGCGCCAGCAGTATTTTCATGTGAATATAATTCAAAAAGTAAATGCCCTGCAATTGATGAACCAGTTGAACTCATTCCTTCCCAGTGACATAAGTATAAGATCGATCAGAGAAGTTGCCGCATCAGCACATGCACGGTTCGATGCCACCAGGCGGACGTATGAATATTGGATTATTAATCACAAAGACCCTTTTCTTGATGATGTAGCATATCGCTATACCAAATACCTGGATATTGAAAATATGAACGAAGCTGCTTCCATACTGCCGGGAGAAAAAGATTTTAAGTCCTTCAGTAAAATTAAAACCGATGTAAATCACTTTATTTGTGAAGTTTTTGAGGCAAAGTGGAATGCAAAGAATGGTATTCTGATCTTCAGGATATCTGCCAACAGGTTTTTACGTGGTATGGTACGGGCTATTACGGGCACCCTGCTCGACATCGGAACCAGGAATAAAAAGGTAGATGATATGCATGTGATTCTGCAAAGTGGAGACCGTAAAGCCTCCGGCAGGTCGGTTCCAGCCAAGGGATTATGCCTCACAGAGGTTTACTATCCACGTGAAATATTTATTACCTGATAATCGTTATCATCAGGATTACTATAATATTGCAATAAATCACAAGATAAAAAGCGATTAAATTGGATAAATCAGGATTAAGCGGCAGAATCATGGATTTTCAGGTCCTTAAACGGCTTTTCAGTTTTGTGAAGCCGTACAAAGGATATTTTATCCTGCTCATATTCCTTACCTTGTTTTTGGCCGTTTTAGCTCCTGTAAGGCCATATATCATACAAATTACTCTTGACAAATTCGTTGTAATCGGAGATTACAACGGATTGATCAATATGGTTCTGCTACTCATCGGGATACTTTTTGTACAGGCTTTCATTCAATATGCACATACCTATTTGTCAGGATGGTTAGGACAAAGCGCCATACATGATATACGTATAAAACTTTTTGACCATCTCAGTCATTTACGGCTTAAATTCTTTGACAACACACCTATTGGTAAGCTGGTGACGCGTGTGGTTTCCGATATCGAAACATTATCGGAAGTATTTAGCCAGGGACTTGCAGCCATGCTGGGAGATCTTTTGCAGCTTGTATTTATCCTTGGCATTATGTTTTACACCGACTGGCGGCTTGCACTGATCAGCCTCGCCACGTTTCCCGTTCTGGTAATAAGCACTTATATATTTAAAGAAAAAATCAAAGTGTCTTTTACGAATGTGCGCAATGCAGTGGCTAATCTAAATGCATTTGTGCAGGAACACATTACGGGTATGTCTATCGTTCAGATATTCAACAGCGAGAACCGGGAGATGGAAAAATTCAAGCAAATAAATAAAGATCACCGCCAGGCAAATATCAGGTCTGTACTGTACTACGCCATTTACTTTCCGGTTGTCGAAATAATTGGTGCCATTGGCGTGGGATTGCTAATATGGGTAGGTGCAAAAGGTGTTATTAATCAGGAAGAAACCGGCATTACACTCGGCATGCTTGTTGCCTTTATCATGTATATCCAGTTGTTTTTCAGGCCTATCCGGATGATTGCCGACCGGTTCAATACATTGCAACTGGGGATTGTGAGTACGAGCAGAATCATACAACTACTTGATAATGATGAGCATACACCGGATAACGGCAACATCGTAGCCGGGAAGCTTAAAGGAGAAGTGGAATTCAGGCGTGTATGGTTTGCCTACAATAATGCAGATTATGTGCTCAAAGACATTTCATTCAATGCAGAAAAAGGCGAAACGATCGCCTTTGTTGGCGCTACAGGCGCTGGTAAATCGTCTATCATTAACCTGCTAAATAGATATTATGAGATAAACAGGGGAAGCATCACGGTGGATGGAGTGGATATATATGAGTATGACCTTAAATCGCTGAGAAAAAATATCGGCCTTGTGTTGCAGGATGTATTTCTATTTTCTGACAGTATCAGGCAAAATATCACCTTGGGTAATCCGGAGATCACTGACGAGCAGATCATGCATGCAGTAAAATTGGTGGGTGTGGGGAAGCTGATTGAACGATTGCCTGGAGGACTGGACTATAATGTAATGGAGCGGGGCGCAACACTTTCGGTAGGCCAGCGGCAGATTATTTCATTTGTGAGAGCGATGGTATATGATCCACAGATTATCATTCTCGACGAAGCCACAAGCTCGGTGGATACGGAAACGGAGGAAATGATACAGGAAGCTATTGAAAAACTGATGAAGGGCCGTACTTCCATTGTGATAGCGCACCGGCTCTCCACCATTCAGAATGCGGATAAGATAATTGTACTGGATAAAGGTGAGGTAAAAGAGACAGGAAGCCACCAGGAACTCATTGATCAAAACGGTTTTTATGCACAACTTCATCGAATGCAGTTCAGAGAAGCAAGCTAATAGACGGTATTTTTACTATTTTTGCCGTGAATTCTGTATTTCATTACAATATTCCACGATTTTCTAATATTGTATCGTACTAAATTGTTCATTAATGGCCGTAATCAGGTATTTGGTGGCTTGTTTTTTCATGATTTGTATTTCTCTGATTGCTTTCGGACAACGGTCAGATATTACAAGAAAAAACAATAAGATAAAGAACTACAATAATGTAAAATTCAGGAAGAATAAAAAAATGGCAATTATTTGCCCTATTTTTCATCTTAGCGAGTATCCATATCAGGGAATCGGCTTCAAAATAGGGGATCCATTTGCCATTACCTACAAATTTTATGCGTCTAAAAATTTTGCTGTAGGAATTGATTTTGGAAAAGCTGCCAGCGGCCTTTACAGCAACCTGCACAAAGACCGGTTTGAAAATGCCTTTCAACCTGAAGGTGATACCGTATTTTTATATCAGGGACATTCGGTTTTAAACCAAAATGTATTTTCAGCTAAAGTGTTCTATTATAAAGAAGGTCCCCGGGCGCTGAAAGGACTTGATATTTATGTCGGCGTTGGCTGGCAGGTTCAGTTTGTTGATGTAAAGTATGACTATTTGAAAATACGAACTGTGCCCCCGGAAACGATCAGGACAGCTCAAACCACCCTGTCTTTTCAGCCCATGGGTCCGGAATTTGTATTTGGACTGGAATATGCAAATTTCAATTTTCCAATTTCAGCATTTCTTGAAGGAGGTCTTTTTTATAACCTCGATCAGGCGCAGCAATGGCGCCGTTTTCAGGGCGGAATCGGCATCAGGTACGTGTTTTAGCTGAGAAAAATTATGAGTAGAAAAGCATTACTTTCACTTTTGGGTTTACTGATTCCCGGACTGACCATTTTATACTATTACCTCGGGGGCTTTAATCAGGTCGATTATGCAGTAAAAGAAGTCAACGGAGAATACAGCATAATCGGGCGAAAATTTGAAGGGAAATACAATGCACATGAGCTTGAGAAGATATTCACAACTGTAAGGAAACTGATTAAAAACGGGCAGATCCGAGGTACAATGGTAATCATAAACTATAATGACAGCTATGATGAATATGATGGGACGGTAAAATATACCGTTGGTATTTTGGTGGATAACGAAGGTTATGCCGTTCCGGAGGGCTTTGAAATTATAAATATCAAAGCATCGAAAGTTGTACGGGCCACAATAAATGCACATAATGTCGTGATGCCTGCTCCGGCAAAAATTCTTAAAGGTGCCGGACGAATGGCAATGCAACATAATCTGACACTCAGCAATTATTCTATTGAACAATACCGGGATGAGCGTCAACTGGTTATTGATTTCCCCGTCAGATAACACACGCATATTTAGTGACTAATGAATAATAACGATGAACAAATTAATTTCTACCGGTGTCTGTAACTTTATTAAAGGTCAGATCGCTGCATTGAGAATTCTCATTGTTTTCATTCCTGTTGTTTTGGCAGGATGCAGATCTGATCCAGCCCTATCTATTATCAATGGCAGTTTTTCACAATGGAAAGATGGCCGGTTGACAGGTTGGCAGGTACCTCTCCTTGCTGCCACCACAAAAGTCTTATTACTTAATGATACTGCTGTACAATTCTCTCAAAGCATTCCGGGCAGATCAAAAATGTGGCAGCGAATATCAGTCTTACCTGAAAGATTGTATGTAATAGAGGGATACATTGAATCGTATGAAGGCAAGGATTGGAATGTAGGACTTTGGGTTGAAGGAAAAGAGCTTCTGGGATATCACATTCTTGAGAAGAATGCCTTTGATGGTAGTACCCAGGTTAAAATAAAATTTCAGGCTGATCGGCATTATGTAGATATTAAACTGGGTTTTCAAAAATTCGGACCCGCAAATGCCATTTTTAACAATTTTACGATCAGTGAATCCAGTGGGTATATTGGTTTGGAGTCCGATTTAACAAATCAAGTAAAAAAGATTGTATCGCTTGCACCATTTGATAGCCTGAATTTACATCATAATGTACTTCTATTGACAGCGTATATTAATTCTCTACTTATTACACCTCTCAATAAATACTATAATTTTAAAGGTAGTGCCGAAGAAAGAGAGCGTTATATTACGCATGCACAATTATTAAGAGATTCTTTAAAGCAGTATTACCAGGTTTCCATGCCAACAAGTTATTTGCAATCTTACCTTGCGTTGCCAATTAAAGAAACTGCGAATGCTTATTGCGTAAAAAGTTCGAATTCTGCTCATGACATTCTTGGTGAATTTGGTATAATGACCAGGCAAATTCATTTTTATAACAAGGAGGATATTCCCATTCATCAATGCTTTGAATATTGGAATCCGTATAAGGAAAGCTGGATAATTGTGGACCCCTTTTATGGCATATCGTATGTTAACAGTTCAAACGAATTAATTGGGTTTGAGGAGTTGAATGCCATGATTAAGCAAAACCGATTAACAGTTAATAATATTGTTCATTTAGATATTCAGGAATTTTATTTTAACCTGGAGGAATTACAGTCGGGATGGCACAGGATAAAACCTGGAAAGTCCGGAAGTGACCGGCTTACATTATTTTAATCTGAGTTCGATTACTATTTTCAAAATACGAAATGACATGAAAAATTGATTATTCCCCGCTATTCAAACGATCTCTTCAGCAAGTAGTTGCTTCTCATAAAGATCCTTGTAGGTTCCTTCCCGTGCCAGTAATGACTCGTTGGTACCCTTTTGAATGATCCTGCCATCATGCAAAACAATAATCCTGTTTGCCAGTTTGGCTGAAGATATACGATGCGATATGATGATTGTGGTCCGGTCTTTCATGATCTTTTCCATGCTTTCCAGTATGGTATTTTCCGTTTTGGTGTCCACGGCCGATAACGCATCATCAAGAATCAATATCCGGGGTTTTCGTGTAATGGCACGGGCTATGGATACCCGTTGTTTCTGTCCTCCTGACAGGGTTATACCTCTTTCGCCTATACGTGTGTTGAATCCATCTGGAAACTGTTGTACATTGTCATAAAGGTCTGCATCCCTGGCAGCCTGAATAATATCCTCACTTTCAAGGTTTACAGAACCAAAAGAGATGTTATTGTAAATGGATTCAGAAAAGAGAAAAACATCCTGCGGCACATAACCGAGTTGGCTCCGGTAGGCGGAAAGGTCCAGGTTCTTCAGGTCGGTATCATCGATCAGAATGGTTCCTGAGGTAGGGTCATACATCCGGCATATCAGGTTGGCAATCGTGCTTTTGCCTGAACCGGTGGTGCCAATAATGGCAAGCGATTCTCCCGGTTTCAGCGAAAAAGATACATCTGTTAGCGCTTTAATGCCAGTGTCGGGATATACGAATGAAACACTTTTAAATGTAACACCTCCTTTTATTTCCTTTTTGATTGCTTTTCCCGAAGTAATGCCGGGTTTTATTTTGAGAAATTCATTAATACGCTTCTGGGAGGCGGCTGCCCGTTGAATGATGCTTGTTATCCACCCCAGTGATGCCACCGGCCATGTCAGCAGGTTTACGTAAATGATAAACTCGGCAATATTTCCAAAACTTGCCGTACCGTTTATTACCTGGCCGCCACCTATATATACAACCAGTACCGTACTTAATCCGATGAGCGCCATGATGATTGGGAAAAATAAGGCATCTACTGATGTGAGTTTCAGCGACTTATCCTTGTATTCGTTGCTTGACATCTCGAATTTTGTGATCATGTCATTTTCACGCACAAATGATTTGATTACCCTGATTCCGGAAAATGCTTCCTGCACAAATGTGGAAAGCCCCGATAAGCTTTTCTGGATTTCCTCTGACCTTTTGTTGATGATGTTATTTACGTAGTAGATGCATATCGAAAGAATGGGCAATGGCACAAGCGTATAAAGTGTAAGTTTCGGATTTATAGAAATCATGTAGGGGATCAGGATCAGAAAGAGGATGAATAGATTCAGCCCGTACATGATGGAAGGCCCCAGATACATTCGCACGCGGCTGACATCTTCGGAAATCCGGTTCATCAGGTCGCCGGTACTGTTTTTCCGGTAAAAACTCAGCGGAAGTATCTGGTACTGATTGTATATTTCATTTTTGAGATCATACTCGATGTGGCGCGACATCACAATAAGGGTTTGGCGGACAAGAAACAGGAAGCCCCCCCGCAACAACGCCATGATCAGGATTAGTATAGCATAAAAAAATATGCTGCCTGCAAATATTCCGTAAAATGTCTTCTGAATTTCGAGACCCTGAAATCCTTTATACAGCGCTATATTTTCTACCACCAGGTCCAGCGCCCTGCGTACCAGTTGTGCCGGAATAATCTGGAAAACGTTGGAAATAATAATAAACAGGATTCCGGAAAGAAAATAATATTTGTATTTAAAAAAATATTTATTAAGGTAAGAAAGCTCTTTCACAGAATAGAGTTTTATTAGAATTGATAATTTCCAAATATATTTCTGCAAACGATTGAATCTTCATATAAACTTATTTTTACCATCGTTTTGTTATAGTAGAGTTGATTGTTATAGTTAGTCAAATTCATTATTTTTGATACTATGCGTTTACAGCAGGCTTCAAAAATAAAGAATTATATCTACATAAATCATGATAGACATACAGGAATCAGAATTAGTGACAGAAGCTTCCGTATTTGACAAACTGTCGGAAAAAGGGCATGAACAGGTTGTGTTTTGCCATGACGAAGCAACTGGTCTTAAAGCCATAATAGCAATTCACAATACCGTACTAGGACCAGCCCTTGGTGGTACAAGAATGTGGAATTACAGCACCGAGCAGGAGGCGCTTACAGATGTGCTCAGACTTTCGCGTGGAATGACATTCAAAGCGGCCATCAGCGGGTTGAATATCGGCGGCGGAAAAGCAGTGATAATTGGCGATGCGGCAAAGTTGAAATCAGAAGCATTCATGCGCAGGTTCGGGAAATTTGTGGACAGTCTTGGCGGAAGGTACATCACAGCCGAAGATGTAAATATGAAGACGCGTGATATGGAATATATCCATATGGAAACGAAACATGTAACCGGGTTGCCCGAAAGTATGGGCGGAGGAGGAGACCCGTCGCCGGTAACTGCCTTTGGCAGCTACCTGGGTATGAAGGCCATGGCAAAAAAAGTGTATGGCTCAGAATCGCTGAATAACAAAGTAATAACTGTACAGGGTGTTGGCCAGGTAGGTATGTATCTTGTAGAGCATTTGGCTAAAGAAGGAGCAAAAATTTTTATCACCGATATCTCTGAAGAAAAGCTTAAAAATGTTGCCGGTAAGTTTGGAGCTACTGTAGTGGATGAAGACAAGATATATGATCTCGATATGGATATTTATGCACCGTGTGCACTGGGGGCCACCCTGAACGATGATTCCATTCCGCGTTTGAAATGCAGCATTGTTGCCGGAGCGGCAAACAACCAACTGGCTCATGAGAAAAAGCACGGTTATATGCTGATTGAGAGGGGAATTGCGTATGCTCCTGATTTTGTTATAAATGCGGGAGGCCTGATAAATGTGTATAACGAATATTTAGGTGGATACAATCGAAACAGAGCCTATACACATGCAGAAAAAATATACGATTCCATTCTTAATATTGCACATGAATCGCAAGAACATGAGATATCACCACAGGAAGCAGCCATAAAACTGGCTAAAAAGAGAATTGAAGATATCGGAAAAGTAAAATTGCCATACTGATACAGAAAATAATAAAAATCAACCGCCACCGGGTGAATTAACATCTGGCTGCTACATTTGTTCTTTAAAATATGGGATATGCTTAATCGACACACACTGAGAGTGAAAGCGATGCAGGCAATGTTTGCGTATAATCAGTGCAAAGAAGCCAATTATAATGTGGCTATAGAAAAAATTGCGCAAGCGTACGAACCCAACATGAATATCATGGAGCTGCAGGATCCGGTTGTTCTGGAGGAAGAAAAAAAGGGGGTTTTAGAAGTATTTAAAAAAACCATTAAAGAAAATTCAAAAGATGTGGCAGACACTAATTTCAGTGAATCCATATTAAAAGAAGCAGAAAAGGCGATCGAAGATTATCGGTTTCAGGTAAAAAAAGACCTTGCTTTCATCAAAAAGAATATGATGAATGAAGCCGGCAAATTATACGACAATTATTTAAAAATTCTGAATCTTCTGATTTTGTTTTCGGGATTTGCCCGGGAAGGTGTCGGGACCAGAAAGAGCGCTCCAGATACACAGCTCAATCTGGTTAATAATGTGTTGATCAGCCATTTAAGAAAAAATGCAGATCTGAAAAAACTTATTATGAAGAATAACCTTGACTGGGAAAATGAAAACGATATGGTCAGAGCCTGGTTCAGGGATATTGTGACAAAAGACGAAAGCTATACCCGCTATCTTGAGCTCACCAAACCTACTGCCGAAGATGATGCGGAAATCGTAAACCACATTGTGCGAAAAATAATATTCAAAAATGAAACCATCGTTAGTTTCTGGGAAGATCAGGATCTGAGCTGGTTGGAGGATCATGCCATTGTAAGGAGCATGGTTTTGAAAACGATAAAATCGCTGGTAGAAAAGGGAGCGAATTTTGAACTTGCAATTCTGTCGTACAACTGGGAGGAAGACAAGTATTTTTTTGAAAAGTTATTTGAATCGACTGTAAAAAACGAGAGATTTCTTCAGGATATTGTAACAGAGAAAACAAAGAACTGGGAATTTGACCGTATTGCATATACCGACAGGCTTATTCTTATGCTGGCTGTCAGCGAAATGATGAATTTCCCCAGCATACCTGTAAAAGTGACAATTAATGAATATATTGAAGTGTCAAAAAACTACAGTACTCCTAAAAGTAGACATTTTGTTAATGGAGTTTTAGATGTAATTGCTGTAAATTTGCAGGAAAAAGGCCTGATTAAAAAAAGTGGCCGGGGATTGATTGACAATAAATAATAAGATTTAATATACGCAACTGTAATGAGTAAAAAATCAAATTCGTTATTTGCCTTTTTATTGGGTACTGCCACAGGAGCCATTCTGGGTATCCTGTACGCACCGGATAAAGGATCAAATACAAGAGACAGACTTTCATATAAGCTAGATAAATACAGGTCAATACTCGAAGATTTGATCGAGGATCTGATTAATGGAGATGATTTGCCCAACAATGCGGCTAAATCGCAAGGCCAGAAGGTGATCGATAATGCTAAAGAAAGGGCTGAGAAACTTCTGGTAGATGTGGATAACCTCATCGAGCATATCAAAAGTGAGGATTCACCGAAAGCCAAATAATAATTGTAATTAATAAAACATTAAATAAAGGGAAAGAATATGAGACAAGTAACATCAAAATTATTTGTATTTATTACTACAATGGCCATTGTATTGTCTGGGTGTAAGGACAATAATACTGAAAAAAGAATCGCTGAACTCGAGGCTAAACTTGATAAACTGGAATCAAATGCAGGTGCAGTGGCATCACCTGCTGCCACAACTGTAACCTCGCCATCAAATGTAAAGCCTGAAGGTCCGTTACCAAGTTTTGAGTGGACCGAAACCGAGTGGGACTTCGGTACAATCAATGAAGGGGACGTAGTAGAGCATACTTATTTATTTAAGAATACAGGCGAAGCCCCCCTTATCATCGAAAGTGCTAAACCCTCTTGCGGATGTACCGTTCCAAGCTGGTCGAAAGAACCTATACCTGTAGGAGGTACCGGCGAGATTCTTGTTAAGTTCGACAGTAAAGGCAAGCCGAATATTCAGACGAAAACCGTAACGATAACTTCCAATACATGGCCTAAAGTAACTACATTGAGATTTAAAACATTTGTAACGCCTAAGGCTAAATAATTGCCGTTGGCGGGATAACAAAATAATCAGGAATTATAATCAGAAAATGTTAAATATAATATTGCTACAGGGCCAGTCTCAGGGGGGAGGAACATCCTTCCTGATTTTAATGGGAGGAATGCTGGTCGTTTTTTATTTTTTTATCTTCCGCCCGCAACAAAAAAAACAAAAGGGTCAGAAGAAATTCATTGAGGAAGTAAAACGTGGAGACCGCGTGATCACTATTGGCGGAATTCATGGCCGGATTTTTGAAATAAGCGACGATACCATTATACTGGAGGTAGAAAAAGGGGGGAAAATAAAGATTGATAAAACGGCCATTTCTTTTGAATCTACAAAAAAAGGAGTAAAATAATTTTTGAAATCGGGTGAAGAAATATTATCAAAAATTAAATTTCCCATTAATGCAGGAAATCTTAAGGTAGTCATTTTAAGTATAATTGCAGCGACTACCTTTTGGTTTTTTACTGCCCTTAACAAAGAATACTCGGCTACCATCAAATACCCTGTTGTATTTGATTTTGATCGCAGTAACTTCATTGTTACCAACGACCTGCCAGATAAAGTTCAGATAAACGTATCAGGAGTTGGCTGGACCATTTTCAGAAGAGGCTTTTTACGTAATACCGAGCCGATATATCTGAAAATAGAAAACCCCGAGCGCAACAATAAAGTAACGGGGTCTAATTTATTCAGCAGTATATCAGAGTGGTTGCCGGATCTTCAACTCAATTATGTTCTTGATGATACGCTGTATTTAAGCGTCGAAAAAAAAATAACCAAAAAAGTTCGTTTGCTGATTGACAGTGCAGGGATCGATCTGGACGAAGATTATTATATTGTAAGCCCTGTGGTTTCTGGCCTTGATTCGGCAGAACTTTCCGGTCCAAGATCTTTCATCGAAAGCTATCCAGACACGGCTTGGGTCCGGATCGCGGACCGCAGAATGGACAGTAACTTCGACAAGGAAATTGAAATTGACGTAGGGAATGAATTGGTTTCCCTAAATCCTGAGAAAGTACGTGTTTCTTTCGATGTGGAAGAATTTGTGGAAGTGTCCAAATCCATGCGCCTTACCAAAGCGAATTTTCCGGACGATTCGCTGGTTGTGCTCAAAGACACCGCCATACTAATCTCTTTCTGGATACGTGAAAGCAGAGCGCAGAATATTGATGACGATGAGTTTATAATCATGGCTGACTTTGACAGGATGGTGACGTACGACTCTACCATCCAGCCGCTCATTCTGAAGTATCCGAAAGATATTAAACGGCTTTCTATCAGGTCTCCGCGTGTTAAAGTAGGCAAAATGTCAAATGCGGACGAATAGTTTATCCGTTGGTGTCACCGGAGGGATCGGCGCCGGCAAAAGTATCGTCTGTGTCATATTTTCGATCTTTGGCGCACCTGTTTATGATGCGGATGCCAGGGCGCGGTGGCTGATGGAAAACGACCCTGCACTTCGGCAACAGATCTCAGAAACGTTCGGCGAAAAGGCATTTATTAGTGGCAGGCTAAACAGAAACTGGCTTGCGGGAGAGGTTTTCAGTAATAATAGTTTGTTGAGTAAATTAAATGCACTGGTGCACCCCCTGGTAGGGTCCGATTTTGAGGAGTGGGAAAGCCGCCATTCAGCATTCCCGTATGTTATAAAAGAGGCAGCATTGCTGATAGAAACCGGATCATACAATGCACTGGATAAAATTGTGCTGGTCACAGCTCCTGAAACGGTGCGGATAAACCGGATTTTGAAACGGGATACCCATAGAAATGAGGAACAGATCAGGGATATTATTCAAAAACAACTCCGGGATGAAGAAAAAGGAAAGCATGCGGATTATTTGCTTAGAAACGACGGATCAACTCTGCTGATTCCGCAAATACTACAATTGCATGCTATGTTTATCGGACGGTAACAGCACGGCAATAAAATGGGCCTACGTCGTCCGGGGTTATAAAATTTCAAATATATGTGGATGATCAGGATACTCTTTACAGGGCCAGCAAAGAAATCTGGTCGGTATAGAATTTGAACCGGGTGTGACTTCGGTCTAGTAGTTGAATTCGCTCAATAACCGCTCGTTTGTGATTGATGAACACTTCAAAAAAATCTTTTCCCAGCAGGTAAAGGTTAATCTTATAGCCGTAATAACGTATGGACATAATAAAAACCCCGTCAAGGTTGAGGGTCTTTATTTTTTGATCAAGGGAAAGCCTTTGAAACTTCATGATATAAATTCCTGGAGTGAATATAAGAAATATGGTGTTGATATTAAACCCGAAACCGAAAAATTAAAGTGATGGAAGCCAGCCGTAATCCCACTACTCCCACTGGTGGTAGGGTTGCGCTGTAACCCTGTGTAAATTGTTGCTCCAAAACTCACTTGTCTTAAGGTCACTCAACGATCCTCGGCAGGGAGTCTTGTTTCTCGAAAATTTTCCATTTCTTTGAACTGTCCGACAGCATTGGAGTTAGCAGGATACTGTTCGGGAAGTATAATAATTCATAGTTATAATAAAAGTGTCCTAATCATGAAAAATATAACATTTTTACTAACGTTTTTATCATTTTAAATAATACAGAATGCCAATGAGCCCTAAAATTATTATGGAAGTACCAAAAATCATACCTGATTTTATCAGACAAATTGGGTGGATTCAGCTGGACATTGAAATCCAGCTGCACATTCGTTGTAATTCATTGAATTTTAAAAGATGAAAAGATTGAATATGAAAATCATATATTTGATTAACAGAAACGTGCAATCCCCCAGGTTTTCCGGATCAAAATTGTAAAAGGGAGCAATGAACAAAATAGTTTAAAAATAACAAATAAGGCTTTTAGCGCCTACTGTTACATATAATGTACCGCATATAAATTTTTGGATGATGGACGATAAGATTATAAATGTAAAACCTTTGGGGTTTCCGTGGGAAACCCAGGACCCGTTTTTATTTTGTGCATATCACAAAGATGAATACCCAAAAGGAAATGAGCTGTTGGGGCCTGATACTGAATTGTTGCATGGAAGAAACATTGGCCAGGATTTCACAATAAAAGAGGGCTGGCGTATGTATCATGGCGATGCCATACCGGGTTTTCCTTACCACCCGCATAGGGGATTTGAAACCATTACCATTGTCAAACAGGGAATTGTTGATCATGCCGATTCGTTGGGGGCAGCCGGCCGGTTTGGCAGCGGGGATGTACAGTGGATGACGGCGGGAAAAGGCATACAGCATTCTGAGATGTTTCCATTGCTCAACCAGGAAAAAGAAAATACACTGGAAATATTCCAGGTATGGTTAAACCTTCCCAAAGCCAATAAAATGACCGAACCCCACTTTAAAATGCTATGGGAAGATTCCATTCCGCTAATAAAAGAACATGACGAAAACGGAAGATCAACGGAAATAAATGTAATTGCAGGCAAGCTCAACGGAATTCAAGCCCCGGAACCGACACCTGATTCATGGGCTGCCAATCCAGGTAATGAAGTGGCGGTTTGGACCATTAAAATGGAAGCCGGAGCGTATTGGGCAATTCCAGGGACAATACCAGAGATAAACAGAACCCTGTATTTTTACAAGGGTAACACATTGGTAGTTGAAGGGCAAACGGTGTCGGCAGATCATTCCATTCAGGTGAAGGCGGAGGGAAAGATCATATTAAATGCAGGTGATGCCGATTGTTACATTTTGTTGCTTCAGGGCAAGCCTATTAATGAACCTGTGGAAAAATACGGACCTTTCGTAATGAACACCCCCGAAGAGATACAACAGGCATTCGATGACTACCGGAAAACAGCGTTTGGAGGATGGCCCTGGCCCAGGCGTGACCAGGTTCATGATAAAGTTAAAAGCCGTTTTGCACTGCATGCAGATGGTAGGGAAGAAATAAAAGAAAGGTAATAACTACCCCATTCCGCAATTGGCTTTGACCTCAAACCGATAATCAAGTAGAATTCTTAGACAAATAAGTTGAGGGCAAGCCGAAAAGGTAAAGTGACTTTTACGTTTGCTGTCTACTACATCACAGGTACAAAAAGACCATTGTACGGATCAGTAACCTGAAACGGCTGGGATTGTTGAAAATTTACAATCATTTTTATCAGTACTTAAATATACTTATCAAATTGTGGATTGGCCAATTTTAATTCCGTTCATCAACAGCTTACTGATCAGGTTTTATATATCCATGATACATAAAAATTCCTCAAAATGACATAGATTAAATATGAGGAAGATGTAATGGATTTTGGAACCAAGTACCTCAACGTTGTCTATCCTTACCTTAGTCATCCACGACTGGGGATCAGGTCTTGGTTTTCATTACGCTATGAGGCATGAGAGCAATATTAAAGGAATTGCCTTCATGGAAGCACTCATGAAGCCAATGAATTGGAAGGACTTAGGCACAGACAGATTTTAATTTCACAGAACACGGTATATGAAATCATAGCACTCGCTCATGTTTGGCCTTGAAATCCTATCGAACTGATATCTCCCCAATCTTGAACGATTAAATCCCAATTCACATTAGGAGTATTGCGAATCAGGAAACGCTTATAAGAGTAAGGAATACCATTTCCTTTAATAATTAAATGGTAACCACTACAAATTGTCCCATCATACCTGCGTCTTCGTGTTCCAGTATGTGGCAGTGGAACATGTAAGGGGTATCCGGGTCACTATAATCACCAAAACGGGTTATGAATCTGACTGTTTCGTGTTTTTTGACCAACACCACATCCTTCCAACCTCTTTCATTCTCTGGAGGAGATTCACCATTTCTTGTCAGAATTAAAAATTGAATATCATGAACATGAAAGGGATGAGCCATGTCCGAGCTATTTTTGATTTTCCAAATTTCAATATCATTCAAATTAATGGTCTGATCAATCCTATCCAGATCCATTTTCTTACCATTGATTAAAAAGTTACCGAAAGGCATTTGAAGTTTAAAGTCGCGAGTTTTTACAGCCTGACTTTCTTTAATACGATTAATAATGGCTAAAGAGGCCGGCAGGGTAACTATGGGGTTGGTAGTAGACGAATTGACGTTAATAGTCAAAATTTCAATGGTGGATTTATCGTGCGCATCACGAACAAATATGTTGTTGATTTTACCTATTTCTGACGAGTAACTGACCAGTTGAACCTTGCTATTTTCCTGGCCACTAAAATCGACTAAGATTTCCGCTCGCTCACCAGTGGATAATATCAGTCTGGTAAGCGGTACTGGTTTTTCAAGCAATCCACCATCAGTGCCTATCTGATGGAATTCGCGATTATCGCTAAAACCAAAATTATAAATGCGTGCATTGGAGCCGTTGAGAATACGAAAACGGACAAACTGTGCAGGAGCGTTGAAGATTGGAGTTATTGCCCCATTGACGAGAAAATGATCTCCTTTGACACCCATCTTGGTACCTGGATAATTGATTGAACCGTCAGCATTGAAAATTTTATCCTGAATAATCAGGGGGATATCATCAATTCCATATTGATCAGGTAGTGCCAAATTGCTCTGTGGATCTTTAACAATAAATAATCCAGCCAAACCGTGGTAGACATGTTCGGCTGTTTTACCCATCAAATGAGGATGATACCAAAAAGTGGCTGCTTCATTCATTATTCTAAAACGGGCCTGCCAGGTATCACCATTTTCTATTCTCTGATGAGGACCACCATCCATAATTGCCGGTAAATGTAATCCATGCCAATGGGTAGTTGTTGGTTCTCCCAGTTTATTGGTCACGTTGATGACAACATCGTCACCCTTTTTCATGAGCATCGTCGGACCAAGGATGTTTCCATTATAACCAAATGTAGATGTGATTTTCCCGGGGACAAAAACCATAGAGCCCTGTTGCATGGTTAAATCATACACTCTTTGACCATTGATTTCTTTCCCGGTTAATAATTTTGGAATGGGTAATGGCTGAGAGTGGATGACATTTGAAGCTCGTGAGTTTTTATCCAATCCCAGCGTCTTACATCCCCACAGTGACAATCCTGAGACAGCGGATAGCACCAGAAACTTGCGGCGTGAAATATGGTATGTATTTGTCATTTCAGTATTACTGCTATAATTTTGCGATTTCCTTTGCTTTTATGGTTTTATGTTTTTTATTACTTTTAACACATGAACAACTAAGACAAGGGCCTTTACTACTCTGATATCACATCTTATCTGGAAGCGGACCATATTTCAGATACAAAAAGTTTCAACCTTATTTAGTTGATGTCATGGCAGTTAGCCATGACGAATAGTCTTTGTATTTCGGGTTCGATTTGCCTACCCCTAAGCGAATCCACTCAATATGCCATCCCTCTGAGAAGGAGGAACGGATCTCATCTTCGCTTAATGGCCGAGGGTATCGATGAGGGTAAACGTCATATTCTCCTGCCTGGTCAGCGATACATAGCATCAGAAGTTGGCCCTTGCTAACACAAACATCGCTAAGTGCGCGAACATAGCGTTTACGGTTGTCGCCCGTAATGTTGTGAAAAAGCCCGAAGTCGATTATAGTGTCGAATCTCTTTCCAAGAGTTCCGATCTTTAAAGCATCGAGCGTTATAAATGTTACATCGACTTCTGCCTCGTGAGCTTTTTGTTTGGCAATACGAATAGCTTTGGCGGAAAAATCTACTCCGGTAACATCGAAGCCGCTCCTAGCAAGATAAATGGCATTGTTACCAGCACCACAGCCGATATCTAAAACTGTAGGTCCGCAAACATCTCCTTTCTCTACAGCTGCTATAAGGTCAGGCTGCGCCTGGTCGATGATCCAGGGTGGTTTACCGAATCTATACCAGAGATCAAAAATTAGGCTCTTAAATGATCTTTTCTTGAATATCATATTTTTCTCCTTTTTGAGTTTAAATTATTTAATGCAAATTAATGTGGTCCAAAACAATAATTACATATTATAAATAAGGTATAAATAGTTGATATCATGGTTTTTCGCTAGTTTTAACACATGAAGAGCGACGAGAACGGCATTTACTACCCTGATATCACATCATATCTGGAGGCGGCCCATATTTCACATACACAAAAACACAAAGACTTTCATATAGTGAATTTTGCAAAATATTTTAAAACACATAAGCTTCCATTGAAAGTAAGTTCTCGGAAGCTTGGTTTTTTCCAAATCGTCACAAGTAATAATCACGATGCAGAATTGACTGTTAACGGCACAAAGTTTAAGGATATAAAAGTGAATATAGTTTTCATTGCTCCAGATCAAGTAGTATCATTAGATGTTAAAAGCTTTAAAAAAGGAAGCATTGGTTATAGTCTCGTTTTTTCATCTGAATTTTTAAACCTTGCACCATCCAACTACAGTCTCTTAAAAAACTTCCCCTATTTCAATGTGAACCGTCCTCCGGTGTATACCTTAACGGAGGGACAAAATAATTTCTTCATAGACCATATGGATAATATTTATGGTTACTTTAAGGATCTGGATAAGGACAATCTTGAAATTATTCGTTCTTATTTGACGATTATGCTTTTTGAAGCAAAACGAATGTTTATAGAAGGCGAGGTTAAAAGTGTAGCCAATTCTAGGGTTGAAGAAATAGCATATCAATTTGAGACCCTAATCACACAAACAAAAAGCAAGAGACAAAAACTAGCATATTATGCTGATAAGCTAAACTTTAGTTCCATCTACCTCGCTGAATGTGTAAAGAATGCAACAGGAAAAACAGCTAAACAAATAATCACTGAGTACCTGATTTTGGAGTCAAAATCCCTTCTTAATCATTCAACAAAAACTATTAATGATATTGCTTTTCAGCTCGGATATAATGATACTTCTAATTTTATAGCGTTTTTCAAGAAAAACACAGGAAGCACCCCTATTAAATACAGAAAATTTGAAACTTTAAATCAATACTAAACTGTACTAAAATAATAATTACGTTAACATTAAATAATCGGGTAATCAATATAGGATCAAAGTGAAGTCAACTTGAAGAATAAATAACGAAAGCACAATCGAGTAGACGGCCGTGAGCAATTAAGCTCACGGTGCGCCTCTCACATTTATCTGCCGAAATGAAATGTAGGCATGACCACCAAGCGTACGGTTCTCGTACTTGGCGGTTCGTTTATCATCACATCAACTGCTCTTTTCACCAGTTGAAGCTATCCCCTAATTTCGTAAAGGGCTATCCCTGATAGCTATCGGGACTCCCAATTTAATTTCAGG
>JADFHN010000043.1 GCA_022567155.1 Bacteroidota bacterium
TGTCGGTGAAGGTATGTGCAAATACACCAGCCGAAACTTCATCCGGTATCACTACCGTGTACTGGCCGGCATCGAAATCGTCGGTCACCTGCGTGATCTTTGCAAATGCAAACCCTACCGTACTGATGCCTACATTGTCGGTGATGCTTGCCGTAATTTCCACTCCACCTGTACCCAGGGTATAAGCGCCTGGAGCATTCTGAAGGGTGATGGTGGGTGGCTCGCTGTCCGGCGATGCTGATACATTGACCGGTAGTGAGGAAACATCCACATTATCCGTAAGATCAGGGTCAGTCGTTACTCCGTCGGGATCCGCCAGGACAATCAAATAATAGCCGCCAACAGCAGTGTTGTTGGGAATTGTAAAGGCTTCATCAACTAACGTAATAATATCTCCTCCCGGTAAGCTCGTAATGGATGAAGTTCCGATCTCAACGTCACCCGCATCCCAGAACTGATCCGTTGACAGATAGTAACCTACTCCCCGCACAAGATCCGTGATTTCCGCAAGTCCCGAATTACCCACAAGGGTTGTGACAGCGATTTGATCCCCTGCCTGTATCGGGGTCAGTGGATTGAACATGGCATTCGGAGTCGCATCAACCAGTTCGATGGACAGATTTGGGGCTCCATCCACAACATTTACCGTGTAGTCCTCTGTTTCACCAAAATCATACGTGCCACACCCGGTGATATCGTCTATTGTGCTTACCTCCCGGGCAACTATTCGCATTAGATAAGTGCCAAAGTTTGCGTCTGTTGGAACATCATACGTTCCAGTCAGAAAATTGGCAGTGGCAGCAGGATCTGTGGTCCAGACTATGCGTTCTGTTGCATCATCAAAACTCCCATCCTGGTTCCAGTCAATATAGAACACGGCCATTCTGTCAAAATCACCTGCGCATGTGCCCAGAGTAACTCCAACATCCACGATTTGTCCCGGATAAATGGTGGCAGAAAACTGAGTAAAGTTTGTATATGTAGCACATTGGCTCAAATCAGAAAAATTGTCAATGTCCCCAAACCTGATCCGGTCAATGCGCGAATCAGCTGCATCGGTAGCTTCTGAAATGCAAATGTTTTGCACATTGATAAAAATATTTTCTGTTTCCAGTTCCAATCCCGGTAAGGAGCTGTTGGTGATAAACACACTCCAGTTGCCCCCGTTAAACGTTGATATCAGGGAGAAATCCAGAAATGGAACGGATGTAGAAGTGATAAATCCGCCCTGCTGGTACCATTCATAGGTACTTCCTGTTACATTAGCATCAAAGCCCAGGTCAAATTTATAGTCCGTTCCGTCCGCTATAAACCGGGTCTGAGGCTGGCCCACTAATTCTTGCGGATCGTAGTGATAAAAACCGGACGGTATTCCCAGGTTCAACAGAAGATCCTCCATGGTGAACTTGTTTAATTCCACATGGAGTTCATCCAGAAAGAACGCTCCTGACAGATCCACCATATCTTCCAGCAGGTTACTACTTACATCCAGGTTTGAGAGTAAGGAAAGAGAACCAAAGGATGCGGGAACTGCACCTGTAAAATTATTGTCGCTCAGATCCAAATTCACAATATTAAACAGGTTACCCAACTCGTTCGGAATTTGTCCGGTGAGGTTGTTGGAGGGCAACTCAAGGGTCGTCAAATTAGACAGATTACCCAGTTCCGCGGGGATCTGACCTGTTAATTCATTATATCCCAGGTAGAGCACATCCAGGTTAAACAAGTTGCCCAACTCGGGTGGTATGGGCCCTGCAAAGAGATTATCAGAAAGCCATAATTCAGTAAGGCTTGTGAAATTGCCTATATAGGACGGGATCAGACCGGAAAGATCGTTGTCCTCCAAATCAATAGACTGCAGGCCCGTAAGGTTTTGAAAGGAATTCGGGATGCTTCCGCTTAGCTGATTGGTGTACAATACCAGGTCCTGAAGATTAGTAAGATTTCCAATTTCGCCGGGGATAGTACCGGTCAAAAAGTTTTCATTCAAATACAGTGCGGTAAGGTTGGTCAGGTTACCAATTTCTGTCGGAATAGATCCCGAAAGGCTATTTGCGTCAAGAGACAGTTCTAACAAGCTGGTCATATCCCCAACTTCTGTTGGAATACTCCCCGAAATATCATTCCCCGTCACACTGAAATACTCGCACGCATCCAGCCTGCCAATGGCCGCAGGTAATTCACCGACCAGGTTATTAAAGTCAAGAAAGACATCTATCACTCTGCCTCCACTCACTGTTACACCATACCAGGTATCCATGGATCCGGTAAGCCAGTTGGAGTTATCAAACCAGAAATCGCCATTCAAAGCCTGGTACAAGGCCACCAGGGCCAGGGAATCAAATTCCAGGGGTGTAGGATTCACGATGGTCATATAGATATCGCCGGGTGCAACAGGAATTGCACTAGGTTCGCCCCCATCGGAAATATACCCACCTGGAAAAGAACCAAACTCTGGAATCCCGTTTCCTACAGCACTAACCGAGGCACTTCTGAATATCGAATTCAATTTATATATCGGTGTTCCATCATTAGGAACGCCATAGAAATCCCGGATTGAAGGCCCGATGGTAATTTCCCATTGATTATTCGTACCGGCTACCCGGGTCATTTCACCAATACTGTTATCGTTGAAGCCAGGATCTATTACAAATTCCCATGGCTGGAATCCATTGGGATCCGCGGTGATAACACCCGTATGAATATGGACATTCTCTCCTTCCAGGCCCATCAATCCTTTATTTCCTCTCTCGGCATTGTAGATCAGGCGTACCTGGTCATCCGGAGTGGCCAAAGAAGGTTCCAGCTGAACAATGGGAATAGAGGTGTCGACTCTTTCATCGAATAAGGAAAGTACTTCGGTCTCGGACAGGCCATAGTTGTAAATCCGGATATCGTCCATCCGACCGGCAAAAAATTCAGTACCACCACCGGATTGTCCAATAAAAATATCCGTGGTGGTCATTCCCTGGCTGATCATCGTGATGGTTTCATAGGCCACCCCGTTAACATATAGAGTTACATTATCGCCATCGCGTGTCAATACCACATGATTCCACCGGTTAAGCGAAGTGGGTGCACTAAAGGTGGCCACATCCATCCCATTCTGGTATTGATAAACACTGTTAAATAAGCTGACTGCACTAAAATCCGTTGAAGTATTTGTACCCACCGCGATATACTTGCCAATATGATCCTGGGTATGATATTCCCAGAATGAATACGAAATCCTGATATTACCCGTCGGATGGGTCGAATTCCGGGCAACCAGATATTGGCCGGTTCCGTCGAATTCGAATGTTTCTCCTGTGTTTCCAAACCGGTCGGTACCTGAAGCACCCACACCGGTTAATTCGTCATCCAGGTTGTTGCCATTGCCGGTAATATCGTTCCCGCCATTCACTGCATCCACCGGGTAATGGGCAATCAAATCACTGGGTCCTGTCCAGCCCCCAAAATTGTAAAGCGCCTTAATGTCCGTCTGGGACAGGGCCCGATTGTAAATACGCACATCGTCAATAGCGCCTGTAAACCAACGCCGGTCGCCACCGTCCGCAGGGAGTTGATTATAGTCTCCACCAATTGATGAAGTAAACGGACTACTGATAAAGCGTGTAATTAGCTGGGAAGCATATAACTCCCCGTCAATATAAATTGATAAATTGTCGGAGACATCTATGGTCACAGTTGCCATGGACCAGACACCCAGAGGAGCTTTGTATGGCTGCGTTTCCATACTTGGAAAACCTATCCCATCAAACCAGTGATAATTGATATTTCCTTCGGCATCAAGCTGGAATTCATTTATTACATCATCTTTGAATATAATTGACCACAAATCTCCGCCAGACGGATACACGGTTGGTTTGATCCAGGCATTGAAGGTTACTTCACCTCCAAGATTAATGCCTCCACCATGATCGATCCGGATATGGTCATCGAACCCATCAAACAGGTAGGTGCTATTCGGATTTCCAAAACGATCGGATGTTAATCCGGGCCCACCATTGCTGTTACCTGTTGGCGCTCCGTTAAATCCATTCCCACTTTCATCATTGGCATTCCCATTGAAGGGATAAGTTGCCAGTAAACCAGCCGTACTCACGCCGGTCCAGCCATTTTCAAAGAAAAGATCTGATACCTGCTCCGGGCTCAAGGAGTAGTTAAAAATTCGAATGTCATCGATATCTCCATTAAATAATGTTGCAGCACCTATGGCTAAAGGACTGGTACCATCATTTACAGGCGAAGTGTGTGATCCTGTACTAGACAGCTGATTATTTACATATGTTGTAATTTCACCATTATCAAAGGTCACAACCACATGGTTCCATTCAAATGGTTTTATTGTAGGAGCTGAAGCAGTCCCAAACGACGTTTGAGCATTATCATAGGTCACTAAAATAACTGCATTACCTCCCAGGTCAACATAAAAGTTTTGTTGTCCCACTACACTATTCTCTGACAATATGGTCCCAATTGGACCATCGTAATTTGGCCTTGCCCATGCTGAAATAGAAAATCGTGAAGATCCACCAATAGATGTATTTCCGTTGTAACCAAATGAACCGGAGCCATCAAAATTCATTGCTGCATCCAATGTACCGAAACGATTTGTCGTCGAGACAGGACTACCATTTGGCGTCGCAACTAGTTTCCCATAAAACTCATTGGCATCTCCATTATCCAGCGGGAACCATTCTGTTAATCCACTTTCTGAATTATAAAGAGACTGAATATCAGAGTCCGATAAAGCATAATCATACACATGAATATCATCTATATCTCCATCAAAGTATTCATCATCTGTACCCCATCTCCCTATTTGATATACGGTCGCATTGGTCCTGATATCTCCGCTCATTCCGGAAGTAACATCCAATTGACCATTTACATAGAACCTGGCATCAGAACCATCATATGTTACTGCCACATGCTGCCATCGGTTTACACTTAATAAACCTGAATTGCTGTTAGAGGTTGACTCAATGAATGAAGGGTCCCATTTGGAGAAATATAGGAAGTCATCGATAATGGCAAACTGCCAGCTTTCGGCTCCGTTCATTCGTTCGGATATGATCGTATATTGTTGCCCATTCCCGAACGCAGAAGGTTTTATCCAGGCGGCAAATGTCAGGGTTTGTGACAATCCAAGGGTACTGTTACCAACAATGGCATCGCGGCTTCCATCATTGGGATCGAAGTTATATGCATTGCCAATATCATTAAACCGGTCTGTTGTTGTTGTAGCATTTACAACCGTTCCAACAAAACCATTACCAAGAACATCGGCCGTACTACCACCAGTGAATGGAAAGAAGGCAATTTCATTTCCGGCTACCCCAACAGTGACCTTGCCCAAAAATGCATCAGACGTATTGCTATTACTATCATAATAGGTGCCACCTACATTTATCCTGTATTCAAAGCGACCCGGAATGTATAAAGTACCATTATAATACGTCATTCCACGACCTCTCATGTGTCCTTCGGCAACATCCACCCAGGAAACATTTCCATCCGGATCAACATTTATCAAATAATATCTTCCATTCTCAACGGACACAGACCCGAAGCTGGCAGGAAACGGTTCGCGTGTTCCGGTCATGAATACGTTGGTCCCGTCCGTAGCCAAGTTAAGTAAGAGTTCTTCTCCAATTCCACCAAAGGCTTGTCCCCAAATATTGGCACCGGTACCGGCATCATACCTGGCCAGAAATAGTTCACCATCGACACTGCTATTGTTAAAAACCCCATTCGAAAAGGAAATATTTGTGCCAAAAAAATGGCCCCCGAGGTAAACATTCCCAAAGTCATCGGTGACTACATCAAAAGCATTGTCAAATTGATCGGATCCCGCATTTGTGATCCAGGCAACGGATCCATCTGTATTATACTTAATCAATAACGCGTCTTCCACACCATTAGAAGCAGTAATAGCTTTTGATGGCCCCTTAGTATTCCCAAAAGTAGTCGTACTGAATATTCGCCCGGAAACATATATTTCATTGTTGATGCTTACATTCAGTCCAAGAAAGGTTGTCAGACTGGATTCATCAGTTTGTACACTATAGTCAGCCCAGATTTCATTTCCACTTTCATCGTATTTGAAAATGGCCGCCCCCCCCTGAGAGGGTAATGAAAAACCGGCAAATAAGCCCGAAGCCCTGTAGGTTCCACTCACATATACATCACCGTTGCTGTCTGTATCCAGTCCATACATATTGCCATTTCCGGATTGGCTGAATGTTCTGGTCCAAATTTCATTCCCGTTAACATCAATTTTCAACAGAAACCCATTGGAATAATTCACGCCATTAATATCTACTGGAGTTGCTGCCAAACTCATAAATGTGCCTTCAAACTGGCCAGTGAGGTAAATGTCCCCGGTATTAGAGATGCTTACTTCATGAGCAAATCCATTGATGGAAGGCAGGTAAGATCGGGCCCAAAGAAAATTATCATTTGCATCATACTTTGCCAGGAACATGGCTTGTCTGCCATTGGAATTAGTCAGGATAGTTCCACCAATATTTATGGAAGTACTGAATACTCCCCAGAAATAGTAATTACCGGATGCGTCCACCGCTACCGCACGACCGTAGTCAAAACCATCACCACCAAAGGTCTGAAAGTTTTCAAACCGGGTGGATGGCGATGTTGAAAATGTGGCATTCCGTGCGGTGCTGTTTGCGGATTCTCCCTGTGCATTTTGAGAACGTATCCTGTAATAATACAGCGTATTTGGTGAAAGACCGGAATCAGTAAATCCGGTAGCATCGGCAGCTAGAGTGGTGAATTGAAGATACGTTATATCGTCGGTTGACCTTTCGAGTATGTAACCCGTTTCATTTTCCACATCATCCCAGGAGAGTTCTATAGTTACGTCACTGGTTGTATATGAAAAAAGACCTGGAGAAGCCGGAGGTGCAGGCCAGGTACCATTCATGTAAAGAACATTGATATCAGCTGCTTCTAAGGAATAGTCATATACTTTAATATCATCAATGCTTCCGGTGAAGTATTCTCCACCAAAGTCTATTGTACTTACACCTACCCTGAATTCAGGTGTAGGGCCAGAAGGATTCGAGATTGGAGACCCTAGGGACGCTACTAGAACATTATCCAAATAAAGAATGGTATTGAGATCATCTTTTGTTAAAACATAATGATGCCAGTTCCCATCCGTGGGAAAAGGAATCCCTGTATCATCCCAACTATCAAGAATCCTGATGTTCCCAGTTGTTTTTTGACCAAGTAAAAAGCTAGATACATTTTGGGAAACAATATTTGCATCCACATTCGTGGGACCAGAATATTTGGCCCAAGCGCTTACGGTAAAATCTCCACTTGAGGGAATAACCGAAGAAAATACACTCATGTAATCGTCTCCATCAAATGAGTAAGCACTGTTGGAATTAGTAAACCGGTCATTCGCCAGAACAGGTCCGAGTACGGACAAATCATTCCCATTCCCACTTTCGTCATTTGCATTGGCATTAAACGGATAGTCCGCAACAATGGAAGTGAATTCCAATAAGGCCGGGAATGTGGTTGATGCCGCCACATCATTCCATTGTAATCCTACACCCACATGTGCAAAATCTTCAGCGCCTCCATCATTCGGCTCTACGGCACCCCAGTTGGTATAAGTAAAATCCTCTCCTGTGGTCCATTCCCAGCCCCCAGCGGGTTCCACATAATCAGGACTGTTTAAGTTTTGAAATAGGCCGATCCAGTAGGGATCGAAAGTAGTGCTTTCCAAAAATGATTGCTCTTCCGGGCTGTTTATGGCCACCAGGTCCCCTCCTGCCGATTGTGCCATGTTGTTTGCCTCTTCCCAGGTGCCATTAATATCCAGGGTATAGTAGTCGCTTTTTGAATAGGTAGCTACATATTTCCAAAAAGTATTTGACCAGTTGGATCCTATACCGGAAAGACCAAAGTTTATCAGGGTTCCATCAAGGATATTGGTTGTTGCATCAAAAATTGTTGTTAGCCCAGTGTTGACTGCATCGGCAGGAGCTTCATCAAACCGGTAATAGGCGACCAGATTGGCTTCAGTACCACTCAGAGAAACTAACATATTGTCTTGTATCTCGGTTTGTGTCCTAGCTATGGTCCACACTCTTAAATCCTCGATCTTTCCAGGAAAAAATGAGACAAGAATATCAGTGGCACCAATGATAAAACTGCTGGAGGCACTTAGGGAGGAGGCCAGGCCCAAAGTATTTTCACCTGCAAGCGTACCATTTACGTAAATTTTAAGATTAGCACCTTGACGGACGGCTGCTATGTGTTGCCATATATCAGGTTTTATATTGCCGTTTACTCCTGGTTGGACTGAAATGCCATCCGATACTGTGAAAGTCACTGTATTATCATCTCCATACACTGCGTAACCGGGTGTGCCGTCGGTATGTGCTCCTTTTGAAACAATCCTTGCATTAGCAATACCACCACTTCTACGGTTCATCCAGAACTCAATTGTAAAATCGCCTGCACTAAAATCTAAGACAGCCGAGTTCCCGACAGATACATAGTCATCAATGCCATCAAAATCCAGTGCACTGCCAAAATCCGGCTGGGCCTTCAGATCTGCAAAATGTACACCGGAGATTAATATGAATAAAAGAGGTAAAAATCTTCTCATGGTATCGTTATTAAAAAATTGTTATCAATGTTCTTTTCATGAAAACTGCCCGTAACATGTCAGTGTCCGATCCGTATGCTGAATAAAGCAGGTAATAGACGCGCAAGTCCTCCCGATGGATCGGGTGGTTCCGGAAGCGGGTTAGTCTCAATTACAGGAGGTAGAGTAGTTCCAACGACATCATCACCGCCACTTAGTGCAAGCGCAGCGCCCACGCCGCCTGCCACCAATACGCCGATCAGGACAAACTTACCTGCTCCGCCTTTGCCCTTGATCCTGAAACTGGCACTCGTAATTGTTGTATTGACCGGATCTGAGGTGTCAAACATCCGTATGTTGTAATCCGTACCTTTGGTTACATCTGCCGGTACGGTCCAGTTATAAAGTTTAGTATTTGAGGTGGTGCCTATCGACCTGCTCAGGGTGCTTAATTTATACAGCTCCAGCTGGATCGTTGAATTGGCAGCGCCGCCATCCCAGCGTATGGGCAGGGTGGCGCCCGGCTTAAACGTGCTGCCGGCCGTTGGCTGGATAATCTTAAACTGGCTGAATGTGATGGTTGAACGAATTTCAAACGTAATCTCGCCGTCAAAAAAACCCAGCTCTTCCTTTGCCCTCCAGATAATTCTTTTACCGTTTCCTGCCACCTGGTTTTCTCCTATATCGCCCGAAACCATCTGAAGTTTACCCTGGTAGTTGTCTTTGCTGCTTAATATCTCAATCCTGAATTTCTCCCCTACCTTGCCCTGCAGATCATAAAATATATGAACGATATTTGGGTTCTGATCGTCAATCCGTGCATTTATATTCGAAACTGCCTGCCCAAAGGACGTAAAGGAAATCAGAAATAAGGGAATTACCGCTAAAAAATAAAGTCTGTATCTGGCCATAATCACGTAATTATTAAAAATCAGTACAAGCTAAAATTACCTGTCCTTCTTTCCAAAGGAAAAATTATAAATATCAGGACATTAATCTAATTTATACGGGAAAATGGCGAGATGTAACCTTGAATCCGGTAACTGGTTAAATGATATGATTACTCTTGAGTAGGGAATTACCGCTAAAAAATAAAGCCTGTATCTGGCCATAATCACATAGTTACTAAAAATTTTTATAAGCTAACATTCCCACCCGTTTTTTAAGAGGAATTGTGCTTTCATATTTTATATTGATAACTAAATTTATCCAAAAATTTATTAAAAAGTAAACCCATTCATCAAATATGAATAAAGAATGAAAAAGGGGATAATAATAATCGTGGTAATACTTACCGCTTTTGGCTGCCGTAAATCTACTTCAACCGGGGGTATTGAATCTGAGTATCCTGATCCCACAGCGCAGGAGACGCAGCTTTACGAAGAAGTAATTGCTGTGCATGATAAGGTAATGCCCAGACTGGGGGACATTGCATCGCTTAAAAGCCGCATTGAAGAACAAATCGGAATATTAGAATCCAATCCCGGCCATGATCCCGAAAGGTTGGCGAAACTTAGAAATCAGATGAAAGCCCTCGATGAGGCTGATGAAGCCATGATGGCATGGATGAGGCAATTTATAGCCAGCTATGAAGGCTGGAAACACGATAGCATTATGCATTACCTTAACGGTGAGAAAGATAAGATCGAAAAGGTAGATGAAATGGTGGATAATGCCATCCGGCAGACAAAAGTGCTCCTTGGGGAAGAATAGATTGACTTTGGGCTATTTGAAGTTGACAAGCTGGTGGAAAAACTCTGCCCTGCCGCACCCCTGTCATCCCCGCCTTCATTCCATTTCGGCCGGGCAGGCCTAAAAGGACCCAATGCACTTGACAAGACATTTCCCCGTTTGAAGATTTTGCGGGGCGGGCCTCCCCTTCAGGGGATTGAGGGGTGAGCGTGAGCCAAAACATATCTCTCCCTATTATGCAAGGGAAATACTTGATAATTCTAATTTCGGGATAAAAAGGCTAATTAAGTATAGTGTTTTTTTGATTTTGGGTCTTGAATTGCACAATACAGGAGAAAATTAATGGCTAAAGCCGCGCCAGTTACATGCAGTGAAGTCAGGAAAAAGGAGCCGTAACCGGCAATGAGGTCGTAGGACGACCTTACGACCAGGAAAAGAAACAACACGGTGGTAGCACCGTACTGCAACTATTTGCAATTCTGAAGTGCTTTTTCGGCTTTTTTTACCTCGTAAAGACCAGGTTCACTTCCCCATTTATTCTTCACATAGGTAACAATTTCGGCAATTTCGAGTGGAGTTAAACGCGGATTTGACGGCATAGGCTGATGATACATTTCGCCGTTTACATAGATGGTATCCGACAATCCGTATCTGATCTGGCAGGCCATGTCATTGGGTTTCAGCGATTTAAGATAATCAGACTGATGCAAGGGTGGTACCAGTTTTGCAAGCCCTTTGCCGTCAACCTGGTGACAGTTGGCGCAATGTTGTTGGTATAACGTCATTCCAGCCACCATATATTGGCTGAGCTTCACACTGTTCCGCCGCTTCTCGCTGCTTCCGCAGGCCATTAACAGCAATGCCAAGGCGGTAAAAAACAGGAGCCGCCAGAGGAGGCCTGGTGCAGGGTTGCTATTCTGCATATTCGCTGAGAAGTGTGGTGATGTCTGCCATGAGTTTATCCACATCCGCCGGATCCGTACCATCGTACGCTCCTCTGATCCTTCGTTCTTTATCCACCAAAATAAAACGCCCGCTATGAATAAATCCACCTTCCGCTTCTTCATCTTCGGCAGCAACAGACATATAGCTTATCTGTGCTATCTTGTATATATCTTCTTTGCTGCCGGTCACAAAATGCCACCTTTCGGAATCGGCCCCAAGCCGTTGGGCATACTCACGCAACACCGGCACCGAGTCATAAGCGGGATCTATGGTATGCGATAAGAACAGCACATCTTCATTCTCTTCAAAGACATCATACACCCGGAGCATTTGTTTTTTCATGACAGGACAGATGGTAGGACAGGAAGTAAAAAAGAAATCTGCAACATACACCCTGCCGGAAAAGGTATCATTCGTGACAATAACACTGTCCTGATTTATAAAAGAGAAGGCTTGTATCGTGTGGTAAACCGTGTCCGTTATAACTTCTCCGCTTGTTTTTCCCGAAATCAATTCAAACGATCCCAGAATAGGTAATTTAGTTGGTTTGGAAGTACAGGCACCCAACACTATAATTAGAATAAAAATTTTTAGAATTACCCATTTAAGTTTTATTAATAAGTTAATATTTCCCTGCATTACCATATTGATCATTTCTTCTTTCATATTATTCGCCAATTTTTAGTGCAATTATTTAATTAAAAACCCATCCCAGGAGGAGATTTAGTTACGATTATCTTGCACTTTTCTTCGCTATTAAAACAATTAGTTAAGCTGATTAGGCTCGTGTCTTTAAATTGTTCAACCATATCTCTATTTTTAATCCGTGCCTGTTTTTTAATTAATGCAGATACAAAAATAGGAGAAACCGGCAATGATGAACAGAATGGTTCGTTATAATATTTTTATTTTCTCACCTGTACGGATTTCACCTTCAGATAAGGCCACCAGATTCATTCCAAAAAGCACCTTATTGCCTTTTTTTCTGTAGCGTGAAAGGGTGGCCAGGGGCTCAGTTCCTTTAATTCCCGATTCGGGGTGAATGGTCGTTATCACACACCGCGAACAGGGCTTTACAGCTTTGAATTTTATGTCGCCGATCATTAACTCCTTCCACGTATCTTCTTCGTATGGAATACCGCCTTCAAAAACCAGGTTAGGCCTGAAACGTTTCATTTCCACTTTTTCTGCAAGACGGTTATTCAGGTCAGAAAGCGATGCCTGACCAATTATCATCAGCGGATATCCGTCCGCCATACTCATCCGAATCCCTTTGCCTGCATAAAACGGATTGGCATATCGCACCGAATGATCCGTCATCTTCACGAGCTGGCACTTATGGTGAAGAAATGATGAAAAAAATTCGTCACAGGTATTCCCGATTATACCCGCATCCATAACAGCGCTCCATACTTTTACACGGATTTCCCGTTTGGGTGGCGCATCTAAAGATATGGCCAGGTTCATTTCCGGAGCCCGCTTATCCCAAATCCGGATCATATTGCCGGATTCTGATAAAACACATGTTAAATGCGACAATTCCGGATATTCTCTTTGTGTGATAAAGCTGCCGTATGCATCCACCAGCATCATCCGCCTGTCGTACCGTAATCCACCGGGCTGTACCACCCCCGGAGAAACTGCCACCCCTCCCAGCGATTTGACAGGGTAAACGTATATGCTAGTTAGTTTCAGCGTCATTTGGGAAATGTTTGATTTTGTTAAATATTTCATCCGGGATATCCTGTACTTCATCCACATCGTTTAATTCAGGTAACAAAACATATCTCATGCCAAGGTTTTCTATCCGCTGAATTGTGTTGTTTAATACCGTATTACTTCCCCATTTAAATCCTTCAAATAACTCGTTATGATAATTGTTCATCCCCAGCAAGTAGTACCCACCGTCAGACGCGGGACCTATCACTACATCATGACTCGTCAACAAGTCAAAAGCACTATTTATGGTACTTTCATTGAGGTTAAACACATCGCTGCCAATTATGCAAACGTGTTGTGCGTTATGAGAAAATTCATAGCTCATTGCATGTCCCATTCGCATACCCAAATCATCCCCCTTTTGCAATTCCTTTCTGATTTTTCCAGGCCATTGATCTGCCTGGTCAATAAATTCAGAATAATAAACTGCAACCTGAATATCAGAATTTATGCAGGTTGTTAATTTCATGGTATTCTCCAACAAATGGCGGTACACGGCAAGGGCGGTTTCATCACCCAGTTTTTTTGCTATCCGCGTCTTTACTTTTCCTTTAAGAGGGTTTCTTGTAAATACAATCAATACCCTGTTCATATACATACCGTCAAGTTAATGCATCTTTCATAATAGGTCTTTTCCCACCTGGTTATTTTTGAAATTTTACTATTTTCATGTAAAAAACTCATTTCCTATATAATCCTTTTATTCTACAAAATGGGAAAATTTCTAAAGGTATGAGGTTACCCTCATACCCCAAATCTGAACTATTTTATACCTTTATTTGAGCAATAAAAGGTTACCATGTTATAAATTTTTATATAAACTGTATTAATATATCTATTTAAATTGGATGGCAAAAAACAAAAAAATTACAATTTGTTTATTAATGTTACATATGTAATATATTTGGTAAAACTGTCTTTTCATGACAAGGTTAGTTATTATTAAACAGGTAGCATCCTGAATGATTAATAACAGCTAATACTACACTGGAACATCAGGCTATGAATTTCCTGAAAAAGATACTATTCATTTCATTACTTACGCTTCTTTCAGTACAATTTTCGTTGCGTGTGTATTCACAGGTTGAAGACTTTGACAGTCTTGTTTTCGCACTTGAGGGGTTGCCTGAAAATGAAGCGCGTGTGGACCACCTAACAGGACTTGCCAATGCAGTGATGTTTAATGATCCCAATCTGAGTTTTGATTATGCAAGTGAGGCGCTTAGCCTGGCGCTTGATCTGGGTTATGAAAAGAGTCTGATCGGCATTTATAAAACAATAGGGAATATCAATGCCACACAGGGTGATAACTCCGGGGCCTTAAAAAATTATCTGTCAAGTCTTGAAAAAGCCAGCCAGTTCGGTGATTCATTGAATATGGCGAAAGTGTACAACAACATAGGCATTTTGTACGATAATCAGAATAATTACGATGAAGCCAAAGCATATTATCAGCGGGCGCTGAAAATTTTTATTTCACTTAGCGACTTTGAAGGCCAGGCTACTATATATAATAATATCGGGTTCCTTTTAGATAATGCCGAACAATACGACAGCGCCATCAGCTATTACCATAAAACATTACTGATCAACAAAGAATTAAAAAATGAGAGCCTCGATGCCTTTGCTTTTGGTAACCTGGGCTTTGCATACATGCATAAAGAGGTATTTGACACCGCAAGGATATTTTTTAACCGCAGCATGGGGTTGTTTAAAGAACTTAAGGATAACAATGGTATCGCCGAACAGTACTCCAACCTGGGTGAATTAAAGCTCAAAGAAGGTAATTATCAGGAGAGTCTTATTTATCTTGAAAAATCAGAGAAACTTGCATCGGAATACGGATTTAACTCTATTCTGGTTAAAAATTACCGATTAATGTCGGAAGCTCACAGGGAACTCAGGCAGTTTGAAACAGCCCTCAAATATCATGAAAGATACCGCCAACTGGCTGATTCCATTTCAAATGCTGAATACGATCGGGCATTGTACGAGCTTCAGGTAAAACAGGAGCATGAGCAGGCGATGGCAAAATTAAACCTGGAAAAACAGATCCATGACAGGACAGCCCGGCTAAAAAATTATCTCTTAATAGCCGTTACCGGATTTTTGCTGATTGTTATGCTCATTTCTGCCTATTATTTTAAGAACAGGCAAAAGATAACCCGGCAACTGAAAAAGCAAAATAAGGAAATAATCAAGCAACAGAGAGAAATTGAAAACCAGAGGAAAAAAGTTGTGAACGCCAATATAGATCTTAAAGGAAAAAATGTAAAGTTAAATCAACTCAATAAAGATAAAGACTTTCTTCTACATGTAGTAGCCCATGACCTTAAAAATCCACTGAATCAGATGGCGGGCCTTTCCAAAGTAATTCTTCTTGAAAAAGAGCTATTGTCGGAAACTCAGAAAGACTGTCTTGAAAAAATCGATACAGTTTCGTCAAGATTAAGCAGCATGGTGGACAAAATACTTGATATCGATGCCATCGATAAAAAGTCATATAACATGAATCTTGAAGAAACCGACCTGAGGATAATACTCGAAGAAGCAGTAAGTGATTTTGAAAATGCAGCTAAAAGCAAAAATATACGAATACATACAAACCTGAACGGAGGGGCCTACAGAGTGCGCTTAGACCAACACCATGCCATGCAGATCTTTTTGAATCTGATCTCGAATGCAATCAAATTTTCACCTCCTGACAAAGAAATATTCGTTAATCTTACACAAAATGATTTTGAGGTGATCACTGAAATTGTGGATCAGGGACCCGGCTTTACCTCTGAAGATAAAGAAAAAGTTTTTGAGAAATTTCAAAAACTGAGCGCCCAGCCTACTGCTAATGAAGAATCAAGCGGTTTAGGCCTTTCCATTGTTAAAAAATATGTAGAAGCGATGCATGGAAAGGTATGGGTTGAAAGTGAAAGCGGGGAAGGCGCCAAATTCAATGTATCGTTTCGAAAAATAAAGACCTCCTCGCTGAAAGCTAATCAGTAACTCCCTGAAATTGCATTTTGTTTCATGCTGTTACTTCTGTTATACCAGATCAGTTCGTAAAGCATGTAACCATAAACAACAAAGTATTCACCAAAAATAATATACAGGTTTTCACTGAATCCATCAGCTGAATAACCGGAATAGGTCAAAAATATCATCATAGTCCATACCAGCGGAAACCGGTAGGAGGTAAAAACAGAAAAAGCGAGTAGAGGTACAATATACCAGGGATGCAAGGTGGTTGTAAATGCAACATAAATGAGTAAAACCCACATAAACGCTTCAGGCAACTTCATTTTTCGCTTCCAGTCAGTTACTGCAAGCAAAACAATAGCTGCAACCGTTATTGCAGCCAGCCATGGACCCGCCGATTGAATGATGTTGTACCCTTTTACCCAGTAACCCACCTCCCTGATCAGATAATAAATCGAAGCGTTAAACTCGAACTTCAGGAAATAAAGCGAACCGCTGGACATAAATGCGTACATAAGTTGTTCATTAATAAAGGGTATAAATAATATAAACGTCACTCCTGCCATTACCAGTCCGTAAACCACGGTACGTTTTATTCCCAGTCTTGATATGAGCAAAGGCAGAAAAATAACGGGAATAAGTTTCGAACCTACAGCCAGCCCGAAAGATATGGCACTCTTGACCTGTTTATCCCTGTTCAGCAGCAGGATAGCCAGTAAAAGAAATAATAGTACGAAGGCCTCGTGATGCAGGTTGCCGGTCAATTCAAGAATTACGAGCGGATTGAGCGCATACAACAAAACACGTTCCTTTTTAACCTTATAAACTTCAAGCAGTTTACGGATCAAAAAAATCGAGCCGATGTCGGCGGTGAGGATAAATGTGCGTATAACCACCACGCTCCAAAAAACAGAATTGCTTGCAATGAGTGCTGCCACCCATCCGGTAAACTGTGCGACCGGTGGATACATGGTATGGTGCAGGGTAAAATTAAGATTGGCATACAACGATTGGTCAATGCCCGGAATACCGAGATCCTGTATAATATAAAAATCAGGAACCTCATCGAACGGATTGATCCCGGAGGCAAGTAACCTGCCATCCCATATAAACCGGTAAACATCATCGGACAAAGCGGGAATTGAAAATAACAACAGCAGTCTGAATGCAATAGCCGCAAATATTCCGGTTTTTATGTCAGCTTTGAGCAGATAATACAGGATCAGGTAACCACCAAACAATACGATATAAAGTGATAGCAGGAACGCTGTCTCATAACGCGGAACGAAATAACCAATTGCCACATACAGAATGCCCGACAAAGCAATAATTACATACAAAATGTATCCTGAATGCCTGGGATTATGTTTGGGCATGCCCTAGTGAAAATACGGAATACAGGAATACCATAATAAAACCAACCGCTAAAAAGATGTGAAAAAAGATCAGTCCAAAATCATTTATCATCACACCATAGATAATTCCTGCGAGAAAATACATTCCCAATATCCCTTCAAGAACGGTAATAATACTCAGCTTTCTGATAATATAACTGTTTTTCTTCCACGAATCCATCTTCGATATCACATTAAACTTGGGTGTGCGGATAAATGCGGATTTGGACCCGGTAAGGCCTGCTAATACTGCCAGGGCGTTATGCAACGAAAGGCCCATGGAAACGGAAAGAAATAAGGGAAAATATTTCAGAAAATATACGGAATATTTGCTGCGACGTATATTTTTTGCTGCCACCCAGTAAAAGAAACCGACACTAAAAAACCCGATCAAAAATACAGAACCGATATTGAAAAGTGTTTTAAATTCCGGATGGCTGTGTTTGATGTACAACATGGGTATGCTTAAAACGGCGGCTACAAGCAGGGGAATAAACACCGAACTGTTTAGCAAATGAAATATGGCATGAATTTTAGTTGTTTTGCTTGCAGGCATGCGAAGCACCCTGCCAAGGTTTTTTACTGCGGTTTCGGCTGCGCCTTTGTTCCACCTGTATTGCTGTGTTTTAATGGCTGTCATAATTACCGGCAACTCTGCAGGCGAAACCACATCCTCGAGGTATTTGAATTTCCATCCTTTCATCTGGGCACGGTAACTGAGGTCGAGGTCTTCAGTAAGGGTATCGGCCGACCATCCTCCGGCATCGATGATACATTTCTTCCGCCATATCCCGGCAGTGCCATTGAAATTAATAAAACTTCCTGCGTAAGAGCGACCGGTTTGCTCAACAGTAAAATGCGCGTCCAGACCAAAAGCCTGCAGCTTTGTAAGTAAGGAATAGTCATTGTTTAGATGCCCCCACCGTGTCTGAACCATTCCGGTTTCAGGATCGTGGAAGTAAGGAACCGTATGTAATAAAAAATCAGGATCCGGCATAAAATCTGCATCAAACACCGCCACCAGTTCCCCTTTTACCCGGGCAAGTCCGTTTTTTAGCGCCCCTGCTTTAAACCCTGTACGTTCGGTACGGTGCAAATGAACCATATCGAACCCTTTACCTGCATATTCGGCAACTTTATCCCTTATGATCAAATACGTTTCATCCGTGCTGTCATCCAATATCTGTATTTCAAGCTTATGACTCGGGTAATTAAGTTTCGCAACTGAATCAATAAGGCGTGCAGCCACATATTTCTCATTATATACCGGCAACTGCACCGTTACCCGGGGAAGGTCTGTATCGGATAATAGCGCAGATCGTGTGCTATCTTTCTTTTTTTTGGATTTGAGGTAGTTCCATGTAAGGTGTAGCTGTCCAAGGCTGAATATAAAGATCATCAGCAACGAGATTGAATAAATGAAGATGATAATATAATCCATACCTTTTACAGATGTTTAATTATAGTCCAGAGAATTTTATATCCTGCCATCAATGTACCTTTAACTGTACCTGAAACTTTAGAAAATCCAATCCTTTTGCGATAGGTTACAGGAACTTCAATATTCCTCAAACCCATTTTTGCTGCTTTTAGTTGCATTTCTACCGTCCAGCCATATGTTTTGTCCTGCATATCCATCCTGATAAGCTTCTCAAACCGGATGGCACGGAAAGGGCCAAGATCAGTAAACCGCACCTTAAAAAACATGCGGATCAGAAATGTTGCCAGCCAGTTTCCGAATACCTGGGCGAATGTCATGGAGCCGGTTTCCCTGTTGCCCAGTACCCTGGAGCCGATTACCATGTCAAAGTTTTCGTTCCTGATTGGCTTTATCAGCTTTTCCATCTCTTCAGGGTAATCTGAATAATCTGCATCCAAAAATACAATAATTTCAGGTGGCATATCCTGTTGTTTCAGGTATTCAATTCCTTTGAGACATGCATGTCCGTAACCTCTTTTATTTTCCTGCAACACAGTAGCGCCACATGCTGCCGCTTTTTCTGAGGTTCGGTCTGTAGAGCCGTTATCAACTACAATAACCTCATCAACAATTGATGTCGGTATTTCTTTCAAAACATTGCAAATTGCCTTCTGCTCATTTAAGGCAGGAATAATTACCGCCACCCCTGTTCGCATAGACGTTTATAGCAAAAATTTTTAACTTGAATCCCTGAAACTGTCATTACCCAATAATACCGGTTTCCCGAAACGGCCTTTTTCAGTTCCTGTTTCAAGTTTTAATACCCCCCGCGGACAAACTGCCGAACATATGCCACACCCCACACACGACGAACGTATGATATTCTGACCTCTTTGTGCATACCACCGCACATCGATCCCCATTTCGCAATAGGTCGAACAATTGCCGCATGACATGCACTGGCCTCCATTGGTAGTGATCCTGAATCTTGACTTAAACCGTTGAACAATACCGAGATAGGCGGCAAGCGGACATCCGAACCTGCACCATACCCTGTTTCCCATCAGGGGGTAGAAACCGGTACCCACTACACCAGCAAAAGCCGCCCCAATCCAGAATCCATAAGCCTCCCTGACAGAATAGGTGTTTAATCCTGCAATCTGGCTGCTTCCGGTCCAGTAGGTATAAAGCACACCGGCAGTCATAACCACTGCCAACACAAGCACACTATTGACAACCACTCTTTCAATTTTCCATGCGTGCAATGATTTGTCAGATAACTGACGGTAGGGGTCGCCCAGCGTTTCTGCAAGTCCTCCGCAACCACATACCCAGGAGCAATACCACCTTTTTCCGAAGAAATACACCATAACGGGCACGCCGATGATAATAAGCGAAATACCCCATCCCAGCATAAAAATTCCGAGCGTGCCACCTGCGAGTAACTGGTTCAGCGAATTGTCAAAGAAAAAATCGTAGTCCAACGGCCAGATATTTTTAAAATCAAAGTACGGTTTGTTGAGTCTTAAAAGAATTTCCGGAATGAGGAATGCAAAGGCCGTTTGAAAAAACATAACCGAAACGGTGCGTATCTGCTGGTACGTATTTCCCCTGTATTTGATCATCATTCTCACACCCATTACCAGAATAGCAAGTGTATAAATAAATCCATATAGAAAAAATCTTCCGGCTTCCGATCCTTTCAGAGCCATACTTAGCGGATCAACCATAATAATCCAATTGGTCATGTATTCCGGTAGATAGTACAGCAGAATATAAAAGATAATAAGAAAAGAGCCCGTTAGTATCCCCAGCCATCCGCGGCTCGTCATTGAATTGTTGAAGATATGATCATTTTTTATACCCGGAAGTTCTTTTATTCCGGGCAGCAAGTAAATAACTGCACCGATTATACATAGCCCAAACGTCAGAAAAATAAAAAGTAGCGGATGGTCACGAACAGGTCCAACAGATGCAGCTTTGGTCAGGGCATACTTTAAGTCTTTAGTCCTGTAGCTGTCAAATCCTTTCTTTCCTGAAATTTCATAGCGGCTGATGTTAGCCGCAATCCCAGATAAAACTTCTTTCATGCTTGCTTGTGAATCAAACTCACGGTCGTCGAGCCAGCCTCCGTAGGCAGTGAATGATTCGCGCTTAAACACCACCTCCAGACTATTGCCTGCAAACACGCTGTCAGCCAAACTTAAGGAAAACTTCAGATCCTTGCTCCTGTTAATAATGTTATTAATGTCAATATTATTTATTGTATACTTTTCAAGCTGAATTTTATTTACTTTGGCTATGGCATCGGATAACATCTTCACATAGCTGATATTCGAATTATTAATTCTTCCCTCATTCGGTTCCAGCTCTTTTTTCAGTAACAAATTCTGTTCTGCCTCATGCACGTGTATGTCAACAATTTCCGGTGTATATGAATATTTTGCCAGGAAAAAAGAAGCTAGAAAAACAACCATTCCGGTCATAAAAACGACCAATCCGGCTTTTCTGATGAATTCCATATTTGATTGTTTCATAGAATTTAAATTAAAAACCTAAAAATTTTGACAACACACTCTGGTTTTTGCGTAAAACCACCTCCGTACCAAAACCCCCGTCATTAAATTTATCCAGTATTTCACGATCGAATTTTGAACTAAACTCCGGATTAAAATCAGCCTCTTTCAGGTGTTCCATTACATAAAATATTGTACGGTTTTCCCTGAGCCAACGATCGCACACTTCATGCCGCATTCGTAATCCAAATACATTGATCCCTTTCAATATGTTGGTTTCTTTATCAAACACAAGTTTAAGGCATCTTGTTCCAGATGCATCTTCCCAATAAAATTTATCTTCGCCGGCATGGAGTACATTGCCAACATTGCCGTATGTCTGGTATTCAATATCGAAAAATTTGGCTGAATTAAACCATTTTCCCGGCTTGTAGGCTGTTTTATGTCCTGAAACGGTATGGGCTATCGTTTCTCCCATCATCCTTCCTGCATACCACACGGCTTCTATAGATATTCTTCCCTTCTCAGGCATCCGCATTTCTGCACAATCACCAATAGCATAAATATCTTCTACGCTGGTCTCAAGATACGAATCCACCATAATACCCTTGCTGGTTTCCACCGGTGTTTCTTCCAGAAGCTTTATATTCGGCTTTACACCTGCCGTAAGGCCTACAAACTCACAATCCAGAATTTCGCCATGGTTTGTTTTAACCGACACTACATGGCCATTTTCATCACCAATGATTTTTTCAAGTTCGGATTCCAATTTGAGTTCCACACCATGTGACCGGAGATGCCTGCTTACAAGCTGTGACTCTTCTTCAGGCAATAAATTTTGCCAGTATCCTTTTTCTCTTACCAGAAAGGTTACATGCACACCTCTCGTCATCAGCATTTCCGCCATTTCCACGCCGATCAATCCACCTCCTGTGATCACGGCATGTTTTACATTTATTACATTTTCTTCCATCAGTACCAGATCCTGATAGCTGTACAGCCCCTGCACTCCTTTCAGGTCCTGACCGGGCCACCCGAACATTTGGGTAACAGAGCCCAGAGCAAGGATCAGTATGCTGTATTCTATCGAACCTGCTCCTGACAAATAAAGTTTTTTTTCAGAAACATCTATTTTATTTACATAGGCATTGATGAGATTTATATTATTTTTCTTCCAGAACCAATCTTCATAGGGCTTGATATGTTCGAACTTCATATGCCCCATAAATACATACATCAACGCGGTACGCGAAAAGAAATAATCGGTTTCAGCACTTATTACAGTGATCTCAAGGTCACTCAGCTTCCTAATATTCCTTGCTGCCGTTATACCTGAAATACCATTACCTATGATTACAACTTGCTTCATCCTTCCGAATAGCAGATACTATATTGTTTAAATGTTTTGTTGTAGACAATATTACATTTTAATTGGTTCATGCAGGTAAGAAAATCGATCAGAATTATTTGCGGCGATCCGGCGCAAAATGGAAGCGCTTACATTCCCCGAACAGGATACGTCCCGGCGGAGTCCGGGTAATCTCCCTTACGACCCGCTGCTTTATATTATTAATAAGCAGTATTTTATACAAGGAGTTTACCCGGAATCGCTGCGCGATCCGTGTAATGACGGTGTTTTGTTGAAGGCCCGGCATGAATTATCACCCCTATGACGTGGAAGTGGGGAGTTTACCCTGGGGCACTTTTCTGGTAAATATCGCCGGCTGCCCGCTTACCGGTATCATATCAGGCCTCCAATACTATCGTATATCAGTATTGATTTATTTTTAAATACATGGAACTCTTCTTATATCTTATGTACTGATAATCATATATATAAGATTCGTAAAGATGCATCGTAACATTATATATTATTTTGATTATTGCAGCATCATTTTACGAAGTTTAACTCGTAAGATGTTGGTTTTCAACAATAGGTCATGGAGGTCAGAATTTTAAAATTGATTATCAGGCAATTAAAATATTACAATGCACTGAACAATATTTCACAAATCGAAATGATTGATACAGATTCAATCCGTGTAATCGCCTGATCAGTGTAAATCCGTTATTCGGACATTTTGATTCATCAGATAGCCACGAATGCAATTCGCTGCTACGGGTACTCTTAGTCGTAATTATTCACATTTTCAACACATGCAGTGAGCAGTTTTATACTAAAAAAGTCAGGCCGTATGTTAGTACGACCTTTTATTTAATTTCTTACTTATTGATATTCAGCCGGCTACCTGACGCTGAATCCGAAGCCCACAGTGAGAGTGCTGTACTCCTGCAGGGTGTAATCAGCGTGTAAGGTAAAAATGGCAAACTTGAGTCGTAAACCGGCTGTGGCTCTGAAACCATTCAGTGGGAATTCGAGACTTACAGGATCTTTCACAAACACAGTTTTAGACGGATCCAATACATCCTGAAAACCATATTCGCCTGTCATGTCATACTTTGAATTAATTGAGTTATAGCCGATTCCGCCATACACGGTAAGCACTGATATCTTTTTGGAAACCAGCGCCTGAACAGTCCAGATACTTGCGTCAAATGAAGCTTTTGAGCCCGGACTGACCTGAATTACACTCGTATTGGAAAAGAAAAAATCCGTATTCAGGTTTGTATAGCCAATCAGGATCGAAAGATCGATCGGTATTGTTTTTATACCCGGTATCCATTGCTTGAAATCGTGTTTTACTCCGATTCCAAAGAATTTAAGTTCAAAATCATCCCCTATTGTTACGGTAGGGGCGTAACGCACGATCAGTTCGGTATTCTTGATGATTCCCAATGCAAGTTGTAACATCGGAACAGGTATGTTTGTTGTCGGAATATCTTCTCCCACACCATTAGGTACATTAAAGGGTGGGGAGGATACCACAATTCCTGTAGCCGGATCGGTGACAGAAGATACAAATTGAAGTCCGCCTGTAGTTCCACCAATCAATGTGGGTAAAACGGCGTCGGGTCCACCGGTTGCCAGCCGCAGGTTGTTGTATTCGCTCTGGAGAAAGTTGAAAGAAAGGTCCTGATCCGGAACAGATACCAAACTCACATAAAAAGTAAGGTCAAAACCAAGCGGCTCGTGCGTAGCTGCCGTATTGTACCAGCCATTTGCAATGCCGGTGCCAAAACTATTCATAAAGGGCCGAATGTAATGATTCATGTAGGTTGACATGTCTTCACTCCCCGCTATTATAATTTCATCAAAATTCGGAAGGGTCTGGCCATATGAACCTGTTATTATGGATATACTAATAATGGCGCCTGATATTGTTCTTATAAGTTGCTTTTTCATATAAATGTTTGGTTGAAATTTCAAAAAAATATCTCTGTAAACTTCAATAATAAAGTTCAAATTAATAAAAGAAGACAATATCCTAAAATCATTCGCAAAAAACTTCGGTATTTCATTGGATTTATTAATTTTATTATTCTACTATTGTAACAATAAATATTCTTTGTTGATAATTATTATTATTTATTTTCGATGTTAAAAGACCTGCAATATATCAAGCAAACGCTGGCCGGTCACGGCCTTAAAGTAACTCACCAGCGTATGGTAATTTACCAGGTGCTGCAGGAGACTGATACGCACCCTGCTGCTGAAGGTATTTATGAAAAGATTAAAAAGAAAAATCCGAGTATCAGCCTCGGAACGGTGTATAAAACACTGGAGGTTTTTGTTGAAAAAGGCCTTATTAAGAAAATAAATACCAGTGAAGGCAACATGCGGTATGATGCCCGCATGGACATTCACAATCATATTTACTGTACAAATACAAAAGAAATCATAGATTTTAAAGACGATGAGCTTGACATGTTAGTCAGGGATTTTTTCAAAAGAAAAAAGATTGGAAATTTCAACCTGAAAGAATTCAGGCTACATATTTCGGGCGAAAAAATAGATCCCGGCAAGCATATTGAGATTACGTAATAAATTTAATTTTGGTAATGATATACTTATTCGTATATTGAGTATGTAATCATCTAATATTCAGAATCATGATTTAATTTTTACAATTTTTACTAACCTTTAAACCTTTAAACTATGGCAAGAGTCGCAAGAGAAATGGTAGAAAAAGCAGGAGTTGACGTTGACAAACTCCTTGAATTACTGATTAAAAACGCATCGGCTGAATTAACTACATATTATTATTACACAATTCTTCGTGTAAATCTTATAGGGTTAGAGGGTGAGGGCCTAAAAGCTATCACGGAAGATGCTCGTATTGAGGATCGTAATCATTTTGAGGCATTGATACCTCGTATTTATGAGTTGGGTGGCGCCTTGCCAAGAAATATGAATGATTTTCATGATATATCTGCATGCCCTCCAGCTTACTTGCCAGATGATCCCACAGATATTCAGGCAATGTTAAAGGTGCTGGTTAATGCTGAAAGATGTGCTGTAGCCGGTTATACAGAAGTTTGTAATATGACTGCGGGCAAAGATCACAGAACTTACGATCTGGCATTGGCGATTTTACATGAGGAAATAGAACACGAAGCCTGGTTCTCTGAATTTATTGGTGAAGGGCCCTCAGGTCATGGTGGTACAAGACAGCATGGTCACTCACCATACGTAAGTAGATTTTTACCTGATACCATTTAGTACTTTAAAATTTGAAAAGATATCGGGTTTTTTTATCTGCTATAATTCATTTTTTGATCTTTTGATGCAAACTGGGAAGAAGGCAAAGACGCCATGGAAGACACACGCGAAGGCGTAGCCGAATACCTTGCCACACATTAATGGTATTAAACTTTTATCAAAAAAAGCTGCCTGACAAATCTGGCAGCTTTTTTTTTGTTATTAATCTCTTTTGACAAGATTACCGTCTATTTTTAAAATCTTTATTAGATTTAACCCGGTTGGAAGCAATCTCCATGAAATTGACACAAAGGCTTTATTCAATACAGGTTATGCTGGCATTAGCTATCCCGTTTATTGGTTTGTTCCCGATATACTTAATCTTATGCCAGAAAGAAAAATGGCACATTCACGCGTATAAACTTAACAGGCTGTGGGCAAAAATATTTTTTTCCCTTGGCGGGATACCCGTTGAAGTGGAGTACCGGGGAAAACTCGACAAAAACCAGCAATATATTTTTTGCCCTAATCACAGTTCTTTTCTTGACATTCCAACGATTGAACTTAACCGTCATCCGTTTGCTTTTGTAGGAAAAAGTTCAATAGAAAAAGTACCTTTATTTGGTTACATGTACCGCAAATTACACATCACCGTTGACAGAAACAACCTGAAAAGCAGGTACGAATCAGTTCTGAAGTCGAGAGAAGCCATAGACATGGGGAAAAGCCTGGTGTTTTTTCCCGAAGGAGGCATACTGACCACTTCTCCACCAAAAATGACGCGGTTCAAAGACGGCCCTTTCCGGGTAGCTATCGAAAAGACGATCCCACTTGTTCCGGTAACAATTCCATATAATTGGATAATTTTGCCCGACAACGGGAAGTTTCTCCTAAATAAAAAGCATAAAAAGGTAAAGATTATCTTTCACGAACCGATCGTCACCAACGGATTAACAATTGATGATCTTGAATATCTGAAAAAGAAAACCTTCGATACCATTGATTCGGAACTGAAAAAGCAGCAGACATATGAAGATCAACGATGAATTACTGGATAAACTGGCCCGGTTAGCCAGAATTAATATCCCCGAATCTGACAAGGAGAAAATGAAGGCAGAGCTTTCAGAAATTGTAACATGGATGGAAAAGTTAAGTGAACTTGACACAGACGATGTTGAACCGCTCACCAATATGTCGGAAGAGGTAAACAGGTGGAGGGAGGATAGCCCACAGCCTCACCTTGACAGGGAAATAGCTCTGAAAAATGCGCCGTCTCACGAATCAGGGTATTTTAAAGTTCCTAACGTATTGAAAAGCAAATGATAAGATTTGTTTTCTGGGACGAATGGCCCAGGCCGTTGCAGATTATCCTGTTCATTTTCAGCTTTCTTTTCATTGCTTCGATGTTTTACGCACTCTTTTGTGACGTACTTGGTTACGACATCATCCTCGATTGGGAAGTAATAAGTAAGGCGGTACCGTTGGGGGTAGAAGTAAAAACGATCGATACCGGACCGTTTCACTTTCCGCTGGTCGTCAATAATTATGTTGTAACAGACTATTATCATGGAAGCGACATCAAAGTAAACTTGTTTGCCGCTTATTTTTCACTTTTTGCAATCATTTCCGCGCTTGTACTGGGTATTACTGCCTCTACCTTCCTGAAGAAGTTTTGGTACATCTTTGTATCTGCCATCTTCATTGTGATACTTATTTTTTTTAAAACCGACACCCTTCTTCTGTTCGGGTGGTCTGACAATACGGCAATAGTTTTGATCATTGTTTCTTATCTCGGACTGGCTTATTTCTTCAAGGCAATACAACCCTACCGCGATTTTGTTCAGCGCCTGAAAGCCTTTACAGGTGTAACCATAGCCTGGGGCACGCTGATATACTTTTTTGCCGGGGTTGAAAAACCCTTCCTGCTGCTAAGCGCCTATGCGTTTCTGATCCCGTTTCTGACCGGCCTGGTTTTTATTTTTATGGTATCGCACGAGATCATGCATTTTGTAATTATTGCGCTAACGCGGTCGCCCACAAAGACGGGAAACAATTTAACACAATTCACGTTGTTTTCGGTGATCTACCTGGCAAATGTGCTTATATTGTATTTATACGACACCCACGTAATTGAATGGGATTTTTATTACCTTAATCCTTACGTTTTACTTGTGGTTTCAGCTTTATTGGGACTTTGGGGATTGCAAAGCAGGAAAATCTTTTTCAGAAAAAGCGTAAAGGATTATCCTATACTGGTCTATATGTATCTTATAATGGGGATTTTTTGCTTTGGAAGCCTGTTTTACTTCCTCGGAAATGCCAATGACCCGATACTGCAAGTGGTTAAAGATGCCATCATTTATTCACATCTCGGATTTGGAGCTATTTTTTTCGTTTATGTAATCTCCAATTTTATGGGGATGCTACGAAAAAATATGCCGGTTGCGAAGGTGATTTACAAGCCGTCCAATATGCCGCACTTTACCTTCCGTTTTGCAGGATCGATTGTGGTATTGGCTCTGTTTCTCGTGGAAGATATTGAAGTTCCGGTAAATCAAACCCTGTCTGGCATGTTCAACCATGTTGGTGATTATTATAATGTAATCGACGATAATCTGAATGCCGAAACCTACTACCATAACGGCATGTTGTATGGTTATATGAACCACAGGTCAAATTATGCACTTGCCGGATTTTATGAATCAAAAGGGGAGGCGGAAAATGCGATCAAACATTATGAAAATGCCGTTCGCATAAGGCCAAGTGAAATGGCTTATGTAAACCTCAGCACACTTAAAATAAATCACGGCGATTTATTTAAATCCTTATTTGTTCTCGATGATGGCCAGCGCGTTTTCCCTTCCGGGAAAGCAATCCTGAATAACAAAGGATACCTGTTCAGCCTGATAAACATCCCGGATTCGGCGCTGATCTACTTCGATGCCAGCCACCGTGCCGGTGACCGGTTGCATGCCGCAGCAACCAACTATCTGGCGCTTCTTGCCCATTCAAAATTCAATTTCGACGCCGATTCAGTTGCCCGACACTACAATGCGGGAAACTCTTCCTCTGCTATGGCTAATGTAATGTTGCTCCGGAACATGGAAGGCAATACCGCCATATACCTGCTGGAATCAGAACCGGAAGATCGCTTCACTGAAAACACATCCGCCTTATGGGTAAACTACCTGATCAATCAATACCGGTATGCAGACAGCACGGTTCTGAATGAGCTTGAATCAAAGCTGTCAGACCCAACGAATAGCCGGTTTCAGGAACAGGTTGGCTTTTCCCTTGCCATAGCATATTATCAGGCAGGATATATCCGCAAGGCAGTGGAAAAACTCAGACAACTGGCCCTGACACGTACGCAGCAGTCAGGCAGGTATTTTCACGATCTCGGATTACTAATGATGGACCTGGGTGATTTTCGTCAAGCCGTGGGATATTTTGAACTGGCCTTGACGGATAACTACAGCGACGCCGGATTTAAAATAAATGTTTGTAAACTTGAATATGACCAAAAAAACGTATTTAATGACTGGATCAAACTTGCCGAAAAGGATTCATTGCCAGATTCAGAAACAGCAAAATCAGTAGTTAAAATTCTGGCTGTTTCGCCGGAGGAAGCCGCTTTGCTCAATGATGCCATGTTATACCTGTATTTGCATTATAAAAAAAGCGAATTAAATGAATCTCAAACAGATGGATTATTCCGGTTGCTGGATGAAGAACCACTGGTTGTAAAAACCGGGTTGGACCTGGCTGAATATTATTACAAGAAAGAATATTATGGCCTTGTCGAAAAATACATGGATAAGGTCATGCAACTTGAAGCGGATTCAACAATCCGCCAGCAGTTGTGGTTGCTCCACCTTGACAATTTGGCCCGCCAAAATGATATCAGCACATTGGAAAAGGAATTAAGCGAAGAAAAATGGATTCCCTTTGACAGACGCTGGTATTACCACGCAACTATTGCGAATGGCAGGGGGGATTCAGAGGAAGCCCGCAGGCTATTTGAAATTGTAAAAAACATGAATCCATTTCATGACGACGCCATACTCGCGTCAGCCGCATTTTTTCAGGAGGATCAGGAAGACCTGAAATCATACAATATTCTTGTTGAGGCATTGCTCCAAAATCCCTATTCGGCAAAGCTGGTTAAGGCATATATTCTGGAATGTCTTGATGAGAATCTCAATTCGTACGCCTTGAACAGCTTAAGCACGCTGAAAGAACTGATTGATGATGAGGATTATACCGGATTTGTAAAAAGAAACGAACAGCTACTACAATTTACAGAGGATTAACCTTTAACCGCAAGGCCAATGTAAGAACTTTAACTGACGTATGATTTACCCCGTTTAAATAAAATTGTTTGATAAACTCCCTGACATTTGGTCGATTTGCCGGCTGATGCCGTATATTAAATTGTTAATTATTATAAATTTGGCAGCCGGTAGTAACTTTTTACGTCTCCGGCTCATCTTTAATTAAAGATATGCTATGCAGAAAATAATCGAAACACACGAAATTGCAAGAATATACCACATGGGTAGTGAGGTGGTAAACGCGCTGCAATCTATTACCATTGATATTTACCGGGGTGAATATGTTGCCTGCATGGGTCCTTCGGGATCGGGTAAGTCCACTTTGATGAATATTATCGGATGCCTCGACACCCCAACAGGCGGAACCTACATCCTGAATAACCATGATGTAAGCGATCTGACTGAAAATGAACTGGCTGAAATCAGAAACAAGGAAATCGGCTTTGTATTTCAGACCTTTAACCTGCTTCCCAGGGCTACAGCGCTGGATAATGTTGCTCTTCCACTGATTTATGCAGGATATGGAAAGTACGAACGGGAAGAAATGGCATTAAATACATTGGAAAATGTGGGACTGGCAGACAGGGCGTCTCATAAACCTAACGAACTTTCTGGTGGTCAGAGGCAACGGGTTGCCATTGCCAGAGCTCTTGTAAATAACCCCAGTATTATTCTTGCTGACGAACCTACCGGTAACCTTGATTCAAAAACATCTTTCGATATTATGGGACTTTTTGCGCAACTGCACGATCAGGGCAACACCATTATTGTGGTTACACATGAACGTGACATATCGAGATACGCACACAGGATAATAAAATTGCGGGACGGGCTGGTTGAATCGGATGAAAAAAATGAAAATGTTATTCGATACTCCGCAAGCTCTGTAGTTACCTCATAAAACTAAGAATGAAAATTTATACCCGTACCGGTGATAAAGGACAAACTTCTTTGCTTGGAGGAAAAAGGGTATCAAAGTCAGATTTAAGGATAGAAGCGTATGGAAATACGGATGAACTCAATGCATACATCGGACTCCTGCGTGACCATAAAGAAAATACCACACGAGCCGGTTATCTCACTGAAATACAAAGCCAGCTTTTTACCATCGGCTCACATCTTGCTGTGGAACCTGGTAAATCCTTCGATTATATACCGGAAATAAATGAATCGTTTATTGAGTCGCTTGAAAAAGCTATCGACAACATGAACGACAATCTGCCCGAAATGAAAAATTTTGTGCTTCCGGGCGGTCACCTGCTGATATCGTGGTGTCATATTGCAAGGTGTGTATGCCGGAGAGTGGAACGAAGTGTGATAGCTCTTTCTGAAAAGCAGAAAATTGATGAAATTATTATCAGATACCTCAATCGCTTATCCGACTATTTGTTTGTACTTTCGCGTAAAATCGCCAATGAACTTAACGTAAAGGAAGTACCCTGGAAACCACGTGATTAGTGGCTGCTTTTAATTTTTTTTTGCAAAAAGTGTTATCTTTTGTAACACCCAGCCAAGTTTAACGATGATTGATACGTTTGAAATTTCGGTAAATAAGGTAGCGGAATCAAGATTATCCATGGTTGATTTTGATGGAATAAAATTTGGCCGTGACTATTCTGATCACATGTTTATGGCTGATTTTTATGATGGAAAATGGCATGATATACGAATAGTGCCCTTTGCTCCGTTTACTCTCAGTCCTTCCAATGTAAGCCTGCATTACGGCCAATCTGTTTTCGAAGGAATGAAAGCATATAAAAATGCAGATGGCGAAGTGCTGTTGTTTCGCCCAACAGAAAATTTTCACAGAATAAATATTTCTGCAAAACGTATGTGCCTGGCCGAAATACCCGAAGAGATTTTCATGGGCGGGCTTCTTGAACTTATAGCGCTCGACAAAGACTGGGTACCCGACAGAGAAGGCACCTCGTTGTATATACGCCCATTGTTGTTCGCAATGGATGAATACATCGGTATAAAACCTTCCGATACATTCAGGTTTATGATTATCACCTGCCTTGCCGGAGCATACTATTCACGCCCTGTAAAAGTGATGATCGAGACACATTACACCCGCGCTGCGGAAGGGGGCACCGGTTTTGTAAAAGCAGCAGGTAACTACGGCGGCTCGCTTTATCCGGCCAAACTTGCTCAGGAAAAAGGCTATGATCAGCTAATATGGACAGATGCAAAATCGCATGAGTATGTGGAAGAATCCGGCACAATGAATGTCTTGTTTATCATCGATGACGTACTGGTTACCGCACCTGCAGGCGATACAATTCTGAAGGGTGTAACCCGCGATAGCATTCTTACGCTTGCCAGAGATCATAACCTGAAAGTAGAAGAACGAAAACTGAGCGTTACCGAACTGATCGAAGCCGCTAAATCCGGCAGGCTGCAGGAAGCATTTGGTGTAGGTACAGCTGCTACTATTGCATCCATCAGCAATATTGGCTTCCAGGAAACGGATTATCAGCTTCCGGATGAAATGCCGTGGGCACAGCGATTTATAACGTGGCTCAACGAAATCAAAACCGGTAAAGTGGAAGATAAATACGGGTGGACAATGAAAGTCTGATATTTTCACAGTTGATTACCCTTTTTTCACTTTTAATTATTGATGGTTTTAGTTAAACAACTACCCACGGTTTTATCATTGAATTATGTCCTTTCATTGTTCTGTCTGTTGGCGACGCTTACACCATCATTCACGCAGGATTATCTTGTCCTGGAAAAAACAGGAACAAAAAAAAGGTATGAATACTATCCGGGAGACCCGTTTACATTCCGGATAAAAGGAGAAACATTCAGAACAGATAAGATCGTAGCGCTGACCGACAGTACGCTGATTTTTAAAGGAGGAACTGTAGCATTTAAGCATATAGTGCGTGTAAGTCTGAAAGAACACAAACAGTGGATGGCCAGCGTGGGATCTGTATTGATGACGGCCGGCGCCGCCTATTTTCTGATCGACCAGTTTAACAACAGTGTCATTCAGGGAAACAGGATTAGTACCGATGATCAGGTCGTTAAAGTATCTCTGATCCTTGCATCATCCGGTATGGCATTGTTGCAACTAAGTAAAAAGCGTGTTAACACTGCAAAAAACTGGCGGTTAAGGCTGGTGAATATTTATTAATATCTTCGGTAATAGCTCCGGAACCACGAAATGATAAGTGATTAAAGTAACGTTCCTGCTATGAGTAGTAGCTTAGCTTGTGCGTGGGCTTTGCGTGGCTATGGCTACATAACATTGGTTAATAATTCTTTCAAGAAGTTTTTCAGGTTTTATGGTTTATATTTTATCGGCATATTTTATTGTT
>JADFHN010000168.1 GCA_022567155.1 Bacteroidota bacterium
ATGCGTGGATGCGTAGAGGCGTGGATGCGTGGATGCGTAGAGGCGTGGATGCGTAGAGGTGTGGATGCGTGGAGGCGTCATGTGCTTACTTTGATTTTTGGTATTTGATAAAATTCAGCGTTTTTCTACTATTAACCGCAATGTACACTAAGATTGCTTAAGAAATTGATAAGACTTTGCGGCCTTAACGATTATTTGATTAGCGATCTTAGCGGTTAAATATTTCCTGGTCATATTTCTTTAAAACAAATGATTATTTAATCAAATTCAACAAAATCAACAACAGTAATACCCAGCTAATCACCCTTGAAGTCATTTATTCTACTTTTACCCATGTTATCTTCCGGGGGTTTATTGGATTATTGATTTTTAAGCAATTTGTTAATTTCATTCTCCAATTTTGGTATGTCCCTTGTTATGACTGACCAGATAATTTCCTCCGATACCGTATCGTATCCATGAATTATCCTGTTTCTTGTATCAACTATCTTACGAGTATTTGTAATGTTTATCCCGGGATCAATGCTTAATATCCTGCTAACAGCTTCGCCAATGATTTCAATATTTCTCTCAATTGCACGCCTGCCTTTTATGTCCTTTTGAAATACAAAAAAATCGCTGGGTGAAGGACTAAATAGAGTCTGTCTTTTAAGTAATGATGATTGGGAATTTAAAAAAAATGAATACCAATTATTCCCCTCCTCGGAGGGGTGCAGGGGTGGGTCAATATAAAAAGTTATTCATTTTTTTTAAATTACGGACTTTATGGACAGACTCTAAATAATTTGATCTCTCTAATTGCCTGGTCAATATCTTCGAGCCATGTCCTAATTTCATTTTGCATAGATTAAGACCTTATTATTATCTATTTCTTTCTTTAAGTATGGGTTTTTAATAGCTTTCTCTTCCAATAAATCAATTTTCCTGCTAAAGATCGCCTCAAGTCCAAATTTTAGATTGAAATAACAATCGGAATATTTAAGCGGATCCTGGTCATCGATCGCCACCACTAAATCAACATCACTGCCTGGTTTTAATGAATCCTTAATTACCGATCCAAAAGCAAATAGCGCTTTTACTCCATTCAAAGAACATAAGTTTGATATTTCGGTGATATGTTTTTTTATCTCTCTCATTCCATTCTTGATTCAAATATATTAGTACACAGGAACTTAATTGTAGATGCATGGGCATTCTTAATGTTGATATATTTATCCGTTGTTATCATTAAAATTAAATGTATAAATGAGTATATCAACTATTCGTCAGGGCACAGCCTGAATCAACTGTAACTATTTTAACAGAGTCAACACAATCAACAGCAAAGATAGCGAGGATATAATCAAGGCTAAATTTTTTCCAAAATATACCTGGTAGGGTCGCTGTCTCAGAGGTGGTACTACAATTACGTCCAGTTGGTTCACATAATATTGAGGAGACTGGAGGAAATCTTCTTTCAATAAATCAAGGTAATATACCTCTGCCGTCCTCCCGTTCTGACGGATTATTTTCACATTCGCTTTATCTGCAAAATCTGTAAATCCCCCCGAAAGACCAATGGCTTCTAATACATGAATGCGATTGTTCAGGCTATTGTATACACCTTCACTATTTACCTCACCTAACAATGTAAATCTGAAATTTAGCAATCGAACTTCCACCACAGGACTCTCCAAATATTGTCTGGCAATCTCCTGGATGTGGTTTTGCGCCCCGAAAACGGTTAATCCTTCAACTTTTACTTTTCCCACAACCGGAAATTCGACCTCCCCTTTCTCATCAACTAAGTACCCGTTGACCAAACTGGAAACCGGATTTTGAAATTGATTTACATTGGCTCCACCTGCCTGTTTCAATTTAAAAAAATCAAATTCTATCGGTGTCAGGCTGAAAAACTGGATGGAAAGAATATCCTCTGGTTGTAAATGATACTCAAAATCATCCAATGGATAGGTACGAAGAATTGAATCTTTTGGGAAAGCATCTGCTTTTGCATTCACATCATCTTTTTGAAGGTACTGGATTTTTTTGTTGGTCACGCAGCTGCTGACTGTAAGCGTAGTAATCAATATGAATAGTATATGTTTCATTTTTAGCGTGGCGAAGATATAGTTAAAAGCTGAAGGCTGAAGGCTGAAGGCTGAAAGCCGAAAGCTGAATGCAGTATATTAATGCGTAAATGTTATAATGGGTATAATGTTTATGGCCCACGCTGCCCCTCGAATCGAATCCTTCAGCCTACGCACCCTCCTAACCTCCTTGCCAATCCGTAGGATTCCTTTGGAAAGGCATGACTATGTCGAAAGGAGGAACCCTCCCCGCAATACTTACTCCGTGTAACTCTGTGTCTTCTCTGTGTAACTCTGTGATACTTTGATACTTTTCATCACAGCCTTAGGTTTGAAGCGGAGAGAGGGGATTCTTTGTATATGTTGATTTCCTCCTACGCTGAAGCTTCGGAGGATAAATGTTGATTTGTTTAATTGTTTAATTGTTGATGGGTTGATTTGTTGATTGGCCTACACTGCCCCTCGGTCGCCTT
>JADFHN010000044.1 GCA_022567155.1 Bacteroidota bacterium
CTTCCCTTTCCTCGCAATTTCTCGAGGGGAGACACCTGTTCTGGGGTTCTGTCCCCTTCCACTGGGGGTTGCTTTTCCTCTTTTTTGGCCATCTTGCAGCATTTTTAATCCCGGATGCCGTTATTGCCTGGAATAGTCAGCCTGTCAGATTGGTAATCCTTGAGGTCACAGCATTTATTTTTGGGCTCAGCATGTTGGTTGGTCTGATTAACCTGCTTATCCGAAGATGGTCAAACACCAGGATCAGGGTAGTCACTACCAAAATGGATATCATCGTCGAGGTACTGATCCTTGCCCAGGTAGCGCTGGGATTATGGATTGCTTATGACTACCGTTGGGGTTCTTCCTGGTTCGCCTCTACGCTTACACCTTATTTATGGTCAGTGTTCAAGCTAAATCCAAGTATCGATGCGGTTTCTGCCATGCCCATCTGGATAAAATTTCACATCATTGGCACATACCTTATTATTTTATTATTTCCTTTTTCAAGACTCATGCATGCACTCGTGGCGCCGATAGACTATCTGTGGAGGCCATACCAGCGCGTAATTTGGTACTGGGACCGTAAAAGCGTGCATAATCCGAAAACAAAATGGAGCGTAAACCAACCAAGAAATACCTAGGCAATTCTTTCTTGTTTGATTTCATTTTAACAAGACTTTGACATACAATGGATAATTCTGATAAAATAAGTGGAAAAGCTCACAAGGCTCTTTTCTTCAATACACTTGCATTTACAATTTGTTTTGGTGCCTGGATGCTAAACGGCGTTCTTGTAACTTATCTGGTTGATAACCAAATTTTTGACTGGGGGCCGGTTGAAATCGGATGGCTTTTGGGTATTCCCGTACTAACAGGGGCCATTTTCAGGTTGCCGGCTGGTATTCTTACTGATAAATTCGGAGGAAAATATGTGTATGGGTTACTGCTCCTGTTATGTGCTATCCCTATGTTTTTACTTTCCTACGCCAATAGTTTTTTCTCATTTGCATTAGCCAGCTTTGGATTTGGACTTACGGGTGTAAGTTTTGCTATTGGCATAGCTTTCACTTCGGTCTGGTACCCCGCCAGGTGGCAGGGCCGTGCACTGGGAATATTCGGTGCAGGTAATGCCGGAGCTGCACTTACCACCCTCTTTGCTCCTACCCTCCTTAATATGCTAACCGGCAATGGAGCGAATCTTGAGGGATGGCGAACCTTGCCTCAGATATATGCAGGTGGGCTTGCCCTGATGGGTGTTATATTTTTATTGTTTACCGAAAACAAAAAACCTGAAGCTAATAACAAAACCCTTAGGGAATTGCTTGCACCCCTTAAAAATGAACAGGTCTGGCGCTTTGGCCTCTATTATTTTCTTGTTTTCGGGTGTTTCGTTGCGTTCTCACAATGGCTTGTTCCTTATTTTGTAAATGTATATTATCTGCCACTGGTTACAGCAGGTTTCCTGGCTGCGATGTTCAGTTTTCCTTCAGGCGTTATCCGCGCATTAGGTGGATGGATGTCTGACAAATTCGGGGCACGCAGCGTAATGTATTGGGTACTTGGATTATCCGTAATCGTCAGCTTGATGCTTATTGTTCCGAAAATGGATATCTATTCTCCTGGTAAAGGAATTATGGCAAAACGAGCCGGCACAGTCACAGCCATCACCCCTGAATCTATAGTGGTGGGCGATGTGGTATATTCATTAAATTCAAAAGAAGGAAAACTCGCCAATGTGGAAGATCAGGTAATGATATGGCCTGCAAAAGAAATCTGGCATGAACCCACCGTAAAATTAAATGATCAGGTATCAAAAAAACAGCTAATTGCCAAAGGGGTAACCCGTATTTATTTTCAGGCTAATATATGGGTTTTTGCTGTGCTCGTAATCATTATCGGCAGTGTCTGGGGAATAGGTAAAGCCGCTGTTTATAAACATATTCCCACTTTTTTCCCTAATGAAGTGGGTGTGGTTGGGGGAATGGTAGGAGTTCTAGGCGGTCTTGGAGGCTTTTTATGCCCCATTATTTTTGGCTACCTGCTTGAAGGTACCGGACTTTGGACAAGTTGCTGGTTTTTTATGTTCCTCCTTTCCCTTATTTGTCTTTTTTGGATGATAAAAGCCATACGGAAGAAAGAACGTGAAGAAGTACCCAAACACATACTGGATTATCATTAAATTGAAATTTATAAGAATTAACCAAATACCCCTTTCGATGAGTGTAAATATAAAAACCTGGAATGTTGAAGACGAAAGTTTCTGGCAAAGTACCGGGAAAAAAATTGCTAATCGAAATCTTTGGATATCCATACCGGCGCTCCTGCTTGCATTTGCCGTTTGGATTATGTGGAGTATCATTGCTACCAAGCTGAAAGAGTTCGGATACAATTTCGGTATGATCGAACCGGGAATGACTCCTGATGAGGTTACCACAAAATTGAAGGAAATCAACAGCCTGTACTATACACTGCCAGCCATTGCCGGATTGGCTGGCGCTACGTTGCGAATTCCTAATTCCTTCTTAATTGCCATTGGCGGAGGCCGAAATGTGATCTTTATAACTACCGTACTGCTGTTGATACCAGCAGCAGGCGTTGGTTTTGCCCTTCAGGATATAAATACGTCTTATCTGACTTTTGCCCTATTTGCAGTTTTATCAGGACTTGGCGGGGGAAATTTCGCGTCTTCTATGAGCAATATCAGCTATTTTTTTCCAAAGCGCATGCAGGGTACTTCGCTGGGCCTGAATGCCGGACTTGGTAATCTTGGTGTAGGTATCATGCAAAAACTAATCCCATGGGCAGTAGGAATTTATTTGTTTTCAGTAATAAATAAAGATGGCAATATCGCTAGTAATTTGGAGCTGGCAGGTGTTCAGAATGCAGGCTGGGTTTGGGTACCGCTGCTGACGATCGCCGCTGTTGCGGCTTTCTTCGGAATGAACAATGTGATCACCGGCACCCCGAAATTACCGGATACGATCAAAGGCATAGGCAAAACACTGTACATGATTATGATCGGGCTGGTAAGTGCTTTTGTGGGCGCCTACCTGCTGGTAAACCTTGGATGGAATATGTGGATTGTGCTTCCCATAGTTATCATCCTCACGGTAGTGCTCATGAAATATATGACACCGGGTGAAATCAAGGATAGCCTGAAAAAGCAATTCGCCATATTCAATGATAAACACAATTGGATAATGACCATTATCTATATAATGACATTTGGTTCGTTTATAGGTTTTTCTGCAGCATTTCCAAAGCTATGCCAGGATGTGTTTGTTTACTCCGATGCCTCCAACCCGGAGTATATAAATCCGAATGCTCCCAATTTTCTTGCATGGGTATTCATCGGGCCGGTTTTAGGCGCATTGATACGACCGGTAGGCGGTTGGTTATCAGATAAAATAAATAGCGGATCCAGGGTCACCACTTTCAGTACCATTGCGCAGGTGATTGCTACTCTTTTGGTAGCTTATTTTATTAAACTGGCAAAAGAAAGCCCTACACCTGAAACCTACTGGATACCTTTCTTTATTTGCTTCATGATTCTCTTTATCACTACAGGTATAGGCAATGGATCTACTTTCAGGAGTATCCCGTATATTTTCAGTAAAGAGCAGGCCGGTCCTGTACTTGGATGGACCTCTGCAATTGCCGCTTACGGAGCATTTGTAATTCCGATAGTATTTGGCCAGCAGATTAAAGTGGGTACACCTGAATATGCACTTTACGGTTTTGCCATCTATTATGTTTTTTGTTTAATATTGAATTGGTATTATTATGACAGGAAAAACTCTGAAGTAAAGTGCTGATGATTTTTACTTTTTAATAAATAAAATGATTTATGCTTGATTTAAAAAAGTATAATGAGGAAGATCCACTGAAGCGATTGGTGGAAAAAGATTCAGGAGGGCGGGAGTTGTCACCCATGGAGCCCCCAGATATCTCAAATGCATCCGTCCAACCTGCCAATTTTGAAAAATACCATGATTGTTTAAAACAACTGGTACATGAACATCAGGATTTTAATGAAAAGTTGTCGGAATTTGAAAAGGCAATACTTTTTTTTAAGGAAAATGGCCTGCAAAAGCAGGATAAAATTAAAGACAGCATCAATAATTTCTTCGCTTACATTGATCATTCCATCCTCCCGCATAATCGTATGGAAGAAAAAACACTTTATCATCTGCTGAATGAGCGGTTAAAAACAAATGAGATGTATAGTAAAAATGGCTCTTCCAATACGGTCGTGGATATTATGGAAGACGACCATTCAAAACTGATTCAGCTATCCGCGCTTACTTTCAATCTGCTTGGATTAGCCACACGTCTTCCGGATCAAAATTCAAGATTGATTGTACTGGATATTGCCATTGAGCAAAGTATGGCTATGATTGAATTGCTGCGATTGCATATATACAGGGAAGATCATATTGTCTTTGACCTTGCCCATCAACTTCTATCTGAGGATGAATTAACTCAAATAAAACAGCAAATGATTCCTGGGTAACTAAGACTTCTATCCTGATCATTTTAATCGTGCAAAGCCTCATCACCTACGCTGTCTTGTAATGAATTATCCTGATATACGTTTACAGGCCACACAAATGTTCCTGAAAATGGCTATTAAAAATGCAAATATTTCACTCTAGGACGCCAGGACACTAATGCTTAAACCTAAAATTGTCAATAGGATTGACAATTTTGCCCTATGGGCAGACGAAAGTCATTGATAAACAATGACTTCATCTGGGTTAACCCAGGCATCCCGCCAAGGCGGGATCGCCTGCACTTCGTGCAAAAGGTTCTAATGAACTTTTTGGGTTAAAGACTTAGGGTGGATAATTAACCTTTTAAACCATTAACAAATGTTGTGACTTAGAGGCTTTGCGTATAACCATTTATAGTAAAGCACCCAAGTTGTTTTTACGTTGATTGAATTCCACGGTTGAAAGTCAATCCTTTTTCAGTGACTTTGAGATTAATTCGCCTATGGAATACACTTCCGTTATTACAAGTTTTCCCGATGTATCATAATAATTCTGCGCACCGTCAAGTTTATCCTGCGCATAGTTACCCTCAAATGCCATCACACCATTGCGGTGCCATTTCAGATATCTGCCCTCCAGCTTATCATCCCGGTAAATTCCACGGCTCTTTTCTTCTCCTCCGGTAAACCAGGTAGTCCACTCTCCGTTTCGCTTTCCATTGCTGAAATATCCCTCCGACATTTTCTTACCATCTTCAAACCACCATGTCCATTTTCCTTCAGGCCGGCCGTTTTTATAAATGCCATAGAATTTCAGTTGTCCGTTTTCATACCGCGGCACTTCTTCGTTATTAACATACATTAGCTGGATATATCCTATCACAAGCAGGACTGCCATTACTTTAGAAAAATGAAACAGGTTTTGTTTACTGATATTCATAGTTGCATAGGCATATGATGGCTAAATTCATAGCTTTTGTAAAGTTAAAGATCAGGAAAGGATAAAAAAACGAAAAACCAACCTGAAACATCCCGTTTTAAGGCAATCAAATTTGTAATCACTGAATTTCCTTCTTATATTCATTGCACCTAAAGTAATCATGAAATTATGCTTACCTGCAACATTCTCAGCTTGATTTGTCGCATACCTGATGAATCTGATCTTGATGAAATTTACCTTAAACTCAACGGGAAAAAGATATGGCCCGAATCAAAAAAATACAAAAGTGTCAAAATGGGTAAAACAGATTTGAATTTTATTTTAAAAGATGTAAACCACGGTGATAAAATTGAAATAGAACTCTGGGACTATGATTTTATTTCGGTTAACGACTTTTTAGGAACCTTCACATTCTATCTTGACGAGTCCGGCGGTCCTTTTACTACCGATTTGAGTAAAAAAAGTAGCCAGGTGGCCAGTTACAGTCTTGAATGGAAATATGATTAGATAATCCGTGCAACCAAACCCTTCATATGAATTTATTTACCTCTACAATAATTAATAAGCGCCTGATACCTTAGCAAGATGTATTCCATTGAACCCAATATATTTATCATCGAAGATGACCCGGTTTATCTGAAAATGCTTACCTATAAAATTGATGCGGCCGGATATACTGAAATCCGGAGTTTTGCAAGCGGTGAAGAAGGCCTCGATGCGTTGACTAAAGGAATGAGACCGGATCTTGTTTTGCTTGATTTCCAACTCGGCGGTATTAACGGGTTGGATACGCTCAGGGGTATAAAAAAACTCAGACCAAAAACAAAGGTCATAGTCATAACGATGGTTGATGACGAAAAAGTGAAACAGGAGTGCCTTGCAAACGGGGCATCAACATATCTGATCAAGGAGCAATCATCCGTGGATGATATCGTGTCTTATATTGACGGTATCAAAAAAAAGAAACAATCATTCCGGCAAAAAATCATGCTTATTGCTGGTGTAGTAATCATCAGTCTTACAATCCTACTGTATTTTACGCTAATTGGGTGATTTTGCTGATTTACTCTCCAAAAATGGTGAAATCAGGAGATTTTATGTTACAATATCCTGCACAGTGGGTAAAATATGACTTGGGAATGCCACCCGCAATGGCAGGCAGGGAGAATCTGTCTTAGTGACCCGTCATAATGAACTCAGGGAAGTTGTACATAACAGTTTTCACCTCCCTGAAGTAATTCATTTATAGTCGAATAGAAGTTATTATTGACTGATACTTTTGATGTCAACATTCAATTGTATCACATCTGCCCGTGAATTAGCCAATAAAAGGTTACAACATTTATATGATAAGTATATATTTATGGTGTGATTTCTCAAATCATGATACAATATCTACGTAATGCAGCTCTTACTGGGGCTGTTATAGCTTGTGTTTTTATTACCTCTTTTGCCCAACCAGGAAATATCATTGAGACAGGAGATTCTGTTCTCGATCCAAATGGGGATGGCTATATTTCTATATCCGACGCCGGGTTTATCGGGGATGGATTTGATGTGGATGAATTTGAGATCCGGATGTTTGGCGTACCTATCTTCGGCGATGGAGAAGCGCTGAAAGATATTGCCAGTGGATCCCCTTGCGGTGTCTCTGATCTCGCACTGGATACGGCGGGTTTTGCTTTGTATGCGGGGTATGACGACAATCAAAATCTTATTTTTCGTTTCAGGCTTGCCAGTAATAAACCGAGCGTACAATCTTATACTGTTTTAATTGATTCAGACCAGTCAATTGGAAGTGAAGATGCAAATTCCAATAGCATTAACCCCGGATTTGAAATTGAAATAACGATGATACAAAGTTTCGGTGTATTTATCTATGGTATTGATGGCATTGAGTCCTGCCCTACTCCGCTAAAAGCATATTCGATGAATACGCACCAGCAGAAGGCCACTTCTTCACTCGAAAGCTGCAATACAACGGACTACTTTCTGGATTTTTATGTACCGTTTTCGGACCTGGAAGAACTGTTCGGCATTGATGAGAACACCGAACTCCGGTTTGTAGGAGTTACCAATATCTCGGCCACATGTATGCTTGACGGCTCCATCAGTGACATTGGAGGTGTGGACGACACTCAATACGACGGCTGTTTTTCATGTGCCATTTTAGACCTTACAGAAAATCAATGCCCTTCTGGTGTAGCCAACCTGTGCGAAACCTGTGCGGGTTTTCCTATAGGGATTACCGAAACTCCTGAAATTGACAAGCCTGTGCTAGTAGGCGATACACAAATACATGGTACATCCGAAAGCGACGCATTTATATTTATTCAGGTTTATAGCGATAATGGCACACTTCAGGAATTGGATACAATAATGTCAGATACCGGGGGACTCTGGATTTCAAACGAATTCAGCTCATCGTTGGATTTTGGTGACAGCATTGTTGTAAACGCCTTATTACCAGGCCGATGTCAGTCAGGATTGAATGATGCCGGATTAAGTTTTGCTATCGTATCACCAAATCAACCACCGGTAATTTCCGGTGAAACACTCACCCTGACTTATACTGAAAACCAGCCACCTGTCACCGTTGCCGCGGATATTATCATCACCGATGACAATAATGAATTAATAAAGGCTACCATCGCCATCACATCTGGTTACGAATCCGGTTTTGACATGCTAACTATTGATCCGTTTCCCGGAATATCAGGACAGTTTTCTGAAGATGAAGGAGCCATTGTATTGATCGGAACGACAGATACAGATACATATATGCAGGCCCTGGGTTCCGTTCAGTTTCACAATACGAGCGAGTTGCCTGATCTGGCTATCCGGACCATTTCATTTATTGTATTTGATGAATTTAATGCAAGCAATGAATTTAAAAAGAACATTATCATCACAGAAGTGAATGATGCTCCTGAATTAACATTAAACGGGGACCCGGTTGATACACTCTTTTTTTCAACGGAAGAAGATACACCTCTGGAGATTTGCCTGGATGCACAGGATGTTGATGGGGAAGTATTTGAAATTACGAACACCATTGTAAAAGATGATAATGGCCTGATCGATATACTGGAAGGATTATGCCTGTTATTTTCTCCATCTCAGGATTTTTCTGGTACTGAGTTTGTACATGTAACGGTTTGTGACGACGGTAGTCCTTCATTATGCACTGATGCAGTTTTGGTCATTGAAATTACACCCGTAAATGATGCTCCACAGGTAATCGATGAAGGTATTCAAACGGATTCGATCTCGTTTAAAACGTTAAAAAACACCGGATTTGAATTTTGCCTGGAAGGGTTTGATATAGAAGGAAATGCCATTTCTGTAAACAACATAACATTGTCAGACATAAACGGATCTGTCATAACTGAAAATGGTTTATTGTGCTTTAATTATGTGCCGGGTACAAATTTCACCGGATTTGAAACATTGGAGATTACAATATGTGATGATGGTTTACCTTCTGAATGTTCAACTGTGATAATTGAAATTGAAGTTATTCCGTTTAACACTGCTCCGGTAATATCAAATGATACCCTCTATATCACCCTGAATAAAAACACTTCAATTGAAGTATGCATTGAAGCTTCGGATGTCGACAATGACGAGTTGCATGCCATAATCCTGGAAAAACTTATTCCGGATAGCGATACAGAAGAATCAAGTCCGTTATGTTTTAACTACTCCCCTCCTTTTGATTTCTTTGGCGATGATCTTATAAAATTAATCGTGTGTGATGATGTGATTCCGGCATTATGCGATACGGTATATGTGGCATTTACCGTTTTACCTGTAAATAATGCTCCAGGTGTCTGGGAAAATGATATTATAGTCGATACGCTTTATTTCCAGACGAAAATAAATACACCTGTTGATTTTTGTATTGATGCCAGGGATCCGGATCAGGACGTCATTCAAATAACCAGTATTCAGTCCGCCCCTGGAAATGGCACCGCCCTAACTATCTCGCCGCTATGTGTTTCGTACTCTCCGGAAAATGATTTTACCGGTTTCAGTTGGATAACGATTACACTATGTGACAACGGCATCCCAGAAGAATGTATAATAGTTGCAGTTGGTATTGAAGTGTTGCCTTCCAACAGTCCACCTGTAATTACCCTGAACGGCATCGAAACCGATACACTGCGTTTTCAGACATTTGCAGATACACCACTTGAAATTTGCCTGGAAGCACTGGATCCCGATGGAGATGAAATAGCTATTTCGGGTATTGAAGAAATTACCTCCGGAGGATTTTATATTCCAGGCGATGGCAATCTTTGCCTTGAATTTATCCCGGAAGAAGGATTTACGGGACAAACTATTCACAACATCACTGTTTGTGACAATGGAATACCTGAAGAATGCGATAATGTGATCATTGTAATAGAGGTATTGAAAGTTAACCATGCGCCGACCATACTACTGAATGGAATACCCACCGATACGCTTCTTTTTTCTACTCCGGCACTAACTGCTTTGTCATTTTGTATTGAAACAGAAGATATTGATGGTGATCTGACATTTATAGAAGATTCTGGACAGGTTCCGGAAAATGGAATAATAATGCTGGAATCAACACGTAGTTTATGCATGCAATATACACCTGCAGGTACTTTCCTCGGAACAGATTGGTTTACAGTCACTGTTTGTGATGACGATACTCCAGAATTGTGTGATACAGTAGTTATCGGAATCAATGTATTCTCGGTAAATACCTCTCCGCAAATCCATTTTAACGGTGAGCCCGTAGATAGTGTAACCCTATCAGGGTTTGAAGGAATACTGATTTCGCAAACATTCAGCGTAATTGATAATGAAGATGATGATGTCGTCATCCTCTCACAGGAGATAATATCGGGTAATGGCCAGTTTGATTTACTACTTAACGGAGATATTCAATTTAATTATACGCCTGAAATCAGTTCAGCTGGTTTTCACCATGTAAAATTTACAGTTTGTGACAACGGTTTGCCCATCTTGTGTGATTCGGTATTTGTAGAAATACGTGTTGACGCTGTAAATAATCCACCTGTAGCTGTAAATGATTCAATTGTATCTGTCGAAGGTGAGATGGTGACAGGTAATGTATTGTTAAACGATTCAGATCCGGATAACGACAGCATCATTGTAGAGGTGGACCTTATAGCAGAACCAGAATCAGGTGTTATCGAAATAACAATTACCGGGTCCTTTGAGTACATACCAGATCTTGGTTTTACTGGCACTGAACACATTAGCTACCTAATCAGTGATGTGCGGGAAGATAAGCTTATGGCCGAGGCACTGATTGTTATTGAAATTGAGCCTGCGTCAATCACTGTTTTTGAAGCATTATCACCTAATGGGGATGGATTAAACGATTTCTGGCTTATACAGGGACTTGAACATTTCCCCAATAATGTGGTACGTATTTTTGACAGGTGGAACAACTTCATCTTCGAGACACACGGATACAACAATGCAAACATTGTGTGGCGTGGCGAATCCAATAAAGGACTTTCAAAAAAAGATGTGGGGGATGGTACTTATTTCTATATAATTATACCCGGTGATGGATCACCCCAATTGAGCGGAAATGTGATACTGAAAAGATAGCATGAAACTCCTTCTCACTATATTATTTATATGTATGGTTTGTTTTATTAACAAATCCTACAGTCAGCAATCGGCAATTTATTCTCAGTATTTATTTAATGGTTTGGCCATCAATCCGGCTTATGCTGGTCACGACGAATCTCTCAGCCTTACATTTTTAGCAAGAATGCAGTCTGTAGGTCTTGAAGGAACACCAAATACACAAACTTTTTCAGCTCATACACCGGTAAAAAGGGATAAAATAGGCCTGGGTCTCCAGCTATTTCATGAAACTATCGGTGTTTCTAACCAGTCGGGTGTGTATATGTCCTATAGTTATCGGCTCAAATACAGGAGCTATACCATTTCATTTGGATTACAGGCAGGGGCAAATTTTTACCGTGCTCAATATACCAGTCTGATGGTTAATGATCCGGGTGACCCGGTATTCGAATCGGATTACAAATCTACTACACCAAATTTTGGGAGTGGTATATTTCTTAATAATGACAATTTTTTTGCTGGCTTGTCTTTACCCCAGATGTTTGCTTCCAATGATCCCGAGATCATCCAGGAAAAGCCTTTTTTTATTTATGGCGGGTATCTGATCGATCTGACAACTTTTCTGAAACTTAAACCTTCCACTTTAGTGAAAATCGTAAACGGGAAACCAGTAGAATGGGATATTTCAACAAGCGTACTCATAAATGATATTTTGTGGGCAGGAGTTTTATACCGGCCAGCTAATGCGTTTTCCTTCATTTTTGAAATGCAGGTAACCGAACAACTTCAGATTGGTTATGCATATGACATTACGTTAAATAAACTTCATTCAGTTGATAACGGATCTCATGAAATTATGATCAATTACAGGTTCAGGTTTTCACAACACGGTATTATTTCACCACGGTATTTCTGATGAAAAATATTATCCTCATAGCGTTGTTATCAATTTCGTGTCAGGTAGTGGCACAATACGGCAACATTGCAGGTGTATGGGGCAGTCACTTCAACATGGCAAATCAGTTATATGACGCCCGGTTTTATGAGGAGGCAATTATCCATTATAAAAAAGAAATTGAAAGATATAATTTCCATGAAGAATCATACTTGAAAATTGCTGATTGTTATCGCAAACTAGGAAACTATGAAAAGAGCAAAAGCTATTATAATGTTGTTTTATATACATCTGAGGTAAAAGAACCCATTCACAAATATTACTATGCAGAAGCCTTATTGAGTACAGGAGATTACGAAGAGGCAGAAAGGTGGTACAATATGTACAGCGAAGAGAATCCCTATGATTCCAGACCCGCCAAAAGGATTGAAGGAATAAAACATATGAATATCTTCTTTAAAGATTCATCAAATGTCAAAATAAAGTCTTTTCATCATAATACCGAGCATACTGAATTTGGAGCTGTGCCATTCAGAGGCGGAGTGGTCTTTTCTTCTTCAATAAATAAAGATCTGGTAATAAGGCATGATTATATGAGAGAAATCGAATCTTTGCTTAACCTCTATGTTTTAATTAATAATACAGACAGTACCTGGAATCTTGAGCAAATCAAACTAAATAATCACTGGAAATCAAACGATGGCCCAATCGCCGTAACGGATGACTATCTCATTATCACACGAAACAACGGAAAAAAGAAAGACGAACCGGGTAATCATCTCGGGTTGTATTTCTATGAAGCAAATGAAATCAATAAGTGGAATTTACTTTACCCTTTTCCATTCAACAACAGCAGTTATTCGGTCATACATCCAGCTTTAAATGCCCGGAAGGATACCCTATTTTTTAGTTCGGATATGCCCGGTGGCTTTGGAGGAAAAGATATTTACTACTCCATATACAATGGAAGCATATGGAACCAACCTGTAAACATGGGAGCGCCTGTAAACACAGCGGGCGATGAAGTGTTTCCGTTTTACGAACGCGGGAAACTTTATTTTTCATCAAACGGACTTGCTGGTATTGGAGGGCTAGACATCTATAAAATCTCCCTAAACGCCGGCCAGGATGAAAACCCCGTAAATATGGGATATCCGCTTAATACCGGATGGGATGATTTTTCGATATATATTAGAAATAAAAAAGGATTTCTGGCTTCTAACAGACCGGGCGGGAAGGGGAATGATGACATTTACGAATTTGAGCTTACGGAACCCAAACCTGAATTAATCGCTAAAGTTACAATGAATCTTACCATTTCTGATATTCTGAATAGCGATCCGGTTACAATGGCTCAAATAACCGTCACGAATACCGAAACAAAAAATTCTATTCAATTTTATACCGATTCAGACGGAACCTTGAAAGAAACGCTTAATCCCGCAACCTACCATATCCTGATTTCAAGTATTGATTACAAAGAAAAAGAAATAACTCTTGATTTAAACAATGTAAAAATGGTAGCTGAAGAAATCTTTCTCGACCCCATCTTATCATTCGAAAATATAAATCTTGACAGCATTCTTTTTGAATACAACGATTTTAAACTTTCAAAAGGAGCTGAAATAGAACTGGATCAAATCATTGAGACGATGCGCAAATATTCAGAAATCACACTGGATATATCTGCACATACAGACTCTCGCGGAAATGCTGAGTATAACCACTGGCTTTCTGAAATGCGGGCAGCTCAAACAGCCAATTATTTAATTGAATCAGGAGTAAAGTTTGAACGAATTAACTTTACCGGGTATGGTGAAACCATGCCGCTAAATGAATGCAAAGATGGTGTACCCTGCACAGAAGAGGAGCATGCTGTTAACAGGCGAATTGAGTTTAAATTTATTGTAGACCAGAAATAAGTCCGGTAAGAAATAATCGGGCTTGAAAAATATAATCGGAAACCTGATCTCCTTCAATAAAAGATCCCCGTAAATGCAGGGATTTTTCCGACTATCAAAAACCACTCTTCCCTTGTTTAGTTATCGACGGCAACAGTATCTTTTTCTTTTTCTTTCAAAAGATCTTTTTCAATGATATCCTGTATTACATTTTTGGGAAGTAATCCGGCCTGCATCATTGGCTGTCCATGCTTTGGAATAAACAGGATACTTGGGATACTCCGGATGTCGAATATCTGAGACAATTCCATCTCTTTTTCAGTATTAACTTTGAATATATCAACTTTTCCATGGTATTCGCCTGCCAGCTCTTCCAGCAACGGGGAGAGCATTTTACAGGGGCCGCACCAATCAGCATAAAAATCTATAATGGCTGGTTTATCACCATTGAATTTCCATTCTTTCGACTTCGAATAATCGAAAATCTTATCTTTAAATTCCTGGGTTGTTAAATGCTTTGCGTTCATGATTTCAAATTTTTAATTTAATCCGGTACAAAATTAATTAGTCGATTATCTATTATATGTAATTCATGTCACACATTTAAAATATCTTTATACATTTCTAAATAGGAGCCGATTCACCTTGAGATTTAACGAATGGCCTCCGCAAATACAAAGTAGTTCGTTGCAGTCCACATGGGGGACATCGCGTTAAGAATTGCTCAGGTGGAGCAATTTAGCTAAGGGCGGGCCTGCAGGGTTGGGGAATCTAACAGTATAGTTTCCTATTGAATTATGTTCGATTCCCCTTAAATTCAACAACATTGGGCATAAAAAAGACCTGAGGTAGATATGAATTCACTTCAGGCCGCTGCAGTCCGTAGGGGAATCGAACCCCTGTTACCAGGATGAAAACCTGGCGTCCTAACCCCTAGACGAACGGACCATATTCTCTGGTGTTCCTTATGAATATCCTGATGCCAATAACGCTTGCACCGCGTGTCTCTTCACTGTTCAAACAAACACTTGATGCAATAGAACATCTGGTTATAAAAAAGAAAATTTTTGGCCGTATACCAAAAAGTGATGCAAATATAGAAGTATGGATTTTTATTAACAAACGAACATTTGAAAAAATATATTCATGCCCTGCTTTCAGGTTATATCTTATTTTGAGGTGCCGGAGATATTATAAGTAAAATTATGTTTATCATACCTTGGAGCAACCCTGTCTAAAGGCAGGCAGGTCTGAGTCTTTCTCACCTGCCATGGTACAACGGCGGCCAAGTTTGTGTAACTTCGTGACATACCTGCTGGCAGGCAGGGCTATTACACATAGAAGACACAAACCACAGAGATCCCGATGGTTATCGGGGTTAAAACTCACAAAGAAAAAGTAGTTATTATGTTTGAGAATGAATTATCAAAAAAGAGTATTGGCTGTGTCCCGAAAGCTTTCGGGAAAGTATATAACCAGTTGGACCCGGGATTATTTGAATCTGCTTATCAGGAGTGTTATTCTTTGCGTTAAAACAAGCAGGATCCGGACTGCAATAAGTGATACACATCAGCATAATATATTATAATTCGTATATTGTCGATTTAAATCCCAAAGACTAAGCCTTTTTATATGAACCCAACCTCTTACGAATGTGATATTCTAATCATTGGTGCAGGGGGTGCCGGTCTTCGTGCAGCCATTGCAGTTGCAGAGATAAATTCCAACCTCAAAATTGGTGTCATTAGTAAAGTTTATCCAATGCGAAGTCATACGGTATCAGCAGAAGGAGGAGCAGCTGCTGTAATCAAAGACGATGATTCGTTTGAAGATCATGCCTATGATACTATTTCCGGTGGCGACTGGTTGTGCGATCAGGATGCGGTTGAAATTTTTGTGAGTGAAGCACCAAAGGAAATGATCCGAATAGAGCACTGGGGGTGTCCCTGGAGCAGACAAGAAGATGGTAAAGTAACGGTTCGCCCATTTGGAGGAATGAAAAAACAACGAACCTGGTTTGCTGCCGACAAAACCGGCTTTCACATGCTGCATACACTTTTTCAGACTTCTTTAAAATATGATAGTGTTCAACGTTTTGATGAATGGTTTGTCACTAGTTTACTTGTAGATGAAGGACGATGTCAGGGAGCAGTAGCAGTGGAAATAGCTACAGGTAAAATAGCGGCCATAAAAGCCAGATCTGTTATTATTTGCACCGGAGGAGCCGGTAAAATATTTCCGTTCACAACGAATGCTAAAATCAAAACCGGGGATGGTATGGCACTTGCCTATCGTGCGGGAGTACCACTTAAAGATATGGAATTTGTACAATATCATCCTACCGGACTCCCTTTTACCGGAATACTTATAACTGAAGCTTCGCGGTCAGAAGGTGGACATCTCCTGAATAAAGACGGATATCGCTATTTGCAGGACTATGATTTAGGAAAACCTGAACCAAAGCCTGTGCTGCTTTCAATGGAACTCGGCCCCAGAGATCGTCTTTCGCAAGCCTTTGTTAAAGAACAGGAAAAAGGCCTGACGCTTGAAGGGCCGTATGGCAATTATGTGCATTTAGATTTACGTCATTTAGGCGAAAAAATCATTAATGAAAAACTTCCCTTTGTCCGTGAACTCTGTTTGAAATACGAAAACATCGATCCCATAAAGGAGATGATACCTGTAAGGCCGGTGGTTCATTATATGATGGGAGGAATTGACACGGATATCCATGGCGCCACTCCTCTTCCGGGATTGTTCGCAGCCGGTGAATGTGCTTGTGTTAGTATTAATGGTGCCAATCGGCTGGGTTCCAATTCACTCACTGAACTCCTTGTTTTTGGAGCGAGAGCCGGTGAAGCTGCAGCAAAATTCGCCTCAGCTCAAAACGGATTCAGCAGCGAATTGGACTCAATCTATAGAGATGAAGTAAAAAGACTGAATGAGCATTTTCTTAAAAAAACAGATGGAACTGAGAAAATTGCTGACATTCGAATGGCCATGCATAAATCCATGGAAGAATGTGTAGGAATTTATCGTACCGAAACCTCTCTTTTAAATGCTCAAAAAGAAATTCAAACACAGAAAGACCGGTTCAAAAATGTGAAGTTGTCGGACAGCAGCAGCACTTTCAATACTGAATTCATAGATGCTTTGGAATTATCCTGCTTATTGGATGTGGCTGAATCAGTGATCCAGTCTGCTTTACAGCGCAAAGAATCACGCGGTTCACATCAACGCTCAGATTTCACTGAAAGGGACGATGAGCAGTACCTTTCTCACAGTCTCGCTTTCCAGAAAGAAAATGACTTTCCTGACATTAAATATAAGCCCGTAACCATTACCAAATGGCCACCAGGTGAAAGAGTATATGGACGCTAACTCAACATAACCATGAACGACCTGATAACCCTTGAAGTATTCAGATATAAGCCTGATGAAAATACAGAGCCATTTTTTCAGAACTACGAAATACCGCTAAAGAAAGAATGGGTTATTCTTGATGCATTAAATTACGTAAAAGATCATTTAGAGGGTACATTATCCTACCGTTGGTCATGCAGAATGGGCGTATGTGGGAGCTGTGGAATGATGGTGAATGGTAAACCGGTTCTCACTTGTAACACATTTGTAGAAAAGTTTTCTCCTGGCCCGATTCGTATCGAACCATTGGAAAATTTTCCGGTTATCCGGGATTTGGTGATTGAAATGAGTGATTTTCTGGACAAACTAAAAAGTGTGAAACCCTGGATTATTCGGGATGATCTAGATCTTGTCGAAGAAGAATATAGGCAAACTCCTGATCAGCTGTCTGACTACAAGCAATACAGTATGTGTATCAACTGTATGTTATGCTACTCTGCTTGTCCCGTTTATGGTTTAGAACCTGAGTTTGTCGGCCCTGCAGCTATAGCACTGGCGCAACGATATAACATGGATAACCGTGATCAGGGGAATAAGGAACGTATGGAAGCACTGAGCGATGATACAGGCATGTGGCACTGCACATTCGTGGGTGATTGCTCGGCAGTATGTCCTGAGAATGTTGATCCAGCGGGTGCGATTCAGCGCTACAAAGTAGAAGGTGCCAGTCACTGGTGGAAGAATATTTTAATGCCTTGGGGAAAAGACAATTAAATTTGGCCATGACAGACTCAACTCAATCAGCAAGCAAGACTTATAAAAAAAAGATGCCCATTCTGTGGTGGACAAAACGGACAAGCTATTTGCTTTTTATTACACGTGAATTGACCAGCCTGGCTGTCGCTTATTTCGCCATCATATTACTGTTTCTGATAAGAGCCTTATCACAAGGACAAGAGGCATACAATGAATTCATTGCATTATTAAAGTCCCCAACAGTGATGCTGTTAAGTATGATTGCCCTGTGTGGTTTAATATTTCATAGTGTAACATGGTTTAATCTTGCACCTAAAGCCATGGTGATTAAAGTAGGTAAGCGCAGAGTTCCTGATGTTTTGATAGTCCTGGCTAATTATGCCGGGTGGTTAGTTATTTCTGTAGTTATCGGTTGGTTTCTTTTATCAATATAATCTATAATAAATGAAATTCGTACTTGAATTTGACCCACCCATAACCTCCCGATAAATCGGGACAGGCCTCCAAGGAGGGGAATCAAAAAGTCTCCTCCTTGGAAGAGTTTTAGAAGTGGGTAATAAAGCTTGCAACTAACTGTTTTATATTACTATTCAACATTGTCAATTAAATATTAAATAAATGAAGTTTCATGCTGAACCGTTTTGGTGGTCACTATTCGGTGCAGGCGGAGCAATTTCTGCGCTGGTTCTACCGGTCTTGCTGGTCTTTTTTGGCATAGCCATGCCCTTTGGCTGGGTCGATGTTCCTTCTTATGAATACTTACACCAACTGGTTGAACCTTTAATGGTCAGGTTAATATTATTGGCAATAATATCCTTGTCATTGTTTCATTGGGCCCACCGTTTCAGGTTTACATTGTATGATGGCTTTCAACTTCACCGTATTAATCTACTTATTGCCATAATATGCTATGGATCGGCAGTGGTAATTACTGTATATACTGCATATTCTTTATGGAATTTTTAAGTTTTATCTGTTGTATTGACAAACAGATTCTTATATTGTATAGCGTACATCCCAACCCATTCATAAAGTAATACGGCTATGAATGAACTAAAACCTATTAGCAAGAAAGGTATCCAAAGAGCTTTGGAAAAAGTAGATAGATATCGATTGTTAAACGACCCAATCGAGGCAGAAAGTATATGCCGTGATATTTTGGCCATTGATCCCGACAATCAGGAAGCGATAATCATGTTTGTACTTATCCTGACCGATCAATTCAATCAAGGAGTCACCAGCAAGACACCTAACGAACTTTTGCCTAGAATCAAAGATGATTTCAAACGTGAGTACTATAGAGGAATCATTCTTGAACGTGAATCCAAAGCCGCATTGTCCCGTGGACTTCCCGGCTGCCGGCATGATGCGTATGAATGGCTGGAAGAAGCAATGGAAGCTTTTCAACGTGCAGATAAGCTTAGCCCGGATGACGATGATGATGCTATTCTACGATGGAACGCGTGTGTCCGTACCATTGAGAAATTTCGGCTTATCGCTCGTCCTCCTCAAGGTAGAGAACTACCTTTAGAATAAACGTACGATTTCTTGTGAACTGAAATCATGAATTTCATCCAGCTAATCATACGACTAACCTAATGAAGGGCAAATACAAGGGAGGAATAATTAAAATGGAATTGAGATTTCCAGTTACCATATTTCTACGATTATTATTTGTTAAACACGCCATACTCACCGGGTATCCGGCCTATAGGTACGGTAAGACCCAGCCAGGGTATGGCAATAAACTCTTCTCCTGATACCAAGGGTGTGAACAAGCCAAAGTCAAGACCCGCACGATTAATAATTCTGCGACCTCCAACAGATAGGATCAGCACATTTTCACCCGCGCTTCCTATATAGTAATTTTCAGTTATTATATACCCTCGTGCACCAGTGCGGATCATGGCGCTGACATTTATGGTCGGACTCGAAGCAAAATCACCGCCAGCATACCCATATCCCAATCCAAAAGAAACATTGGAATCTTTACTACCAAACGTCGTGGTACCATAAACGATGCCAAATCCTGTACCTGATGCACCTATTACGGTCCCGGCCAAAACACCCCCACCCAGCGCCCAGTTATCATTACTTATGGGAATGGAAAATTTGGGCGTTATCCATACTGGTGTAGGTGACCCCGCAATTAAAAACAAAGGCATCATACCAAATCCTATGGAAAAGTTTTCATTCAACCCAATGGAAACCTGGTTGAAAAAGATCCATACATTCTGATAATAGCCTTCTCCGGTATGTAGGCCGTATCCGTTTGGAGCCCAGAAATAACGTGTGGCCTGAGGGTTGTCAAACCAATATACTCCATCAACCAGTCTCGATTTCTCAACCTTTATCAGGCTTTTAATATCCGTTTTTTGTATAGTGATCTGACCTAAACTGTATGTTCGCAGCGTAATTTGCCGATCATCTTCAAATATGATATTTCCAATAAACTCGTTACCATCTTTGGTGGTTACCCTGTAGGTTGAGGTATCGGATTTCTGTGTTTCCTGAGCATTACCTACAATGAAAGAAAACATGAAAACAATAAAAACTAAATATTTAATGAATTGCATGGCGGTTGCAGGATCAGATATTTAGTAAATTATTAATTTAATCCAAAATATTACAATTACCTAAATGAAATTCACCTATCGAAACATCATTTATGCAATTTATCCTTTGTAATACAGGACTATTTCCATTCAATTTGCAATTATCACTAATAACATATCATGACATACCTTTTCCCAGGGTAGTACCGAATTTTTTCACCTCTTCTATCGATCCCATATTTAACCGACACCAATTCATTAACGGATGGAAAGGCTGGCCAATTAATACTCCTTCCTTACGCATAATACAAGTAGTATGAGGCTTTTTTTATTCATAAAATTCAGGGAAATCGAACACAACCTATTGGTACACTGCATTGTTGCGTTCCCACCCTGCAGGCTGGTTATAAATGTTTTAGGTATGCAGCTCTTTTCAAATGCTTGATTGGATACAGGTACAGGTTAAATTTTACGAAAATGAAAAAGAGCCCGGCTTGAACAGGTAAGTAAATTCGGTTAATCACACGGACTACATTGAAATACTTTACAACAACGAAAGCATTTTACTAACGAATTGATATTCGTTCGATTGGATAGTACTTTAGCGGCACATTGTTAGACACTTAAAATTTGATTAAAATGACAAAAGTTGCGATTAATGGTTTTGGAAGAATCGGGCGACTGACTTTCAAAGATTTATTGAAAAAGGATAGTATTGATGTGGTAGCCATCAATGACCTGACTGATCCGGCTACACTGGCTCATCTGTTAAAGTACGACTCCGTACATGGCCGGTTTGATGGCACAATAGAAGTTAGTGGTAATACATTTATTGTAAACGGAAAGGAAATACGGATTCTGGCTGAACGGGATCCAGCCAGTCTTCCATGGAGAGAAATGGGCGTTGATATCGTTCTTGAATCAACAGGTTTGTTCAGAGATCAGGCAGGTGCAGGAAAGCATATTGAAGCCGGCGCTAAAAAGGTGATTATTTCGGCTCCTGCAAAGGGCAATATACCAACTGTTGTGCTGGGGGTAAATGACGATATTCTTACCGGTGAAGAAACCATTATTTCCAATGCGTCCTGCACCACCAACTGCCTGGCGCCCATGGCAAAAGTGCTTGATGACAATTTCGGTATCGAAAAAGGGTACATCACCACTATACACGCTTACACAGCCGATCAACGGCTTCAGGATTCACCTCACAGCGACCTGCGCAGAGGAAGGGCTGCAGCCTGCAGCATTGTGCCTACTTCTACCGGCGCTGCCAAAGCCGTAGGACTTGTGCTGCCTCACCTTGCAGGAAAATTAGATGGTCTTGCCATGCGCGTGCCTATTCCTGACGGTTCGCTCACCGATCTGGTATGCATACTTAAAACCGAAGCTACTGCTGAAGAAATCAATTCGGCTATGAAAGATGCTTCCGAAGGACCCATGAAAGGTATTCTTGAATACACCGAAGATCCGATTGTATCTATTGACATCGTCGGCAATCCGCATTCCAATATTTTCGATTCAGCATTAACATCTGCAAATGGCAATCTTATAAAAGTGATCGGCTGGTATGATAATGAAGCAGGTTACTCTGCCCGTACCGCAGACCTGATAGAAAAAGTAAGATAAAAAGACGTAAACCATGAGTCACTCCTGATGGATTTTTCAAAACCCGTCAGGTTTGGTTTATCAGGTTTGCTAATTGTTCATCCGTGGCTTCGATGTTATGATACACTTTTTGAACATCATCATCGTCCTCGAGGGTTTCAATTAATTTCATTGCCTGCCCGAAAGCGCCATCACCAAGATTCGCATAGGTGTTGGGTATCCGCTGCAATTCTGCTGATTGTGGCTCAAGGTTCATGTCTTCCAGCTTTTTCTGCATATTCCCAAAATCTTCCATCTCACAAGTCATGTGGATCATGGCTTCTTCTATCTCCACTTCCTCTGCACCGCCATCTATCAGATCAAGAATGAGGTCATCTTCATCCGGGTCTTCTGGCAAAGGCACTACAAAAACCCCTTTACGGTCAAAAATGTATTCCAGCGAACCATTTGTTCCCAGGCTCCCCCCGCTTTTTGCAAAAACAGACCTGATATTTGACACTGTCCGGTTTATATTGTCGGTTGTGCATTCCACAAATACGGCAACACCATGTGACGCATAGCCTTCATAAGTCACTTCAATGTAATCGGCACCACCTTCACCCGAACCCTTCTTAATTGCACGTTCAATGGTATCTTTTGGCATATTGGCGCCTTTGGCATTTTGAATAGCCAATCGCAGCCGGGGATTAGATTCCGCATCAGACCCTTTTTCCCGTACCGAAACGGTGATTTCTTTAATAAGTTTGGTAAATATTTTTCCCCGTTTGGCATCAAGGACAGCTTTCTTATGCTTTATGGTTGACCATTTACTGTGTCCTGACATAATTATAGTTTTTTGAGTTATTCAATACTACTAGCATCCGGGAAAAATAAGAACTGCTAAAAAAAGGTCATTTAAAGTTAAACTAAGATGGTTTTTATGATTCTTGTAAAATACCAATCTTATTATTTCTATTGATGAAAATGAGACTTTTCTCATTGATAATCAATTTTTTACCCTTCCAGGAGGAGATTTAACCGAATACCGGTAATTCAAAATTATTTATTTCGATATTAATAGCAAAATAAAACAATCGAAACAGCATAGTGGTGGTGTAAGCAATAATCAATTATTGAATGGTAGTTTTGGTGATTTTATTTTCCTTTTCCACAGGACTGGAAATATGTCGTTGTTTGTACCAGATATTTAGCATTACACCCGCCAGGACTAAAACCATACCGGCATAACTAAAAATTTCAAATTTTTCACCAAATAAAATATGACCAAATACCAAGGCATAAATGATCCCAATATATCTCAAACTTGCAATTTTTGATAATTCTTCATGTTGAAACGCTTTAGTCATATACACCTGGGCTATTTGTGTAGCGATCCCAACTAAAATAATTATCAGTAAATCTATGCCGTTCGGAGTAACCCAATCCGTAAGTATGTAAAGCCCGGTTACAGGAATGGTAACAAGCGGAAAATAGAACACGATCACCAGTGGATTTTCGGAAACGCCCAGTTTTCTGATAATATTAAAGGCTATTCCGGAAAACAAGGCTGCCAGAATACCGATAAAAAAATAAAAAGTGGTCATCCGGTTATCGACGCCCTGAATGATTACCACACCAGCAAAAGAAAGCAGGAAAAACAGCCATTGCCGTTTTGCAACTTTTTCGTTAACGATAAAAATGCCCAGAATTGCGGTAAATATCGGTGACAGAAACTGAATGGATACCGCACCTGCTAACGGAATGGCCTGCAGCGTGGTGAAGTACAGCACAAGAGACATGGCTCCTGCCATACCTCTGGCTATAAGCAGCTTTTTGTTATTCCCCCAAACATGAATTCGTTTGAATTTTAGAAAAGAAAAACTCAATACAAGTGAAACAACTGACCGGAAAAATACGATTTCGACAGCTGGAATATGGGACAGGTATTTAACGCCTACATTCATCAGCGAGAAGAAAAATGTGGCTATTAACATGTATCTGACTCCCTTTGTTATGTGCATATACACCTACCAATATTCATATCCGGAAGAAGAAATATCTAAGAGCAAACAAAATTGGTTCAATTAAAATGGTTTTCAACGAAAACCTATACGGATTCTTTTGGTAATCGAAAAAATATTTATTTACTTTTTTAATGATGTAAATAGGTGGGCTAAATTTTTAAGTTCTGCATGCAATTGCCTGTGCGGTCATTTACCAGGGTCCTGCTTTATTTCACTATGACTCCGTCCTTAATTTCCAAAATCCGGTCAGCCAATTTTGCGAGTTCCGGGTTATGCGTAACAATCACAAAGGTTTGGCCAAATTCCTCCCTAAGTTTTAAAAACAGGTCGTACAGTTCTTTCGCATTTTTTGAATCCAGGTTCCCACTGGGTTCGTCGGCGAAAATAATATCAGGATTGTTGATCAATGCCCTTGCCACAGCCGTACGTGTCTGTTCCCCGCCTGATAGTTCGGATGGCTTGTGGTCTTTTCGCGGTCCTAACCCTAATTTCTCGAGCAACTCCTCCCCTTTTCGATAAACTTCTTCCTGCTTTATGCCGGCTATAAATCCCGGAATACATACATTTTCGAGGGCTGTAAACTCAGGAAGCAGGTTATGAAACTGAAATACAAAACCAATATGCCTGTTTCTGAATCCCGCTATTCTTTTATTAGACAATGTAGTGATCTCTTTCCCGCTCAGTAATATTTTACCGGTATCGGGATTATCCAGTGTGCCCAGAATGTGTAACAACGTACTTTTACCTGCACCGGAAACGCCCACTATGGACACTATTTCGCCTTTTTGAACGTGTAAGTCAATTCCTTTCAGCACTTCCAGGCTATCGTATGATTTATGAATATTCTCAGCGGTCAGCATTATTTTGGGTTATATATTCAAACATAGGAAATAACTGTGATCAGACAAGCAGGATTCAATAAAAGATATTCACATTTTAAGTCTCCACATGGCATAATTTCCACTTGTTATATCTTTTCAAATAAAGTAGATTCGCATAGTTTTATATCATCTAAAAATTTTATTCGCCACTCAATTCGCGCACTTTATGAACATCCATGAATATCAGTCAAAAGGGATATTAAAGCGTTTTGGAGTAAACATTCAGGAAGGTATTGTAGCCGATACTCCCGAAAAAGCCGCCGAAGCGGCAAAACAATTAAACGCAGATACCGGTACCGGGTGGTTTGTAATCAAGGCACAGATCCATGCCGGCGGAAGGGGAAAAGGAAAGGTAAAAGAAACGGGATCGAACGGCGTTGTTTTAGCTAAAAGTATTGATGAAGTATCTGAAAAAGCCGGCGCCATATTAGGCGGCACGCTGGTTACACACCAGACCGGACCGGCAGGAAAAAAGGTAAATAAAGTGCTGATCGCTGAAGATGTGTACTACCCGGGCGAATCGGAACCTAAAGAATATTATATAAGTATTTTACTCGACAGAGCCAAAGAATGCAATGTAATCATGGCATCAACCGAAGGAGGAATGGATATTGAGACCGTTGCTGCCAACACACCCGAAAAGATCCTGAAAGAATGGATCGATCCACGCGTAGGGTTACAGGGGTTTCAGGCAAGAAAAGTGGCATTCGGGCTTGGACTGGAGGGGCAGGCTTTTAAGGAAATGGTAAAGTTTATTTTTGCCCTGTACAACGCATACGACAATACGGACTCATCCATGTTTGAAATAAACCCGGTGTTGAAAACCTCTGACAACAAAATTCTTGCAGTTGACGCCAAAGTAAACCTGGATGACAATGCACTTTACAGACACAAGGACCTCATGGAAATGAGAGACCTGACGGAAGAAGACCCGATGGAGGTTGAAGCAGCGGAAGCCGGACTTAATTTCATTAAACTGGATGGAAATGTAGGCTGTATGGTAAACGGTGCCGGGTTGGCTATGGCCACGATGGATATGATCAAACTTTCAGGCGGTGAGCCTGCTAACTTTCTTGATGTCGGGGGAGCTGCAAGTGCAGAAACAGTAGAAGCAGGATTCCGGATTATTTTGAAAGAACCAAGTGTAAAAGTGATCCTTATCAATATATTCGGAGGGATTGTACGCTGCGACAGGGTGGCCACCGGTGTGGTAGAAGCCTACAAATCCATTGGCAATATCGACATTCCTATTATCGTGAGGCTGCAAGGCACAAATGCGGAAGAGGGCGCAAAAATCATAGAAGAATCCGGCCTCAAAGTGATGCCCGCTATCTTGTTGCAGGATGCCGCAGATAAGGTAAAACAAGCCCTGAACTAATCAACGCCACGGAATAAATCACTTTTTTTGTTTATTATGTCTTCCAGTCAGGGATGGTTTATCCAGGAAGGTACTTTTAATATCCCGTCAAACCACCTTCATTACGCTCCTACCCCGACACAAGGCAGGGGCTTGCCTGCTCGCTAAGGTTTATCCATCGGCCGCCATAGGCTTGCCGACGGCGCTGCCTGACGGGATCGGGTAATCCGTCCTTATATCATCGTCATTACCCGGTTTCGTGTCTGCCGAAGCTTAAGCGTAGGCAGAATCCGGGTAATCCCCGAAAGAGTACCGTCATTACCCGGCTTGACCGGGTAATCCCCCTAACGACACGCTGATATCAGTTTTACTACCTTAAACAAGGAGATTATCCGGCATCGCTCCGCGATCCGGATAATGACGTTTGATTTGGGGATTGTATGACATCGCTGCGCGATTCGGGTAATGACGTTTGAATTGTAGATTGTATGTCATCGCTGCACGATTCCCCCCACCGAGGCAGGGGACAGGCGGATAATGACGCTTGATTTGGAGATTGCCCATCTTCATTTCATTACGGTGGGCGCAGCCTGCCTTCAATCCGAAAATTTACAGAGTTACATTTGGCGTAGCCCACTTTCGTTTCGTTATGGTAGGCAAAACGTATTGACCCAAATTTATTACGACATAATTCCAGGGTGTTGCAACGCTGAAAACAGGAAGGGTTAAAACTTTGATTCCGTTATCACCAAAGTTAAATCCTGAATTCTTATCTTTAGCGCAATGAAAAAGATGTTTTTTCTCTTTTTTGCCTTCATTGCTTTGTCATGGTCACTTGGTGCACAAAGTTTTTATAACAAGTATCATGACAGGAGATGGATTGCTTCAGCGGGTACCGGCACAACCTCCTATTTTGGTGAACTGAATAATCCGGGAAAATATTTTGATACAAAACCGAATTTGAACGTAGGATTAGAACGGAAAATTGATTCAAGATGGGCATTACGCACTGAAATCACATGGTACCAGATAGATGGCAGTGACGCAGAAGCAAACGATGAAGGAAGAAAAGCCCGCAATCTTTCATTTAAATCAAATAATTTCGAAATTAATATTGAAGCAATATGGGGAGTTTTCAGAGAAGGGAAACGTTTTTACCAGCGAAGAGCGGTAAATCCGTACCTGTTTGCCGGACTTGGCATTACCTATTTTAACCCTAAAACAGACTATGAGGGAGTTACCTATTCCTTAAGAAAGTTTACAACAGAGGATGTGAAATACAGCCGTACAACGATAGTACTTCCTGCCGGATTTGGTATAAAGTTCAAAATTATGCCGCAATTGAATATAAACATAGAAGCCGGCTACAGAACCACTTTTACTGATTACCTCGACGATGTAAGCACCGTGTATATCAATACGGAGAATATTACCGATCCCGTACGGGTTGCATTAATTGACCGGGGACCGGAGCTGGGATTTCCTCCTGCCGAACCCGGTACACCAAGGGGCAACCCGGATGCAAAGGATGGCTATGCGATTTTTAATATAAAAGCCGAATACTATCTCCCTACCGACCTGATATTTAAACCAAAGGTGCCAAAGCAAGGCTCAGGAAAGAAGAAATACCGCAAGATGTTACAATAATGTATTATCTTTATTAATGTTTTTCTAATAATTAAAAATAAAGAAGTATAAATAATTGCTTTATTGTCTGTTTTTTATTTTTTTACATTCAAATAAAAACGCCGTGAAAAAGTATATAGCCCTTGCTATTTTAACCTTAATTCCAATTGCATTGGACGCGCAGAGTTTCTACCGGCGAAGGAGAGACAGGGATTTTGTTGTGTCTTACGGCATGGGAACAGCCTCGTATTTTGGTGAGCTGAAAAATGACGGTGATCTGCTTGTTGACAACAAGCTAAACATGGAATTTGGACTGGAATATCAGATTCATCCACGTTTTAGTCCCAAATTAATGGTGACACTATTCAGGCTTCAGGGTGATGACAGAAAGGCAGATAAGGAAGCGGGTCGTGAATCACGAAACCTGCGTTTCCGTTCGGATAACGTAGAAGTAGCGATAATCGGAATAGCCCGGCTTTATGAAGCACGTATGAGGTATTATCAGAGGCCACAATTCAATATTTATGCATTTGGTGGCCTGGCAGCTACATGGTATAGTCCGAGAGCAGATATACCCGAGCAGGATTACAATGGTAATCCCTTTCCTGACGCTGGAAAATTCACCCCTTTACGAAAGCTGGAAACCGAATTGGTAAAATATGGCGCCTTTACAATTGCTATTCCCGTTGGGTTGGGAATAAGATATAAAATCAATCCATGGTTTAATATTGCCATTGACGGAGGTTACCGGCTTACATTCACCGACTATCTCGACGATGTCAGCACCGTACATGCAGGATCTTCCGCCTTTAGTGATCCATTGGCTCAGGCTATGGCGGACCGCCGCCCCGAACTGGATAGATCACCTGCTCCATCTGGTGCAAAAAGAGGCAATCCTGATAAAAATGACGGATACTTTCTCTGGAATGTAAAGGTTGAATATTATCTTCAGTCCTTATTCGGAGTGCAATCCGGAGCAATAGGTAAAAGACAACCACGCAGTCAGCAGTAGGTCGAGAAGACACCCCGTCACCAGACATTTCTTCATCAATACAGTCGTTATCTTAAGTGCAAGCGCACGGACCTACCCTAATCGGGCCGCGCCCGTTCGGGCGGGCGGGAAGTTGTCATCCTGAGCAAAGTGAAGGATCTGTAAGTTTGCACCGGGCTTTGATTGACAGATTCTTCACTGCGTTACTACGGGTTTTATCGACAGATTCTTCCCACGCTGGAGCGTGGTCAGAAGACGGGGAATCAGGAATCCAGGCTATACCTGGTTTTATCCAGTTTTTCAAAACGGGAGGAATTACTTACAAACTCCGGAATGATTTTTTTCATCATTTCCACAGCTTTATATTCATCATTAAGCTGAGCCAACTCCACAAGTTTATCTATTTCTCTTGATATTTTGAAAAAGGTGACTTGCTCTACTTTGGCAATGAGTATCTTGGTATGATAGGTAGGTGTGTTGTTTTCTTTATGGGTTAACAGTTCTTCATGGAGCTTTTCGCCATCCCGGAGACCTGTAAATATTATATCGATGTCTTTCCCTTCCTGAAAACCGGACAGATGGATCATTTTTTTGGCCAGATCAGTAATCTTTACCGACTGTCCCATATCAAAAATGAAAATTTCTCCACCTTTACCCATCGCTCCTGCTTCGAGCACAAGCTGACAGGCTTCGGGTATGGTCATAAAAAAACGCGTGATCTCCGGGTGCGTTACGGTTACAGGACCTCCGTTTGCTATCTGCTCTTCAAATACAGGAATTACCGACCCGTTTGAACCCAGCACATTGCCAAACCGGGTGGTTACAAACCTGGTTTTTATCCCTTTAGCATTTATCTCCACATTATTAAGCGCCTGCACGTACATTTCGGCTATACGCTTTGATGCCCCCATCACATTGGTGGGGTTTACGGCTTTGTCTGTAGAAACCATTACAAATTTTTCCACTTCGAATTCCACGGACAGATCGGCCATATATTTAGTTCCACCGACATTGCACAGGATCGCCTCAGAAGGATTACTCTCCATCAATGGTACATGCTTATATGCCGCGGCATGATATACAATATCCGGCTTAAACTCACTGAAAACAGCTTTTAACCTCCTCTCATTGGTAATATCCAGTATTTTCGAATTTATGACACAATCAGGGTTTGACCGTATAAGTTCATTTTCAATATCAAACAATCCGGATTCCCATTGATCAAGAAGTACGATCACTGATGGGCTATATAGCGCAACCTGCCTTACAAGTTCACTCCCTATCGAACCGGCAGCACCGGTAATAAGTATCCGTTTATTTTTCAGCTCTTTGTTTACATAATAATTATCCAGTTTTATGGATTCGCGTCCGAGGAGATCTTCGATCTTTACCTCCTTGATCTGTCCCGCACTCAGCTCTCCCCTCGTCCAGCGATATACCGGGGGCACATGCTTCACCTTTACGCCCAGCTTAATACATGTGTCAACCAACTCGCTTTTACGTGTCACAGTTAAATTCTGGATCGAAATTATCATTTCTTTGATATTCAATAATCTGATAAGCGATTCCAGATTTCCATTTGCCGAATAAATTTTTACCCCGTTCAGCATTTTGCCTATTTTATTTAAATCATCCTCCAGGTAACCTAATACGCGTACGTTTGTACCAGGCGCTTTTTGTAATATTTCACTTGTAATTTGTCCGGACTCTCCGGCTCCAAAAATGAGTACATTATCAAAAATAGTTTTTGCACGTGCGTAATACGCAAAAACATATTTAATCATTACCCTGTAATTTACCAGCAATACGGTGGAAGCCATAAAGGCAATTACAAGCACGGAATAGGGTATCAGGTTTTTTCCGAATATCTCGCCATTTATTAAATTAGCTATTGCGCAAAATAATGAAGCCAGCGAAACCGTCATAAATACCCTCACTGCATCCTGAAAGCCTGTATATCGGATGATACCGGAATAACTACGGGTAATTAAAGTAGCTATAAATCCAGCTCCGACAAATAAAGGAATGCCAAAGAAAAGATTACTGGATTCAATGGCAGCAAAATCGAAATTGAATCGCAGTAAATATCCTAAAAAAACAGCGAATAAATATAAACCCAGATCGATCAGAATGATGATCCACCTGGGTAATATCTTAAGGTTTTTAATAAACCTGTCCATACTAATTAACAAGCCACCTATGTTTTACTCTTACTTTTTTCTCCGCGCGTCGTAGATCTTTTTAGAACCGTACAACGCACCCGCAGCGATCAGAAGGCTGATTCCTCCGTCTATTGGAATATCAGGATCATCCCCCGGATTGCCAGGTTGTGCAAACACAGATGATGTCAGCAGAATCCCTAAGCCAACCAATAAGATCCTGCCCGGTCGTAAAAAATATTTCAACATCAACCTACCTTTTTACAAACTTTCCGGTATAAACATACTCACCATCAGTCAATTTTACAAAATATACACCATTATCATATTGATTGATATCGAGTTCTTTATCTAATTTACCCGTAGTAATAGTTAATTCTTCATGAAATACAATTTTACCACTTATCTCAAATACCAGTAACGTGTATTTTTTCGCAGTGAGATTTTCTATTAAAATCCGTATGAAATTATTCGCAGGGTTTGGATAAAGGTTTATCAACTCTCCGTATATCAGGTCACTTATTGCAGTTACCACAAAGGTTTCTGAAATATTGGAACATCCGTTTATTTCAACCTCAACCTGGTAAGCTCCCAGGTCGGTGTGCAATAACGAACTTCCCCGCTCTCCTTCTATCAGTACACCATCCCTGAACCACTGATACGAATCCGCCTGGGTGGATGTATGCAGGATATCCTGATCACGCTCAATCACCGGCTTACTTATTGCTTCCCTGAATCCGGCAACTACTTCTTTCAATGTACTTACGCAGCCTGTAGCTGAAATACTCTGAACTGTGTACACCGTATTTTGTACGATACCCTGCGCTACAAATTCAGCATCCGTACCTACCAGGTCGCCTGCTTCATTGAACCACTGGTAGGAACCGCCATCAGGTGCACCTGTCGCAACCAATGCGACATCTCCCGTTCCACATGTAAAGGCATCTTCAGCCTGAACAGTTAGCGCTTCATTATTTATTTCAGCAGTTACAGCAACCAGGTTGCTTTCACATCCCACAGAATTGACAACTGAAACACTAAATCCGGTTGTCACTTCAAGAGCCGGAGTGATATACGTGTTGCTTGTTTCACCTTCGATAATTATCCCGGCTTCATCATACCATCTATAAGATCCATTGTCAGGCGCTCCGGAAGCAGTCAGCGTTACACTTTCTCCCGGGCAACCCAATCCGTTTTCTACATCACCAACCAGGTAGACAGGTTCAACATTTGCTTTTACTTCTTTCCTTACCAGACTTTCGCAACCAATGCTGTTTACGGCAGTCACAAAGTATGATCTGCTTACTTCAAGCACAGGAGTTTGGAAAACAGCGCCATTGGCTCCATCAATAGGATCCGCAGCAATTGCTGATTCGTACCAGTTGTATGTACCATTATCCGGCGCTCCCGATGCGGTTAATTCAACAGATGAACCCGAGCAACCATTGCCATTAGTTGTATTTATAACAGCAAATACAGGTACTGCCTCCGCTGTAACTGCTACTCTTGCACTGCTTTCGCAGCCTGTGCTATTTACTACAGCCACATACAGGGTTGTTGTTTCCATGAGTTCGGCGAAAACAAATTCCGCTCCTTCTTCTTCCGGCACAGGATCGACATCGTCCGGATTAATATACCAGTTATAGCTTCCGTCAACAGGCGCTCCTGATGCTACGAGTGTTGCTGCATCACCTGTACACACTGCATCGTTTGTGATCGATTCTACTTCAGTTGCTGCGGTTACTGTTGCTGTTACTGCTACTCTCTCACCACTTTCACATCCGGAAGAATTGACGGTTGTAGCATAATAGGTAGTTGTTTCAATGAGATTATCCACAACCAAACTCCCTGCATTTTCTCCAGGGATCGGATCTGTGCTTGTCAACGATGTGTACCAATTATAACTACCGCCTCCGGGCGCTCCGGAAGCCACTAACGTTGTTGATTGGCCTGAACATAGTTGTGTATCAGTAACCAGGGGTGAATCAGGAATTGCAGACAGTGCTACTGCAGCATTCTGTTCAAGAGGAATGGAAGAACATCCGGCTTTCACAGCTAAAACCTCAATTAAGTAATCACCCTCTAACAGCCCTGTGGTAGCGGCATCCAGTGTAATCGTTGCTCCATCTCCTGCAACTGATTCGGAAACTGGATTTCCATCAATATATGCCTGATATGTAATA
>JADFHN010000114.1 GCA_022567155.1 Bacteroidota bacterium
TGCTCTTGCCCCATGTTCTTAGACACCCATTCAACGTTTTTCTTCTCAACCATTTCTCGTAGCTTAGTGCGAGCCTCTTCTGCTCTCTCTCCGTGCACGATTGCACCACTGAGATACTTCCTGTTGTGCTTAACAACACGCTTTGTTGGTATGATTTTAGCAATTCTGTCTGCTGCACCATCGTACTTGAGGTGATACCCAAACAGTTCACCTATCTCATTTATCTCTTTGTCTAATGCTTTCACATGCTTTTTGGCTTGTAATAGCTTATCTTTTATGTTCATTTTGATTATATTATTTCTGATAATGCCAATGCGTCACGCCCGACCTCACTCCTAGCTGGCTGTCCAGCTAACTCAGGAATGATATTGCGTAATGCTCTTTTGGTGTCTTTAGGAATGTATTTTGCCGACTCGCCTTTTGCCACCGTCTCGAACAGAAAGTCTCTGGTTACATCTGCCATCTTTTCAGGATCATTCAGGATAAGTGGATTTGCAATAGCTCTGTCAAATAGTTCAAGGCGGAAATCGATTGGATCTTTGCCTGCTGCCTCCGCCACTTCATCCAAAAAGGATTGCTCTGCACAAGCGATGAAATTGGAACGGGGCGCCCGCCAGGCACCTACGGAAATATTGGAATCCAATACATAATTTTCAGCCAGGTAATGATCAACTGTTCCTGCCGGAAACCGGTTAGCAAAAACAAGGCTGCCATTGGTACCTGCACCCCGGACATGAAAGCCAATCAATTTGTTATTTTCATCCAGCGCTGCGCGGTATTTCACTTTGTAAGCAGGCCGGTATGTGCCCTGCGTCATATCGTCCTCACGCGTATATATCAATTTCACAGGAGCGTTGATCTTCTGAGAAATTACCGCCGCTTCAATCCCGAAATGGCCATACAACCTCCGGCCAAAACCGCCTCCCATACGGGTCATCATGATGGCAATTTTATCTTCCGGAAGTCCCAGTACCTTTGAAGCAGTTTTGCTCATATACTCAGGCGTCTGGATAGGACCTACTAATTCGGCCCTATCTGAAGTTACGTTAGCAAAGAAATTCATGGGCTCCATGGTGTTGTGTGCCAGAAACGGAGCAGTATAGGTTTTTTCGATTACCAGGGCAGCGTTTTTAAAGGCCCAATCGGGATCTCCGTCTTTTCTTGCTGGTTCTTCAGCAGGTTTTTCAAGCAATTTGGTTAACCCTTCTTTATAATCCAAGGTACTTTCCCCTTCAGAAACGCGTTCCCATTCAATCTTCAAAGCTTTCTTCGCCTTCATCACTTCCCATGTGGTATTGCCTACCACTACAACCAATTGCGGGAAAGCATTGACATCAGACCACTGCTTTTCCGTACCTTCAGGAAGCGAATCGATCGTAAACACATCTTTGATACCAGGCATAGACCGGGCCTCACTACCATCTACCGATTTCAGTTTCATGCCAAAAGCGGGAGGATGCTCAATCATTGCTATCAACATATCCTCATGTTGATAGTCCAGGCCAAAAAGAGGTTCTCCCTTAATAATCTTAGGTCCATCGACATTTTTAGTTGGTTTTCCAATGATTTTAAAATCTTCGGGATTCTTTAACTCAACTTCTTCCGGCACGTTCTGGTTCGCTGCTGCAGAAGCCATTTCACCGTACCCGGCCGATTTCCCTGAAGGATGGGTGATAATACCACCTTCTGTAGATAGTTCTGATATAGGAACACTCCATTGTTTTGCTGCCGCTTGGAGGAGCATATGTCGGGCCGTAGCTCCCGCCATGCGTAAACTTTGCCATCCCTGACGGATAGATTGACTACCTCCAGCTAATTGCCGGGTATACTTTTTGGTATCGAGACCGGCCTGTTCAACAATTACATCTTTCCAGATTACATCAAGCTCTTCGGCCACGATCATAGGCATTGAAGTCTTGACATTCTGTCCGATTTCAGGATTTGGAGACATGATGGTAACGAGCCCATTGTCACCAATTTTTAAAAAGGCATTGATGTTAAACCATTCTTCCGGCATTTGGACCAATTGTTCGGCGGTTGGGCTGCAAGATGCCAGCCAGCTGAATCCAAGCACCAATCCCCCACTTGCAGAGGCACTAACTTTCAGAAAAGATCTTCGGTTATAAGTTGTTTTGATAAATGTCATGATCGGGTAGTTTTGAATAAGTATGTCACTTAGATGTAGGAATTAACCGATTTTGGCGGCTGTTTTGATCGCTGCTTTAATACGAATGTAGGTACCGCAACGGCAGATATTTCCATTCATTGCGATGTCGATTTCACTGTCAGTTGGATCTGGGTTTTGATTCAAAAGAGAAGCAGCGTTCATTATCTGACCGGGTTGACAATATCCACATTGAGGTACATCGTGTTCCAGCCAGGCTTGCTGAATCGGATGATCATGTTTTTTTGACAACCCTTCAATGGTGGTGATAGCACTTTCTCCCACAACGGAGACAGGCAGTGAGCATGATCTGGTGGCCACCCCATCTACATGAATAGTGCAGGCGCCACACAATCCGATTCCGCAACCATATTTGGTTCCATTGAGATTCATATGATCCCGCAATACCCACAACATGGGTGTATCCGGAGCAACATCAACCTGGTGATCTTCTCCGTTAATTTTAATAGTGAATTGAGCCATAGTGCTTCAAGTTACTATAATCAGGAAGACAAACCAAACAACGGAGTTATATACTTTAGGCTAGACAAAAATTTTTTATAAACGGTTCAAATAATTAGCTGTGGTTTAGCTTACTTATGCCTATCACTCAACATTATTTCAGTGGTGTCGAACTCCCATCTTCTTTTTTTGCCATATATAGTTCCCATGAGGGATTTTCTTAGATTTGAAGAAATAATAGAGATTTCAGATTGTTTTGATTCATTTTGTTGCCTCCAATTTCTGGTTGACCGAGGGTTAAAGGTTATACTTCCTCAACTTCCTATCTCAAAATTTTTTCGTTGCATTCTCTTAAAACAAATCGGTGGGTTTGTTATATCCCCACTTTGAACTTTTAGGATGTGATTCCCTTTGACAGAGCTGTCCAAGGTGTGCTGCCCTGGCACGATATATCCACACGGATAGCCAGACTTTGGAAGTAAATTAGGATGTGTTAATTGCAACTAACGGAGGCTCTTGGATGTCGATACTCATAAAAAGATCAAATTAAAGGCGTTCAATGTGGATCGTGAGATCATAATAAAGGTTATTGACAATGGATCAGGAATTCCCACTGACGAAATTGGCAACATTTTCACCCCATTCTATACCACCAAAATAGAAGGTTCTGGAATTGGTCTGAGTTTGTCACGCCAAATTATGAAAGCCCACTTGGGGAAATTATTGGTTAAATCAGTTCCTGGCCGTACTGAGTTTTAATTAGTTTTTTAGGCCAATAATCACTTGTATCACTTTCGAATCTCGCAAACCAGGGCCCCCAGTCCCAATCCTCGTGCAAGGTATTTTGGATTCTCCGGATCGAGGTCTATCTCCACAACAAGAATATCTTTTGGATCTATATCCATTCAATGGAGTTTCAACTTCCTTGATTAGATGAACAATCAATTTGTCAGATGTACTTTCCACCGTTTTGTATACCATCTTATTCTAATCCTGAATTCAAACTGAAAAAATAACTTCCACTAATGCCGTGTAAAAATAACGGTGGCATTATGCTAAATATGAACAAATTAAATATAAATAAACTGAGCGCCTAAAAATAAAATGGTGCTAATAAATCCACCACTATCTTAGAAGTGAAAATCATCTAGGCACAGGGCCATGTCTGGATCGTTACCTGCAATCAAATTGACCCGGGGGACTTACTTGAACTAAACTGGTAGGATAGAACAGGCGCTACCCGGTACTTAACACCTAAAACGGCAGCTTCCATATCCAATGCCCTGCAAGGTTGTGCATTCGTATTTTTAAGTTTACGATTTTTTATTCCCTTGTTGCTCCTGTTTCGTCTAATGCCGCTTTTAATCCTTTCGCTAATTTCTCTGCTGGTCCAACACCCCAATAATGGAGAAAGAAAATTCTCGGATTTTCGTGAACCATATGATTATGAAGGGCAACTACTTCGATATCGTTTTCAATCAAAGTTTTAACTACCGATGCTACTTCATCTGCAAGCATTGTAAAATCACCCGCTACAGCCGCATTTTCAGGTGTGCCTTGCCAACTTGCCCAAGTATTAAAGCCTAAGAATGAACTTACCGGAGCACCGTGCTCTTTTAAATCCACGTCAGGTCGTCCTATAGTTAATTTGTATACTCCGTTATTCATAGTTCCGCTGAATCCTAAAATACTATCAATCATATTTGTGTCAAGAGTGTTTTCTACTACTGAAACATCAGCATTGGCAGGATTGGCACCCCTTATTTCGGTTACTTTATTAAATACGGCTTTGACACTTTTTGCTAATTCTTTTTCATTGCCCATACCCCCAATATGCATATACATCACATCAGGTTCATTACGAACAAAATGATTATGAATTGCTGTAATTATTAATCCTTGTTTTATTACTTCTTGTTGCACAGGCTTAAGGTCTTTTTCAGTAACAACTATATCGCCCATAATCATTGTTTGATCTGAAGTTGGAGCAAATACAACCCAACTACCTAATCCCATAGGAGGAATAATTTTAAAGCCATCAACCATAATATTGAGGTCATTTTGAGGAACTGTAATTTTGAATTGCCCGTCTTTCTCTTTTCCATCCATCCCAAGTTCCTTTTTTAACGTTTCAAAATCAATATTTTTTAATTCATCATAGCTTTTTGCAAGCTTGTCAGTCGATTCCTGCACCTCATTTTTTTCTGGAGTTTGCTTGCAACTAAAAGTTACTATTGAGATTGCTGCAAATAAACAAATGATTCTTTTTTTCATAATTCAGTTTTTTTGTTCATAGATTATTTCTGTAATATGACGCTCAACGGTCTTGAGTATGGCTTTTGGCATCTTACGAAGCGCAAACCATTCAGCTAAGATAAAGGTTATTTTGTGTTATATAATTATGTACTAAGGCACTAACTTTTCGGCTTACATCTGAATTTTAATTTATTAATTGTATTCCGGTTATGCATCTAAACCACTATAATTTATACACGATGTTATACCTGGGTTACTAATCATTTTCTTCTAGTACAAAAATAGCATTTACTGTTTTATTAAAAACTTTCGAAATATTTAACGCAAGTATTGTAGATGGCACATATCTGTTCTTTTCAATCGAATTTATTGTCTGTCTGGATACCCCAATTAATTCTGCTAATTTTTCTTGAGTTATATTCAGAATGGCTCTTTCGACTTTAATCGAATTTCGCATTATCTCGTAATTTTTAATACATAATAGAAGGCTAGTTGTATAGCGAGCATAAACCAGAGTATAACAAAAGAGTCGAATTCGGCAAATATTACTTTTTCTGGTATTAATACTGAGCTCACAAAGTAGTTCACGTAAGGTTGTATGATAGCATAAATTACACCGATCACAAAAGCTAAAGAATAAGATTTGGCCCTTAACTGAATTGTAAATTCATCCTCTACTTTATCCTTTGATATTGATATGATTAACATTGAAATTAAAAGGCCATTTTTGGCTAATGATTTCATAAATTCAATTTCACCAGTGAGAATAGAGAGGATAATTAAACTGATTACTGACAAAATCATAAGTCCAAAACCAATTGTTTTATATGGAATTTGGCAATAATTTAAATTTTCGAAGCTTTTTACCCTCGTAATCAAGAAATTGTTTTTGATTCATAATACGTTAAATGGAATGTATGTTTTACTAAAAGACAAATATACTTTACATAATTGAATAAAATAAACTATTTGTGATTTTCTTCTTATTAGTCAGGCCTTTGTTCTTTACTTAGGTATAATGGATGAGGCTAATTGGTGAGTTGAGGCCATTTTACAAGATACAATATTTTACATAATTTTAGTCGGCAAATCTGCCAATTGGAGGAAATCGAAGTGAGGGAATTGCAACAGAACATAATCGAGGCATTCAACACTCAAGACTTGGACCGACTAATGAGCTACCATCACCCTGACGTTGCATACCTTATTCCAAGCGTGTCACAACTCACGAGGTGGTCTTATTGGCGACTGGGCTTGAAGTATATGAACACGTAACTTCAGTGTGTAACTTGTGATTTATGAGCCAACGGCGAGTTCTTGCTGCCATCATGCCTGCCCGCCGAAGTCCCGAATTTATTAATTCATTCGAGTCGAAAGAGGGTTCACCGACATTGTCGGGTACACTGTTTTGATGGGCAAAGATTCTGCTACGACTCTGGAACTAATACGCATCAGCAAATAAATTCAGAAACCCTTGGTGGAGAAGCATAATGGCAAGTGGTTGAAGGAGATGGGATGGAATGCCCGGTAAAGTTTCAGGTAAAGTCCTACCTGGGATTAATTTAAAGCTTTGAACTCAACGTATCTCTGGGAGAAAACCTCCAAATCATAAGCCTTGAAAATCATCGAAAGAAATAAAATATGAATCGAGCTGTTATAAATCCAATCTCATCAGTGGCTCCATGAGGTTTTCCATAATGAAAACAAATCCAAATCAAATTACCTATTCAGTGCGACTGAAAATTTACAGTTCAAAACTTTTAATATAAGATTAGCCATTAATAAATGATTGTAAAGTCCCATTGCATATCTTCATCCAACGGATAGATAGGTCTATTTACATGCTGGTAAGGCAAACCCTCGATTGCCTGATTTGCAAATCCAGGAGTAAGAGCCATTATCGCCATAGGGGCAATATCCCTTAAACCCTGAAATAAGTATCCTAGTTTGACAACGACTATCTTATAATCCAGAGGATTCAAACCTACCTCTTCAAAATCCTGGGGCGAGATGAATGACCGCCGGTCAGTGAGTAGCACGAGGTCAATGCCATCCAATTCTACCACCGCCGGTTTCCTTCTTGTTAATGAATCATAACTTGAAACCATCTTAACTATTCCTCTTATTTCCAAAGATTTACCAAATACCGTATCAATCTTCCCTCCTATGGTGATAGAAACTTCATTTCCAACCCCGACCTCATCACAGTACCGAACTGCTTCCGGATCAACAATACCAGCTACAATCGCATTCCGGACACCCTGAGAAATGAGGTATTCAAGGACCAGCGTATTATCCCCGGCGGCGCCGGCGGTGGTATTATCCCCCGAGTCAGTAATGAATACGGTCGATTCTTCCGATTTAAGAGCTGTCTCCACCGCTCCTCTAATATTATCAGTCGGTACGTCGAATTGTAACATCTGCCTTTTATCCCAAAGCTGCGTTGCCAGCCTCCGTAACTCATTCTGGGCCGTGGTGAGATATGATTTATCTTGAGCGACCACCTGAATACTCATACCTGCCCGGGGAACGTCGGTCCAGGGCATTCCTACAAAGATCGAAGCATCAAGAAGACCCTCTTGCATAGCGATATCCGGGAGATGCCCGTAAAGAGATTTAAGAGGTTCAACGGCGGTAATACCCTTTTCACCAGGGATAAGAATGGGAACGTTAACATGAGCCACTACCGGTTTCCATTGGTTTCGTAAGGCATTTACCAGCAGCTTGACTGCTCTTAACCGGGTTTGGGGGCCATCCACATGTGGAGCTGTACGATATGCGGTTAACAGATTCAAGCTCTGGACAAATTCAGAAGACATATTACCATGCAGATCGAAGCTCCCACAGATCAAAACTCCATCCCCTAACTCCTTTCTAATGGACTGGATCAAATCCAATTGAGCATCAGGGTACCCTTCGACGTGGAGAGCACCATGCATATCCAGATAAATACCATCTATTTTACCGGCTTGTCGGATTTTTGAAATAATCTCAGATCTTAAAGATTCGTAGGTATCCCTGGCGACTACTCCGTAAGGTCCGGCATCGGCGTGCATGGTTGGGATTACTTCGATTCCTTCGTTTTGTAAATACTCGGCCCATTCCTCGTCCTCTAAAACTGCACTTCCCCTTTTAATAACAAAGTCTTTTGTAGTGGTTAAGACCGGGTTGAAGGTGTTAGACTCGTGCCGGATACCAGCTGTGAGAATCCGGAGTGTTTCCGGTTCTTTCCTGGCACAAGAGAAAAAGATGAATAGACAGACCAGACTAAGGCAGACCCTTGAGGTCACCGGAATTATTGAGCTAAGAAAATTTTGCATGGCACCAGACAAGATACAAATTTTTCCTGCCAATTAAACGTAACTGATTCTAGCGTTGATTATTGCTATTTCAGAATAAACATATAAAACTGGTATAGCCCCCTATTAATCGGACAATTTGATTTATGAATTTAAAAGTAAGCATTATTCATTAGAATATTGCTATAGCGCAGAAGACTAAGACCTGATGGAAGATTTATTTCCCGAACTGGAGTAGGTTATCCGGATGGAATCTATCTTAGTTTTGGAGGCTCCTTCTGAAAAGGTTTTGATCTCATACAAGGAGTAATTGTATTTATAGAGCATCGGGTTAAAGGAAATGAAAAATATTTTGGAATATTAACAATAAATCTAGCCTGATTAATTCATGAATCTTTGTTATGAGCGTTTCAAGTATCTGACAGTCAAGTGCTCGCACAGAATTTTGGAACGGAGGCGTAGCGAGCTACGTTGAGTACCAAAATTCGAGCAAGTGCTTG
>JADFHN010000169.1 GCA_022567155.1 Bacteroidota bacterium
CATCAAGCCCTGTTGACGCCGACCTTTGAGAAAACCCGGATGTTTTTGCTGTAATTGACCAATACCATATGCAAACCAGCCGGCAAGCACATTTACATGATCGAGAAATTCCACATCAGAAGAGATTTCCAGCACACGCATTGCGATGCGGCAACCTAATTCTGCACCACCAAAAGTAGAAATATGGATAAACGGGTCATTGTGAAATACCGATTCTAGCTTTTGATGCAGAACGGTAGCCGATATCGGATAAATTCCTCCTGACAGGCCTTTGCCTAGAATGACCATATCCGGCTCCACGTCGTAGTGTTCAAAAGCCCAGAGTTTGCCTGTACGCCCCATCCCGGTTTGCACTTCATCCAGAATAAGTAACACATTGGTATTATTGCAAACCTCACGAACTGCTTTTAAATAGCCCGGTGAGGGCATTACCATTCCCAGCGTGGCCGGAATGGTTTCAAGTATAACAGCGGCTGTGCTACCGTCGATTGCGGAGCGTAATGAGTTGATATCGTTGAATGGCACCTGTCTGAAGCCAGGCGCCGCAGGGCCAAAGGGTGCGCTGTATTTATCGTCGCCGGCAGCCATTGCCAACCCGGTATGGCCGTGGTATCCGCCGTCAGCTGATATAATCCCTGCCTTTCCAGTGAAAGCCCGGGCCACTTTAATTGCCAGGTCTACCGCTTCGCCTCCGCCTACACCAAAAACCACATATTCGAGGGCTCCTGGCATCAGACTTGCTATCAGCTTTGCGGTTTTTGCACGCTCACTGCTTATTAAATGATGGTTACCTATATCAAGGTCATTGAGGCTTGCTTTTAAAAGTGCGATTAATTCTTCATTTCGATGGCCCAGGTTAAAAACGCCCCCGTTGCAGTGCAGGTTAAAGAGCCGCTTGCCTCCATCCAGATCATATAAAAACGGACCTTCCCGCCTTCCCATCACAAAATCCATCTTGTATTTCTGGAAAAAATCTGCTTTCCCGGAAGAAACATGGTCATGGAAATCCCTGATAGCCTGTTTCTTTTGCTCTGATGGATTTTTAATCATGTGCTTAAAAATAACACACTTGTCTTAAAATCCTGACTTGTACAGGCAAATCGTAAATTTACAGACGATAAACTGCGGTCTTTATCACCGGATTATCTTCATCACGTACATCCCGCCATGCAAATATCAGTTTGTTTCCCTGGCGTGTCATTTGCGGGAAACCGCTTGCCCTGCTTACACTCGTTTTGGCAAGTACAAAAGCGTCCAGCTCATTTCCTTCCGCATCCAGATGCTTTACCCTGATCTCACCCGTCACTCCCGTATCTTCAACCCAGCTAACTATTGCAGATCCGTCATCAAGCATTTCTATATCCACTCTGCCAATGGGGTGGCCATCGTCGATGCGTACCGGTTTGCTGAAGGATTTGCCTGCATCACGCGAGTACGAAAAATTGATCCGGCTTTCCTCATCCGGTGCTGTGTACCAGGCAACCGCCAGATTGCTTCCGTCAGAAACCGCCACGGGGCCGTTTACCGGACAGCCCGGAATGTACCAGTTGTCATGGTAGATAATTTCAGGCGCCGTCCAGTTTCCTTCCTCCCACCGAACGATTGACATATCCCGGATTTCTTTTTCGGACCGGTCGCGGTATAAAACCACCGGACCATGATCTGTCAGCACCACACTTGTCTGGCAACAATCACAGATACGGTTGTCCAGTTCGAATTCTTCACGGATATTTCCGCTGAAATCCATAAATGCAGCCCGGATAGTCATATCTCCACCTTTCTCACCGGTGTTTCTTCCATCGAGCCAGGCGGCAAAATAACCATCTTCCCAGGGAAGAATACTCACAAACCCGTGCTCTGTAGGTGTTTCCGTTTCATGTGGAATAACAGGCTCACTCCAGGTTTTACCACCATCGCGTGAAAACACCATGAATACCCCGTACGCATACGTATCTTCTGCCGTTTTAGCAAGGTAATGGGCAGCCAGATTTCCCTTTCCGTCACTGGCAACCATAGGGAAGTCTGCCCAGTTCACAAACCAGTTACTTCCCGATGTAATCGTCCGGGGTTCACTCCATGCTTCGTTTTCGAACGTGGAAAATTTTAGCACACTTTCCTTCTCCGTATTTTCTACCCAACTTAAATATACGTTTCCTTCAGGGTCGGTAAAAAGATTGGGCTCGCCACTTCCTGTTGTTGCCGGCGTCTCAATAAGTGAAAGTTTCGCCGGTCCTGTTGCATCCTCATCTGCCGAGCTTCCGGAGGTCTCGCATCCGTAAAACCAAACAACGGTAAGCAGAATTAATATATATTTCAGGTTTTTCATATTTGTTGGTTCGGGTTACATTTCGACGACAAATGTATAATGACAAAGGTTAACAGTTAACATTAAAAGCTTCGCAGCTGTTTCAGAATTTCTTCCGAATCCCATTTTTTAGCGCCAACTTCATCATATACTATTTCGCCGTCACGGTTTATAATAATGGTGGTAGGAAGCGCCACCA
>JADFHN010000045.1 GCA_022567155.1 Bacteroidota bacterium
AAACACCATGACAAAAGAAGCGGAGAAAAATGTGCCGATCAATATCATTTTTGACGGGCCGCCGAATCACGAAAGCGGGAGGTTTGTTGAGGTTGAAACAGACGACGGCAAGTCAATAAACGCAGGTAAGTGGACTGAACGCCCAGATGGATTGTGGGCATTACGAATTACAGAATTGCCGAGAGTATAACTTTTAAACGATTGAAATTATGAAACAGCGAGAACTTAAATTCAGATACAGACTGAAAAAGCAGGAATTATCGTTAATTCCTTTTTTCAATCAAATTACAACATAAAATTTATACCGTTTAATTTTGAATATACGATGGACTATCGTATATTTGTTATATGAAAGTTACGGCAATTATACCTGACCAGTTGATTGAAAGAGTAAAACATGTTTCCGGGGGCAAAAATATCACCGAAAGCCTTTTGATAGCCTTGGATGAGTATCTAAAGCAAAAGGAAATAACCTACTTAATGGATCAGGTAAAACATGATCCGTTAGTCTTTAATGAAGATGCCACCGCGTATAATATCAGGAAGGTCAATCGTAAACGATGACAGTTGTAGATACATCGGTTTGGATTGAATATTTAAAAGGTAATAGGGAAATAGGTAGAGTTTTAGACCAAATGCTGGTAAATCGGGAGGTTATGGCTGTCAGCGCAGTGTTTGGTGAGCTTTTGCAAGGTGCAGGAAACAACCGGGAACGTACTTTTATTATGGGGTTTTGGGAAAATCTACCATCTGCGACGGAAACCGGTATTTTTTTGAAAGCCGGCAACTTATCTTTTGAATACAAATTATTTGCCCTGGGTGTTGGATTAATTGATTGCTATATTCTCGCATTTGCATTGGAAAATGATTGCGCAATATGGACATTGGATAAAATGTTTCATAAAGCGATGGATCTGATTGGCTAATATTGAACCTTCATCCTACTCAGTCACCTGCGGGAGACTCTGATGAGGAAATAAAAATGGCTAAAAATGGCGCGCGTTTAAAACGCATGACTAAATCCCATGTCTTACTTTAATTTCCTCACTGCTCAACGCATTGGTAATGGCATTCTGTGCAAAGAGTAATTTGTTGTCGATCGATAGATTTTTCATAATCAATTTGATTTGTGATTTCACATAGTATTAATTAATTACTGACCAAATCCAGGAGGCGTACAAAAGTTTATCTATTTCCTGGCAATCGTTCTTTTTTTAATCAGATAATTTTAGCAAAATTAGAGAATGGAATATTTGCTCCTTCTTTACAACAATGATTCTACCGAGAATTTAATGGATAATGATAGAATGATAAAATGATATAATGAAAGAATCAAACATTGCAGGAAATGATGAAAAAGAAAGAAACATCCTATATGAACAATAAATAACGTTTACGCATTTATGCATTTAATCAATGTCACTAAAGTAAAAACAGAACCACAAAAATCACTCAAGTCATGGCAAAAAAGCGTAAAATTTTAGTTGTCACCGGTGGTGGCGATTGCCCGGGATTAAATGCGGTAATCCGCGCCATTGTAAAAAGATCCAGGCAGGAAAACAACTGGTCGGTGCTAGGAAGTATGGAGGCATTTAACGGTGTTCTTAGAGATCCGATGGAAATAAAAAAACTGACTAACAAAGCCATTGCGGGAATACATGTTAAAGGCGGCACGATATTGCGCACCACCAACAAAGGCAATCCGTTTGACTTTCCTTATAAGGATGAAGAGGGAAACTGGAAAGTAAAAGACCGGTCGGATGAGCTGATCAGCCGCATACATGATTTGAGGGTGGAAGCGGTAATCAGCATCGGTGGCGACGGTTCACAGCGTATATCGCAAGCCCTATATGAAAAAGGACTAAATATTATCGGAGTGCCAAAGACCATCGATAATGATCTTTCTGCTACCGATTACACATTTGGATTCCGTACGGCAGTGCAGATTGCGACGGATGCTTTTGACAAGCTTGTAACCACGGCTGAAAGTCATCATCGTGTATTGATACTAGAGGTAATGGGCCGCGATGCCGGCTGGATTGCGCTCCATACTGCGGTAGCCGGGGGCGCCGAAGTGTGCCTCATTCCGGAGATACCGTATGACATCCATAAAGTCGTGGAGCGGATAAATAATCGGTACATAAAAGGTCGCGGATTTGCCAACATTGTTGTGGCAGAGGGTGCACGGCCTGCGGAAGGTTCGGTGGTAAGCGCCGAAAACAAGGAAGTAGGAGTTGAACATGTACGGCTGGGTGGTATTGCATACCGGCTTTCGGCCGAGATGAAAGCTGCAGGATGTAAAGCCGAAATCAGAGAAACGGTATTAGGTCATATTCAACGGGGAGGGACTCCGATTGCATTTGACCGGGTGCTTGCAACTTTGTTCGGCGTAAAGGCCTTTGAGATGGTACTGAAAAGGGAGTATGGCAAAATGGTTACTTATAAAAACAACGATATCTGCACGGCGCCGTTGAAGGAAGCTGTAACAGCCTACAACTATGTAAAGACCAATGGCACAATGGTAAAATCTGCGCGCGGAATCGGCATTTCATTTGGTGACTAAGAACAATCAATGGCTTTGATTTTGAAGCCAGAATTTCTATTTTCGAAGCTTCTTATTTCGAAGCCCTTTTTATGAGAATATTGATTACGGGTGGATGTGGTTTTGTTGGATCTAATCTGGCCATTTACTTAAAACATAAACATCCCAGGTACAAGATATTTGCACTTGACAATCTCAAGAGAAGAGGAAGTGAATTAAATCTAAACCGGCTAAAAACTGCAAAGATCTCGTTTATTCATGGTGATATTAGAATTTTATCAGATTTTAAGGCCGTTCCTGATCCCGATTTGATCATTGATGCTGCCGCAGAGCCTGCCGTACTTAGTGGAATAATCGAATCTACCCGTTACACGATCGACACCAACCTCCTTGGCACAATAAATACGCTGGAGTATGCAATAAAGAAGAAGGCAAAATTGATCTTCTTATCTACGAGCCGGGTATATCCATACCGGTTGCTGAATAAACTTAAAACGACGGAAAAGGCATCCCGATTCCAAATTGCAGCCAACCAGCAGATGGATGGTGCAGGAAAAAAGGGTATTAAAGAGAACTTTTTATTGAATGGCCCGAAGACACCTTATGGAGCTACTAAATATGCGTCGGAGATACTGATAACAGAATACGAGGAGTTCCTGGGGCTTTCTGCCATTATCAACCGATGCGGGGTAATTGCAGGTCCCTGGCAAATGGGAAAAGTGGACCAGGGATTTTTAGTTCATTGGTTGGCAAGTCATTACTGGGAAAAAAAGCTTAAATACATTGGGTATAAAGGAAGTGGAAAACAGGTCAGAGATGTGTTGCACATTGAAGATCTGTCCAATCTGATTGATGCCGAAATAGCCAACTTCCAGGAGTTGAAGGGACAAACTTTCAATGTTGGTGGAGGCCTGAGGAATTCAACATCTCTGCTGGAACTTACCCAATTGTGCGAAAAGGTTACAAATAAAAAGATAAACGTCGGTTGCGATTCAAAAACAAGACCCGGTGATGTAAAAGTATATATCACCGACAACTCAAAAGTGACGCGACTAACAAAATGGAAACCAAAAATTACTATATCAGATACAGTTGAGGATGTGATGAATTGGCTTAGAACAAATGATGAATTTCTAAAACCTATCTTTACTTAAATGCGAGTTGCTCTAGTTACAGGATCGGGAGGGTTGATCGGCAGTGAGTCGGTTGAATTTTTTTCGAAGAAATTTGATCACGTCATCGGGATCGATAACGACATGCGAGCCAGATTCTTTGGACCTGAAGCTTCGGTACGATGGAACATCAACAGGCTCAAGCGAAATATATCATCTTATCAACATTTTGATATTGATATATGCAAGAGGGACAAACTAGCGCCTGTTTTCGAGCAATATGGAGGTGAAATAAAATGTATCGTCCACGCTGCCGCTCAACCAAGTCACGATTGGGCAGCCCGGGATCCCATGACTGACTTTGAAGTAAATGCATTAGGTACCATCAATCTTTTGGAACTGACAAGAAAGTATTGCCCGGAAGCTGTATTCATTTTTACTTCAACAAACAAGGTTTATGGTGATTTACCAAATGCGCTTCCGCTAGTTGAAAAGGAAACCCGGTGGGAAATAGAGAAAAATCATCCGTATTATGAATACGGCATCGACGAAAACTTGTCAATTGATCAGTCTATGCATTCTTTATTTGGAGCTTCGAAAGTGGCGGCAGATGTCATGACCCAGGAATATGGTAGATATTTCGGATTAAAAACCGGTATTTTCAGGGGAGGGTGTCTCACAGGTCCTAATCATTCAGGTATGCAACTACACGGTTTTCTTGCATACTTAATGAAGTGTACCATTATGGGTGAGAAATACACCATTTTTGGCTATAAGGGCAAACAGGTCCGCGACAACATTCATAGCAAGGACTTAATAGAAATGTTTTGGGCCTTCTTTAACGATCCAAAACCAGGCGAAGTGTACAATGTGGGGGGAGGCCGATTTGCCTGTTGTTCCGTGCTGGAAGCAATTGGTATGTGCGAAGAAATTGCAAGTAAAAAACTGAATTATGAGTATTCTGAAAAAAACCGGATAGGTGATCACATGTGGTGGATAAGTGATACGCGAAAGTTTAAAGCCCACTATCCTTCCTGGAACCAGACTTTTGATATACAAAAGACACTCGTTGATATTTATAGTGGGTTGACCAAAAGGGTAACCAAACCTGAATGAAATTAAGTACGGTTATACCAGCTTATAATGAAGCGGACTCCCTACCGGAGACCATCAATACATTATTTTCAGTCTTGAACTCACATTCAATCGATCATGAAATACTTGTCATAAATGATAATTCAAGCGACAATACGCTTGAGGTACTTGAAAAACTGGTTGATTCTGTTCCTACATTGAGGTTCCTGACCAACAAAGGACCTAATGGATTCGGGTATGCGGTGCGAATGGGGCTTGAAAATTTTTCAGCGGATTGTGTCGCTATCATGATGGCTGACCGTTCAGATTCACCTGATGATCTTATCAAATTCTATAAAGTAATGCAATCCGAAAACTACGATTGCATCTTTGGAAGCCGGTTCATAAAAGGTGGAAAGACTACAAACTATCCAAAAATCAAACTTATTCTAAACAGGCTGGCCAACAACCTGATACGATTAATTTTTCGGATCAAATACAACGATTGTACCAATGCATTTAAACTTTATCACAAAGAAACCATTGCGGGATTGAAGCCGTTTCTCTCACCTCACTTCAACCTTACCCTTGAGTTGCCACTCAAAGCAATCGTAAGAGGTTATAGCTACAAAATTGTACCGAATTCCTGGACAAACAGGAAACAAGGCAAATCAAATCTTTCCATAAGAGAGATGGGCAGCAGGTACTTTTTTATTTTGCTTTATTGCCTGATTGAAAAATACTTTTCCAAAGGAGATTTCAAAAAGAAATGGGACTGAATACTATTACACAGATTTTTGGAAGAATTGTCAGATTTCTTCTTAACAATTATTTCTATGCAGGAGCGCTGCTGGTTACCGCAACGATTGCATCGTTACTAAACTACAATGGGAAAAGCATGGGTGGGTTGTTTGTGGCTTATATGGATTTTGCTAATTTTTTTGCAAGCGGCTTTGATTTTAGCGGGAGAGCCGGAAAAATAATCTATACATTCCCGATGTGGGGCTACGGGTTTATTTTGCTGGTTACAAAAAGCAAGACAATCATTATAATATTTCAGCAATTAGTTACCATAGCTATACTTCTATTTGCTGATTATTCCATGAAGAAGTTCGGCTGGAGGGCCGGGTCGAGAATTGCTTTCAGAGTGCTCACAATTTTCAGTTTTCCGTGGTTTTACTTTCATGCCATTTTATGGCCATATAGTCAGGGAGCGAATCTGCTTCTCTTATCATTATTCCTTATTCTCCATTATTTGAAATTCAGAAAATTAACGTATTTGATTCTGGCATCGCTGTGTTTTGGGATTATGCTCAATTTCAGATCCGATTATTTTTTTCTGGGCCTTGCAATTCCCATAATCATATTATTTATTGACCTGATAAGAAAAGAGAAGAAGGTTTGGTGGCATTACCCCGTGTGGTATGCCATTATGTTCATATTGCTGATACCGTGGGGGTTATTTTCATTGGAAAAAACCGGCTCCTACCTGCAAAAATCGTCTAACGGCGGACATGTTCTGTTTATCAGCCTTGGTCAGTTGCCGGATAATAAATGGAGAATAACACCACTTGATAAGGATCCATTAATGAGAGAGTTGGTTGACTCGGAAGTTGGACCTGGGGTAAGAACACTTTCACATCAGGCGGATACATTCTTAACCAGGAAATGGCTTGAACTTATTCTTAATGACAAGGCGGAGTTTCTTAGAAAATGTAAATACAATTATAACTCCATCTTTCACAGCCCATTTTACAATGGTGAATTATATAAGCTGAGTGAGGGATTTGCTGACATGGTAATTATATCAAAACTTGACGTCAAAATCCAGGATTTGGCTGATAGCCTTCCAGGCAACAAATGGTTATCGCGGGCATTCGATCCGTTGCGAAACAGATATGAAAAAACAGGATTGATTTTACCAAAGTGGACTATCGGTGCAATTATAATTGCTTTTATTTTTTTCAGAACCAGTCTATTCAAAGAGGAAACATTCATACTCATATTATCCGTTATTGTTTACCAATTTGGCCTCATGGTATTGGGGTACTTCATGCGTGGCTATCATACCAATATTTTTATATTATATGAAATCTTGTTGGTGTTCCTGTTCATTGAATTGAATCCATTTGGGCTCACATTTAAGAAATGGGAAGAAATTTACAATTCAAAGAAAGTACTTTTCAAATAATCGCAACTAGAATTAGCATTGATTCATCCAGTTCCTCTTGCTTACTTACTGGGGAAGTAATGCCGCTGCAACCAGTTGTTGGACCATCGAGTCCGGGAAATTGAAATCGTTCTGTAATGTCATCGCCGGCCCGCATACGCAGCGGGTATGGATGCTGATTTGTTGACCAAATCACCGTACTTCCTCTATTGAGCAAAGGAAACACTTTATAGTTATAAGCATCTGAATAATATACGGTTAAGTAAAATACTATAGCGAATTTGGGTCATATATGGAATAATACCGGAAGGAAATTAATGGCCTGCCGTGTTTTTATTAGCAACTTTCTTCACCGCGCTAAGCACGGAGCAAAACATCCTATACTCTATTTTGTTCATCGTACAGATAAGGATTTTTTTACGTTGAAGTCAGGAAAAGTAGATCTGATCGGGAATTTGGTCGTAGGGCGACCCTACGACCAGAAAGCCGTTTCAGAGGGAACGGAGTGACCGAAGAATCTCACGAATGGTACTCTCCTTGAAACCTCTTCGCTACGCTCTGAGAAAGGGTTAAAGTCAGAGGGAACGGAGTGACCACCTGCCAGGAACGACAACAGTCCTGGAAGAATCTCATGAATAATACCCTTCCTATATTCATCATACAGTCACAAATGCAATTTGTGGTTACGATTTCATCCTGATTCTATCAAAATACGAGACGTAGCCTCAGATTGTATCTGAGGCAATTCAGAGACCAACCTATTTCGTGTCCGGGGTAATACTGGTATTTGAAAGAACTATCCAGGAAGGCGCTAGCTGCAAGTATTATATATTTAAAATAGAACAGACCTGACATATACACTTTGGAATTGAATCCTCATTTACGTGCAGATTAAAAAAATACCGGCCGCCGGGGACCAATAAGCTCGTTTACCTCAGGCGGGCCTGTGAAGTGTTTGCCCATAAAATCATCAATTTCACCCAGTGTTTTGGCAGAGAGAAGTCCGGTGATTTCATCCATTGCACTGGCTCCGATAGCGTATGGAAAATCAGCAACCAGCATTTTATCTCCTTTAAACATTCCATAAATTACATATTCTTCCTGCTTTTCTATGGGCTCGTGTGTCAGGATACATTCCGACAGCCATCGGTCGGAATCGGCAACCGGGTCGTACTCTTTCAGTCCTTCAGATCTTTGAAAAGTGTCCATTTTAGTCATCAGGTACTCCATCATTCGTTCACGCGATTCAGGAGACAGTTCGTTGCGCATATTTTCGGCACACTGCATACACATGGCAAATTCATAGATCACATCCTTTGCTTCATACCCCCGGTATCGGCGATAAGCCTTTTCAACAAAGTACGGTGTAAATGTGTGCAATAAATCCAGATCACATTCTACACAATGGACAAAAGGTGCACCCGAATCAAATGAATAGAATTTGGCAGGAATTTCTGTTTCCCTGATAGTTGGATAATGTGCCTGATTCTGATCCATACGATGTCTTTGAAGTTTAAAATCGGTTGAAAGTTAAGCTTTAATTTGATTGTAAAAAAGTTTAACACAGCATGAATTTTATGGGGAGTATTAAGAATCGATAATGTCTGACGGACAGGAAAACCCCATGAACCAACTGTGATAAACTAACACCAGTAATAATCCCCGGAGCGTGTAGCGACCACGAATATTCAAAACTTATTGCAGCACTGTGCTTACAAGAGGGGTTTGGTTGGGCAAAGGAAGAAACAACTACAGGGATAAGCGGATGTGAAGAAGCTGACTGCTATTTACGTGTGTAAAATTCATATTGAAATATCGAATTGCCATCACCGGATTGCAGCGGTTTGACGGCTATGATACGGGAGGTATTGAAGGCTTCAATAAAATCTCCCCGTCCTATTCGCACTCTGTTACCGTTTGTGATTTTCTGAAATACTGCATTCTACTGCTGCGATTTACAAGCACCTGGTACCGGATATCATTCGATACCTTAATAGGGGAGGGGATGAATAACATTTCGGCTTGAACCATTACCATGAATAACTTCTCCTGAATTTACGGAATATGAACTTGTTTTGCATGGCATTATAATCGCTGAGCAGTGTGTACGCCGAATCTGGAACATAATTAAACCGAATTTTGAATTCCTCAATCTTTAAGGTCAGTTCTTTTAGGTAAAACTGTATCTGAACCAGGTTTTTACATCTGGAAGGTTTGTCAAAATGACGGGCTGTAAATATTCTGAGATCTTTTTCAAGTTGCCTTTTTTCAAATTTGCTCATAATTTATACACAAAACAATAATGCATATATTCGAAAGAATAGTGTACACATATTCACTTTTAAAAATGTGACTTCTTACAGGTGAAATCAGGAGTAAATGCAAAATACCTGACAGCAGATATAATGATATTTGGATAAAACAGTAACGGAATGTTGTATTAAATCGAATATAGTATCAAGTGATATATAATCCGGAATATCAGCCTATAATATTATAATAATTAAAGGAAACGTTAAAATAAACAACCGTAGTAGAAAAAAGCCGGGTATTGTAAAACAGGGCGTTATTATTCGTATCTCAGGGAAGTGATAGGATCCTGCTCGGAAGCTCTTTTTGCAGGTGCAATTCCGAATATGATACCTATCGAGGCTGCAACTCCAAAGGAAATCACGATTGAGCTAAATGAGATAATAGTAGGAATATCCGCCAGCGAGGAAACAGCATATCCTATTAAAATACCCAATACGATTCCGGTAATGCCACCGCTAACACTGATCATCACCGCTTCAATCATAAATTGCGTAACAATGTCTCTGCGGGTAGCTCCGATTGATTGGCGAAGTCCGATTTCTTTTATTCTCTCCAGCACCGACGCAAGCATAATATTCATGATACCGATGCCGCCTACCAGGAGCGAAATGCCTGCAATTGCCCCCAATACAAAGTTGAAAATACTTTTGGTGCGCTGTTGTTGCTTAAGCAAAAGTTCGGGAATGGTTATTTCATAATCAATGGTTTGACGGTGCCTGCGTTTCAACATTTTATTTATCACCTGAACTACCGGTTCGATAGACTCCGAACGATCTACCTGTATGACCAGCCGGTCAAGTTGATGGTAGTTTTGGTTCTGATCCCTATTATTCCCTCGTCTGTTTCTTTTTATCGCTGCTTCTGTGATGAGGGCACGGTTTTTATACCGCAGCAATACCGTATTCAGTGGGGTATATACATCCATGTTGTAATCGCGTATGCCAAGATTTTCCATACTTCTTGCTTCTATGAAGCGTCCCTTCAACACCCCGATCACTTTCAGCCAGTTATTCCCCACCTTCAGCATTTTCCCAAGTGGATTTTCCTTGCTGAAAAACCGGGATTTTATCCCTTTTCCGATAATACAAACAGCTTTCCCGTTTTTCATTTGCTCGTCATTGAAAAAATCGCCTTCTTCCATTTCGAAAGCCGATATGCTGAAATAACTATTATCTACTCCAACCAGTTTGGCGGAGCGCCTGACGGCATCTTTGATAATATAGGTATCAATTTCAATTTCAGGGCTTACCTTATTTACTGAAGGAATAATAGATGAGATACTTAATGCGTCCGTCAGGGTAAGACCGGGAGACATTTTTTTTTCTTTCCCTGCTTGCTGTCCGGCTTCCGTATTCAGATTTTCTTCTTTTTGTTCTACGATGGGTTTAATTACAATATTATTTACCCCAACCAGCTTCATCTGATCCAGAATTTCTTTTTGTGCACCTGCTCCGATAGCCATCATGGCTATGACCGCAGCTACTCCAAATATGATACCCAAGGCTGTCAACGATGACCTTAGTTTGTGCGAAAAAATCGCTTCCAGAGCAATGTAGAAATTAGCTATCAACAACTGTCGCATGCGTAAACGAAATTAGTTTATTGATTGGAAGTAAGATTGGCTGGCAATGGAATTACGGATTTCTTCTCAATTCCTTCCGGATCCGAGAGAAAAATACGGTCATTTTCTTCCACACCACTTAGTATAACCACATGGTCGGAATCTGATTTACCGGCCAGTACCTCTTGTTTTGTAATACTAAGGCCACTTTCTTTTATCACATAGAGCAATGTATCTCCCTGGCTGTGCAGACATTCGATAGGTATAAAAATTGCATCAGGTATTACATCCGTGACAATGGTATTACCTGTTGTCATGCCTGGTCTGAGGGTGGTGTCTGATTCATGAATTTCGATCAGAACCTGAAACACCTTCGCATCCGAGTTGGGATTTTGTTCGCCTACATTTGCCACATCAATGACTTTGCCTGTAAGCCTTTTGTCAGGAAAAGCATCCAGTGTGATCTGTACATCAAGGCCGGTTTTGACGCTACTTATATCTACTTCATTGATGTATGTTTTTGATACCATGGTAGTCAGGTCGGGGAGGGTTGCCACTACCGGATCCCATGGTTGGATAGTGGAACCGGTAGCAATTTTGGTACCGTTCCAGCTACGTTTATAAATTACCATCCCGGGTTCAGGTGCCAAAATCGTAAAATCTACCAGAAGCTTATTCAGAAAATCAAGTTTCATACGCTTTTTACTTACTTGGGTGGCAGCTTCCTGCATTTGCGCACTGGCTTTGTCCGTTTTGAGCTTATAGCTTTCAATAGCTTGCTTATGCGCGCGCCTGGCTTTAGCAAGCTGAATTTTGTTGTTCTTAATGGTTGCAGGCGGTTCAAATTGAGATTGTTCGAGAATGATCTCTTTTTCCTGCACTTCAAAATCCAGATTTATCATCTCATTACGTGCTTTACGGAGTTCGAGGGCAGTATCCAGTCTGGTTTGAGTGTATTTTGAAAGATTAAGCTGAAGTTCATTGTCTACATTCAGGATTTTATCATTCAGTTCAGATTGATCCAGACTGGCAACGTATTCCCCTTTTTTAACTACTGTCCCTTCGTCAACAATATGATCAATGTTCACTCTCCAGATGCCTGCCCGCTGCAGGCCGGTCGGACCCGGAATGTTTACAGAATTTTTTGCCTCCAGTTCGCCCGTGGTGGTTACCTCAATACGAAATTCTTCCTTCTTAGCTTCAATTATAAGATCAGCCTTAGCTGATTTTCTGCCATTAAATTTCAGCGAAATAAAGATAATCAGTATAATCAGCAAAGATAACGAAATATATAGAATCCGTTTTTTCATTATCAGAAAGGATTAACCGAAGTTATAAGTCGCAACTAAGTTGCAAAATAGATCGGACATTATGGCAATCAATATAGGAAATTATAAACAAATTTATATAAATCCCGAAAATGTGAAAAATATTTTGAGACGAAATTTCAAATATTTACTACCAATCATAATGCGTTTTTAGTTACCCAGTACCGGTATCCTATTATGATTTTATCCAAACCCGAAAGGGCATTAAGGTTTCTTTTACTGTATCTTGGCAGTATTATTTTATTGATCCTGGCAAGGATGACGAATATTTTTTTTGACATTTTCTTAAAATATCCCCAAATATAAATTAGTATAATCAATTTGCATACCAGGCATGAAAATCTCTAAAAAAAAGCCCTTTATACCCATCAACCAGACACTGCGTGAATATCTCATAAAGTATGATCGCAGTCAGAAACTGCCGATTGCATATAAAGACCTGCTTGGTTATCATGAATCGTACCCTCTGTATGATAAATTTGGCAACAGCACCTTGTGGGACACCCTGATGTACCATGACAGTGAAAGCAGTGACCTGAAAAAACAGCTCACAATGCTCTATTCATTACTGAAAACGGAAGGGGACATGGAAATCATCAAGCACCTGCAGACTGAGCGCATTGATTATTGTCATTTTGCAAACTCAAAACCTTTCCGGATCAAAATTGTGAACATGCTCAACGACAACTATGATTACATGTACATCAAAAAGGCCGATGCTTCTCGTGTTTACGGACTGGACCTGGAGCATTTGCTTTCACCTAACTTCATCTCTTACCTTGTACACCAGGATACACTGGTGGAAGAACATATTGCCGGCATTCCCGGAGACGCCTTTTATAAAGAGTATATTTTCAGTAAAAATTTTAACAAGGTACGTTTTGCAAAAGAATTTATAAAGTTCAATGAACGATGCTTTGTACGGTTACTCGGCGACATGCGCTCATACAATTATGTGATTGATGTAACACCGGACTTCGAAGATGAACAATACCGGATTAAAGCCATTGACTTCGATCAGCAATCCTATGAAGGAAGAAAGAATGTTTACCTTCCTCAGTATTTTAAAGAAAACAATCCGATCGTAAAACTTGGAATGGAATTTATGACGGTAGAAACTACCCGGCAATATCAGTTTGAGGAACGCACGCTTATTGCCAGACGACTCAATATGAACCGCGGGCGTTTTGTGGATCTGATTACGGCAATGAAGTCACAAATCCTTTCAACCTCAAAAAAAGTGGCCCAACTAAAGGAAGATCTCAACAAATTTCATGATACCGATGAGTTTACAAATTGTAAAAATATGGGTGATATTTTGGAGAAAAATCTATGGCGTATGCTTGCAGACCACGTAGCCAAGCTGGATATGAGGTGATTATCTAACGGTTTTTTCATTTTACACCGATCAATCAATAAAATACAACGAATAAATCATTGGAAGATTATTACTTAACAATTTCCAGCTATCCCCACGGTTACCAGACAGGTATAAGTTTCCAGTAGTAGTACCAAAAGCCAGTGTATCACCAGTAATATCCAGCGCGTGGCGGTAAGTAATGTCGAAGACATTGGTTTGTGGCAATCCGTTTCGTAGTGATTGCCATGTTCTTCCTCCATCTGTTGTACGGCTAACGCAAAGGGCTTTATTAACAGCTATTCGCGACTGGTCACTAACACCGGGAACCACCCATGCCGTTTCGGCGTCATTTTCGTCCACTGCAATCGCAAACTCAAATCCTACTGGTCCGGTTTCTTCCGAAACATCCTGCCAGTTCAAGCACGCATCACGGCTTATAAATACTCCACAGTGATTTTGTTGCCACATAATAGTTTTATCAGAAGGGGCAGATACCAACAAATGCGGGTCATGTCCAATTTCAGCATGAGGATCCGGTAAAAAGTCTGCTTTCAGTCCTTTATTCATAGGGTTCCATGTATTTCCGCAGTCTTTTGATTCAAATAACCCGGCAACACTTATACCTGTATAAATGTGATCGGAGTCGTCGGGATCCACAATTATTGAATGAATTCCTGCATAATCCCTGCCACCTCCGAACCACTGATCTTTTCTGCTGGGTGATTCCATAAACCTTCAACATGTTCGAATGTATCTCCATTGTTATTGGAAACGAACAACCCTCCGGGTTCAGTACCAATAAATAACTTGTCCGGATGATCATTGCCACCATGCGCAAATGCCCATATATATTTTAAGGACGCTGGTTCACCATCTTTTACTTCCGAACCTTCAGGATATTTTGGTGCTTCAACTTCTTCCCATGTCGCACCTTCGTCAACCGATCGGTGAAGTTTGCACCCCCAGTGTCCATGCTCCTGTGCTGCCCACCATGTATCGTTCCGTACATCCACGTATGCCATAGAAACCGTCTCGCCAATAAAATGCAGGCCTGACACCGCCCAATTGCCATTTCTGTCTTGTTCAAACACGACCAATCCTTTTCGTGTACCTAGTATCATTCTTTTTTTGTTTTTCATAGCGACGATTTATGATGAAATCAATTTTCTGTCAGCCGCCGGAAAGTGCCTGCATGATATATACTTCGTCGTCAGGGTTTAAATTGTCCGGTAAACGATTCCGGTCATGTATCATTCGGTTGCCTATAAATATCTGAACATGCTTCCTTAGCCGGCTATGTTCGTCAAGAATGTAGTCTTTTATACCCGGAAATTTATCGTTGGCCTCATTGATTAACTCCTGAAGACTGGTTTTTGAAGACTCAACAGGTTCTAAACCCGGATAAAAACGCTCTAGGTTACGTGTAAATTTTAATACCGGCATAAGGAGATGAAGTTAAGGAATTTTATCAAAATAATACATCTACAGGATTGAATATGAGAAATAAATCAAAGGTAAGAGCATGGATTGGAAGAATGATTTGATAAATTCAGTTAATCCCGATTGGAAAGATCCTCGTCATTCTTCAACCTGGCAAATTTTTAACATATCCTTCACTCCGAAGGATCGGAGCTCAGGATGACGTTTAATAATGATTAGAGGGTGCATTACTTAATAATAACAATACAATCGTACTGTTGTAAAACCAGTGGTCTGGTATCTATAGCAATGGAGCATAAATCGAGGGAGTGCCCCTTGCAACGGCCAGGAAGAACCTGTCGATGTGACCCGTCATCCTGAACGAATGTGCCCGCCTGCCTTGTGAAGGCTATAGCAACGGCGGACAGGAAGGATCTTTAACTTACTTCTCGGTTAATATTATCATATATAGCACTATCCCGGGATTCAATCAATATTTTGCCACGGTAGGGTCAATTTCTTTAGCCCAGGCCAGGATCCCCCCTTTAAGATTATAGAGATTATCAAATCCATTTTGTTTTTCAAGCTGTATAACCGCTTGTGCACTGCGACTGCCGCTACGGCAATAAATGATTACCTTTTTATCACGTGCGATATTATCTGCAAAGGACATGATCTGTGCCAGAGGTACAAGTTCGCCTTCAATACTTGCAATCTTACGTTCGTAAGGTTCCCTGACATCAATTAACTGATAATCACTTCCGTTTTCTTTAAGGGAAGCCAGTTCCTGTACCGTTATTTCTTTTACCATGTTTTCTTCTGTTTTTTGTGATGAATTATTTAATCCACAAAATTCAATGTAATCAATCAATTTAGTAATTTCTTTTGTATCCGGATCTTTAGCTACTTTTACAGTGCGTGTTTCAAAACTGAATGCATCAAATAAAAAAAGCCTGCCTGCAAGCGGTTCACCAACACCTGTTATAATTTTTATAACCTCATTGGCCTGAAGGGAACCGATGATCCCTGGCAACACACCTAGCACCCCACCTTCGGCACAGCTTGGCACCAGGCCGGGTGGTGGTGGCTCCGGAAAGAGATCGCGGTAATTTGGGCCCCGGCTTCCGTCAGGCATGAGATGGTTAAACACAGAAACCTGCCCTTCGAACCTGAAAATAGAAGCGTACACGTTGGTTTTACCGAGAATAACGCATGCGTCATTCACCAGGTAGCGCGTGGGAAAATTATCGGTTCCGTCTGCAATCACATCGTAATCGCGAATGATTTCAAGTGCATTATCAGAAGTAAGCTGCGTATCATAAACGCGGAACTCAACATGCGGATTCAGGCGTTTTAGCCTTTGTGCTGCGGTTTTCGCTTTTGACTTACCTATATCGTCCACGGTAAAAAGTACCTGTCGTTGCAGATTTGATTCCTCAATAGTATCAAAATCAACGATACCAATGGTGCCGGCACCTGCCGCTGTCAGATAAAATAACAAGGGACTACCTAATCCACCTGCTCCGACAACCAGAACCTTACTTTCTTTCAACTTGCGCTGACCTTCGATATTGAATTCCGGAATAATCAGATGCCTGCTGTATCGTTCAAGTTCTGCTTTGGAGAATTGCGAATCCATGATGTTAATATACAAAAATAATTAAACAAATTTACGTAATATTTCCTCCGGCTATAGCGGGTATGATGCTAACGACTGATCCAGCACTTACTTCTGTTTTCTCCTGATCCAGCGTTTTAATATCGGTATCATCAAGATATATTCTGATATACTTCCTGATGCCGCCCTGCTTGTCAATGATCTGATTTTTCAAATCCGGATATTTGATTGTAAGCTCTCTTATTACCTCCAGCACTGTATCCGCGCTTGTTTCAAGCGTAGTCTGGTTGTTGGTAAACTTACGTAATGGGGTTGGTATGATGATTTTTGACATTTTAATACTATTTTAAAATTTAGGAATTCACTTTTACATGTATTAAATCCAGTATTTCCTCTTCCTCAAACTCCTGCTGATCGTTTAGCTGCCAGCTTTGGATATTGTTTATTTTATTTTTTCTAACCGAAACAATGATATAGGAAAAATAACCTGCGGCTTGTTTAAGATCATGTTCTGAAGGCACTGCCGGATGGTCAGGATGCGAGTGGTATATACCGAGTAATTCCAGATTATTAGCCATCGCGTATTTTTCTGCCTGCAGGTATTCCAGCGGATCGATTTCAAATCTTTTCCGTTTGTTTTCAGATTTTATATTCGTGGCTTTCCCGGCATGTGATATTTCGCGAACATCACCTTCCGTTCCATAAAGAAACCCACAGCATTCTTCCGGATAGGTTTCGAGGGCATGATTTTCGATTGTTTCTATTACAAGCGGATATATTTTCAGTTTCTTCATTCAGTTTATAATATTTCATTTAACAATTCAGAATATTTATCCCCATTGTCAGGCAGTAATGTTACAATCACTCCTTTATCCAGTTGAGACGCCAATTCCACTGCACCGGCTATATTGGCTGCTGCAGAGGGGCTAAGTAGCAATCCTTCGTGTTTTGCAACATAAAGCAGCATTTTTATCGCTTCTTCAGAAGCAACAATTCGCTGTTCATCTGCAATAAACGGGTCAAAAATACCGGGTACCTTAGCTGTTTCGAGGTGCTTCCAGCCTTCCATAATATGCATGGCAGAATCAGGCTGAAGCGCTATGCAACGAACACCGGATTTTAATTCCTTCAGTTTTTTCGAAATCCCTGTAAAACTGCCGGTAGTGCCTAAACCGGTAATGAAATGGGTTATACGGCCTTTGGATTGCTGCCAGACCTCCCAACCGGTGCATTCATAGTGCACTTTCCAGTTATCCGGATTATTGTACTGGTCTGCATAAAAATACATTTCCGGCTTATTTTTAAACATGCGGTACGCTTCGTGCTGCGCTTCATCGGTTCCTCCAAAAGGGGAGGTGAAAACAATTTCCGCCCCCATGCTTTTGAGGATGTTAATACGCATTTTTGAAACATTTTCAGGTAAAACGACTACTACTTTTATTCCGGCGTACGCCCCGATGGCAGCATATGAAATAGCGGTGTTGCCACTGGAAGCATCGAGAATAGCTTTGCCCGGTGTAAGTTTTCCTGCAATTACAGCCTCGCGGACAATATTATACGCAGGCCTGCTCTTTACACTTCCGCCGAATTGCAGCCACTCGACTTTAGCAAGAATTGCAACTTCAGGATTCGGACTTAACCTGCTGAAGTCGAATACAGGCGTATTTCCGATCAGACGAGAGATATCCTCGAGGGAAGTAAAATAGCCGGTTGTATGTGCTGGTATCATTTAAATATCAATATTTATTGTGTACAACAAACAAAAAAACCTGTCTTCGGGACAGGTTCTGATATACAGTTAATGGTGACAGCATATCCTCCTATCCCGAATTAATGGTTATATGCTTACAACAGCACACTACTTTTTTATATATTTTTTGAACTGCATTCATCGAATCAGATCGTATGTTGTTTAAAACGTATATGTGGTAAATTAAGTTTCCCTTTTTCAATAAATCCTTCTTTTTATGAAAATTGTGAATTCCCTGAAGATGTATCGTGAAATAATTTTGTTTAATCGGAAGCAAAAAAAATTACAAAAACACGGAAATGTAAACAAACATGCTGCATTGCTGATAATGATTAGATTCGCTCCATTCTGTAATCAGTAATGACCCTGCGAATATTTTCATCAGCAGGAAACACCTTTTTATCGTACAGATACAAATGTTTTTCTGTTCTGATATCAAATGGCGTGATGTTGGAATTCTGATAAGCTCCTGCTGGCAGTGTGTTTACAACAAGAAGCGAAACGTCGAAATTATATGTGCAGGAAATCAATCCCAAAAAGATTAAAAGGTAGAGAAATCTGCGCATAATTATTAAGAAAACTACTTCCTGTCAGTAAAAATTAGGAATATTAAGGAAACAGAACAAGCGCAGTTCAGGTTGGCCCTATGTGATCGGCCAGGATAGGTTGTTGCGCAATATTTCACCATATTAAAAATATATGAAATAATGTATATTGCCGGCAAAATGCTATTTGTTCATTCTAATCACGACATAAAATGAAACTATTACACACCATTTATTTCATCCTGTTTTTTTGTCTGCTGTCATGCAATGTAAAAGAACCTGTGGATGTTACGAAAATGTCTGAGGAAGAGCTCGTTACGTATGCACATGAAATCCACAACCGTGTAATTACGCTCGATACACATAATGACATCAATACAAGTAATTTCACACAAGAAAAGAATTATACGATGGACCTTGACAATCAGGTGAACCTGCCCAAGATGAAGAAAGGAGGACTTGACGTATCCTGGTTGATTGTTTATACCGGCCAGGGAGAGCTAAATGAGGAGGGTTACCGGAAAGCATATGAAAATGCAATGGATAAATTTGAAGCTATTCACCGGTTAACCGAAGAAATAGCTCCTGATCAAATTGAACTGGCCCTTACGTCTGATGATGTAAGACGCATTATTGCTTCAGGTAAAAAGGCAGCCATGATCGGTATTGAAAACGGTTATCCGGTAGGAACGGATATTTCCAATGTAAAAAAATTCTACGAACTGGGCGGCAGGTACATGTCGCTGGCACATAACGGACACAGTCAGTTGAGTGATTCAAACACCGGTGAAAGCGACAGCGTGTGGCTACACAACGGATTAAGTGAAGCCGGCAGGGAAGTAATAAAAGAAATGAATAAGTGGGGGATGATGGTGGATATATCGCATCCATCCAAAAAGGCTTTTATGGATATGATCGAATTATCAAAAGCACCTTTGATCGCCTCACACTCCTCAGCACGGGCTTTGTGTGATCACAGCCGCAATCTGGACGATGAACAACTACGAATACTGAAAGAAAACGGAGGCGTCGTACAAACAGTAGCGTTAGGAAGCTATTTGAATATCGAAAAAAGCAATGAACATCGTGAAAAAGCAAATGAACTGTACAAGTCGATCGCAGCAGAATCCGAATTTGAGATGCTGCCCTGGCGTGAAGTATTCAGTTTGGATGAAGCAGACCGTGAACTATATCTTGAGAAATTCAGAGAAATACAGGAGCTGGCAAAACCCCGGATGGCTGAAGAAGTAAATGCCGATGCACCTCCTGTGAATGTTTCGGATTTTGTAGATCACATTGATTATATAGTCAACCTGATTGGCATCAGACACGTAGGGATAAGTTCGGATTTTGACGGCGGTGGCGGCATTGAAGGCTGGCAGGATGCATCCGAAACGTTCAATGTGACGCTTGAATTGGTGCGACGCGGTTATACTGAGGAAGAAATTGGTATGATCTGGAGCGGTAATCTGCTGCGTGTGCTTGATGAAGTTCAGCGTGTAGCAAAGGAGATTCAGGCTGCAGGGGAGGAATAACATTACAAGCTTTTATGCATGAACTCATAACCTGGTGCTCTATTGTGCTTTCAGAAAACTATTTGTAAGCAGGCGTAATTTTCCAGACTTTTATGCTGGTCTTGAAACAACTCACAGAGGTACCGGAATCAGTGCCGGTCATCCACCTGTTTATTCAGCGCTACTTTCATGCCGGGATACCCAATAGCAATCATCTAAATGATAAATAGCATCAATTATTTAGTCATTTTTTTTATAAATTACATTTTCTACTGCAGAAAGCTGAAATTCATAAAATAAGAATAATTCTTACGGTCGTTATGAATCATAAAAAATTGAAAATCTTTGTCGCTGTTATTATCCTGTTTGCAATTGGTTCATTTTCAGTGTTAAGTAATGATACTCACCTTCAGGAAGACGACGGATGGACCTATTTATTCAATGGTAAAGACCTGAAAGGCTGGAAACAGCTTAATGGCGATGCGGTTTATAAGGTGGAGAATGGAGAAATCATGGGGATCACCACAACCGGAACGCCAAACAGTTTTTTATGTACCGAAGCTGATTATGATGATTTTATACTTGAATTTGAGGTTCTGGTGCATCCCGACCTCAACTCGGGTGTGCAGTTCCGAAGCAACAGTCTAAAAGATTATAACAGCGGCAGGGTACACGGCTATCAGTTTGAACTCGATCCCAGTTCACGGGCATTCAGTGGAGGCATTTATGATGAAGCCAGAAGAGGCTGGCTGTATCCGCTGTCACGAAACGTTAAGGGGCAGGCAGCATTTATGAATGGAAGGTGGAATCATTGCCGGATTGAAGCAATCGGTTCTTCGATTAGTACGTGGATAAACGGAGTGCAATGTGCCCGGCTTACGGATGATCTGACGACCAGCGGATTTATCGGATTGCAGGTACACAGTATCAATAATGCACAAGACGCAGGAAAAACCATCAAATGGCGAGATATCAGGATAAAAACAGAAAATCTTGAAGCCGGACGCTGGAAATCTGATCCGGAAGTAGTTGAATTAAGTTACCTGATCAATCAACTTAGTAGCTGGGAAGAGCGGCATGGGTGGCGACTGCTGTGGGATGGAAAGACCGGAAACGGATGGCGGGGAGCTAAACTGGATGATTTTCCGGAATCAGGCTGGGGTATAAAAGACGGCATATTAACCATTATGGGAACGAGTGGTGAGGAGGCAACAGGACCTGGTGATATCATTACAGAAGATGTTTTCAGTGAATTTGACCTCGAGCTGGAATTTATGATCACCGAAGGAGCCAACAGTGGAATCAAATATTTTGTAAATGCGGAGCTTAACAAGGACGCAGGGTCTTCAATCGGATGTGAATTCCAGTTGCTTGATGATGCGAATCACCCCGATGCAAAAATGGGAATAAACACAAATCGCACATTGGGGTCGTTGTACGACCTGATCCCAGCAGAAAATATCTCAGTTCCGGGAAGATCCAAACAATTTAAAGGAGTTAACAGGTGGAATAAAGCAAGAATAGTGGTTCACGGAAATCTGGTGGAACATTGGCTGAACAACGAAAAAGTTGTGGAATATGACAGAGGGGCACAAATGTTTCATGCCCTTGTTGCTAACAGCAAGTACAGCAAATGGCCGGGTTTCGGCAAGTGGCCCGACGGCCATATATTATTACAGGATCATGGCAACAAGGTACATTTCAGAAGTATAAAAATCAAAGAGTTTTAGTGTTTAAGCTTAAAAAACGAGCTATGAATAATAAGAAAGCATCCCGAAGAACATTCATCAAAAAATCAGCCGCAGGTGTCATCGGAGTAGGTTTTGCATTTTCTGCCCGGAGTTATGCGAATATACTCGGAGCTAATGACAGGGTGAATGTAGCCGTGGTGGGGTTGCATGGCAGGGGCAAAGCGCATCTCAGTGCCATCTACCATACTACAAATACCCGGATCAGCGCCATTTGTGATGTGGATTCAAGGGAATTAACTAAAACGGCAGAATTGGTAAACGAAATGAACGGTCAAAAGCCGGATGTCATTGTTGACATAAGAAAACTGCTGGAAAATAAAGATATTGACGCTGTCACTATTGCCACACCTGATCACTGGCATGCGCCAATGGCAATTATGGCCATGCAGGCAGGCAAGCATGTGTATCTGGAAAAACCGTGTTGTTTTAATCCGCAGGAAGGAAACTGGCTGATACAATCTCAGAAAAAACATGGGAAAGTACTACAGGTAGGCAACCAGCAGCGTTCTGCGCCTACATCTGTTCAGGCAGTAGCTGATATCAGAGCGGGCATAATAGGAGAGGCATATATGGGTAAAGCCTGGTATGCCAACACCAGGGGTTCTATCGGCACCGGAAAGAATGTGACCGTTCCCGACTGGCTGGACTGGGATATGTGGCAGGGACCAGCACCGCATACCGACTACCGCGATAATATAGTGCATTATAATTGGCATTGGTTCTGGAGATGGGGCACGGGAGAGATCAACAATAACGGCTATCATGAACTGGATATTTGCCGTTGGGCCCTTGGAGTGGACTATCCCTCAAAAATCACCTCGTCAGGTGGCAGGTATAGCTTTGACGATGACTGGCAGTTTTATGATACACAAATAGCAAGTTTTGAATTTGGCAACGACAAAATGATTAGCTGGGAAGGGAGAAGCTGCAATGGTTTCAACTTTCATGAAAGAGGGAGAGGTGCTACCATCCATGGTACAAAAGGAACAGTTCTGCTGGATCGCAATGGATATTGGGCGTATGACAATTCGGGCAAACTATTCAAACAGGTCCTCGAACGGGGACATTCTGTGTCCACTGACATTGTAGGTATTGGTGCCCTGGATTTGTATCACATGGAAAATTTCGTAGAAGCCATTCGTTCAGATGAAAAACTGAATTCACCCATTGAAGAAGCGGTGAAAAGTAATATGATGTGTCATCTCGGAAATATAGCTCAGAAATTTAACCGGACCCTGCAAACGGATCCGCGTGATGGTAAAATAATGAATGACAAAGAAGCCATGAAACTCTGGAGCAGGGATTATGCCGAGGGGTGGAAACCTGTAATTTAAATAAAAATTCAATGTGTGTATAAACTATGGTTACAAACGTTCTGACAGGGGCAAGGGTATCATACATGGTTCTGATGATACTGGAAACATTGCGAAATGAAACCATCGAATATTGGAAAGATAATTACAATCTATGATCATCAGGTAATTGTTTATCGTGTGTGCTCATAAGCTTGTGAGTATGAGTAACTAATATATTTTATGGCATTACCACGAATTTAATGCGGAATGGATTTATAATCGAATGCTAAAATGCTAAATTAAATTTTTATAGAGCAGGATAACAGAGAAAGAAATATTTATTGAAAAATTAAAAAAAAGAACCAGAAAATTTGCTGTAGATATTATTATATTTTGCAACTCATTAAAAACATGTAAAGCATCATCTGTTGTCACATATCAACTTGTAAAATCTGCAACTTCAACTGGAGCTAATTATCGTGCAGCGTGTAGGGCACGGTCCAAATCTGAATTTTTTAGCAAAATTTGTATTGTTGTAGAAGAAGCTGATGAATCAGAATATTGGTTAGAGATAATAGATGAAGCTAATTTATCTAATGACAGAAAAGAATTATTGAGGCTCGCAAAAGAATCAAAAGAAATAACAAAATTTATGTCAAAAGCAAAAAATTCATCTTATATGATCAATCAATAACATTTACGCATTTAATCATTTACGCATTTACGCATTTCCACTAAAATACCAGTAGAACCTATTTTAATAATCAATGTATGCATTCGGATCTTTTTAATCTTAAAAACAAAGTAGCTGTGGTAACCGGAGGTACCGGCGTATTAGGCGGCGCCATTATCACCGGCCTTGTGCATGCGGGGGCAAAAGTGGTCATTGTTGGGAGAAACCGTGAAAAAGCAAATACATTGTCGGAGGTGCTTGGAGGTGTGGGCGAAACCATGGTCTTTCAGGGTGATGTGCTGGATGAAGGGCAGATGGATCAATTGCGAAATGCGGTGCTTGAAAGATGGGGCAGAGTGGATATTTTGATAAATGCAGCAGGTGGTAATCTTCCCGGGGCGGTTATTCCGCCGGATAAAACAATACTGGACCTTAATATGGAAGACATGAGGAAAGTGCTGGAATTGAACTACCTGGGGACAGTAGTACCCACCCAGCAATTACTCCCTGTATTTATAAAACAAAATGCGGGAGTTATTATCAATATTTCCTCCGTAACCGCCCAACGGCCGATGACACGAACGGCTGGATATTCTGCCGCCAAAGCAGCTATTGATAACTATACAATGTGGCTGGCTGTGGAATTAGCCAATAAATACGGAGAAGGCATCAGGGTAAATGCGATAGCCCCCGGGGTGTTTCTGACAGGCCAGAACAAATCGTTATTAATCAACGAAGACGGATCGCTGACCGAACGGGGAAAAACCATAACAGATCACACTCCATTCAGGCGGTTTGGGAAACCCGAAGAATTAACAGGCACAGTAATCTGGCTATGTTCGGATGCATCGAAATTTGTTACGGGCACTATTGTATTTGTTGATGGAGGTTTTCATGCATATAGCGGAGTTTAATTAAAATGAGTTTTATACAAACATTGAGATGGTTTGGGCCTGATGATCCGGTTACGCTGGACTTTGTCCGGCAGGCGGGAGCATCCGGTGTGGTCACTGCGCTGCATCATCTTCGTAATGGTGAAGTATGGCCGGCTGACGAAATCAGGGTGAGAAAGGATCTGATTGAAAAGAAAGGACTCGAATGGGTTGTGGTCGAAAGCGTACCCGTTCATGAAGACATTAAAACCAGAACAGGTGATTTTTCACGGTATATCGACCACTTTAAACAAACAATCCGCAATCTTGGCAGGGAGGGGATTAAAATAATATGTTACAATTTTATGCTGTTGCTTGACTGGACACGCACGGATCTGGATTATGAATTATCTACCGGCGCTAAAGCGCTTAGGTTCAGTAAAATAGCCCTTGCCTCTTTTGATATGTTTATACTACAGCGTAATCAGGCGCAGGAAGACTATACGGATGATGAGATTAAACTGGCGCAGGTGTATTATAGCAAACAAGATGCGAATGATGCAGAGATGCTGACAAAAAATATACTGGCCGGTTTGCCGGGTTCAGAAGAATCCTATTCACTGGAGGCATTCAGAAATAAATTGCATACCTACAATGAATATAATGACACCACACTCCAGCATAATTTACTTGAATTTTTAAAGGAAATCATACCGGCGGCTGAGGAATCAGACGTCAGAATGGCCATTCACCCGGATGACCCGCCTTTTTCGATTCTAGGCCTGCCCCGGGTGGTTTGTAAACGCGATCAGATTTATACCCTGCTTAAGGAGGTTAAAAGCCCGTCGAACGGGATTACATTCTGCACGGGATCACTGGGAGTGAGGCCCGACAATGACCTGATCCGGATGGCTGAAGAATTCGGCCCGGCTATACATTTTGTGCACCTGAGAAATATACAGAGAGAGGATAATGGTGCTTTTATTGAATCGGGCCATCTTGAAGGGGATGTGCCTATGTATGAAGTTGCAAAAGAATTACTGATCGAAATGCACAAAAGAAAATCAGCAGGAATGGATGATCGCATACCTATGCGGCCTGATCACGGCCACCGCCTGATTGCTGATGGTGACCTGAAAGTGAACCCGGGTTATTCGGGTATAGGTAGGTTAAAAGGATTGGCGGAACTGAGAGGGCTGGAAATGGGAATAGAAAAATCTTTCGTTATTTGACCTATGAAAATATTCCCTGATGACAACTTTCTGTTAAACAATGCCCGGGCGGAAGCACTGTATCACAATATTGCCAGGAACTTGCCCATCATAGATTATCACTGCCACCTGTCTGCCGAAGATATTGCTGATGACAGGCAATTTGAAAATCTTACCGACATCTGGCTGGAAGGTGATCATTACAAATGGCGTGCGATGAGAGCCAATGGTGTGGATGAAAAATACATTACCGGTGATGCAGACCCGGTTTTAAAATTCAAAAAATGGGCCGAAACAGTACCTTTTACCCTTAGAAACCCATTGTATCACTGGACGCATCTGGAACTCAAACGATATTTTGGTATTGAAAAGCTGCTTAACGGCGACTCCGCTCACGAAATTTATGATCATTGCACTGAAAAACTGGGTACAAAGGATTTTTCGGTGCGGAATTTATTACTGAAAATGAATGTGGAAGTGATTTGCACCACCGATGATCCTTCAGACTCACTGGAGTTTCATAAGCGTATTGCAACTGATAATTTCAATGTACAGGTATTGCCATCATTCCGTCCAGATAAAATACTAAGCATTGATGATTCACCTTTATTCGACTCACAAATACAGAAATTATCTGCAGCGGCAGATATAGCTATTGATACCTTTCCAAAACTGCTTGAAGCCCTGGAACGGAGAATAAATTTCTTCCACCGAATGGGAGGCAGGTTGGCCGATCATGGGCTGACCCATTTTTATGGCAAAGTATTCACGGACACCCAAATGGATATTATTTTCAAAAAAGCGCTACAAAAAAAAGGCCTGTCGTCGGATGAAGAGCACATTTACAAATCCGGACTGTTATACCATCTTGGTGTGATGTACCATGAAAAGGGGTGGGTGCAACAATTTCATATCGGTGCCATCAGAAATAATAATTCACGGATGTTTGACATGCTGGGATCCGATACGGGTTTCGATTCCATTGGCAGTTTTGAATCCGGTGTGGAAATGTCAAAATTTCTGAACCGGCTTGACCAGGCAGGAAAATTAAGCAAAACCATTCTGTATAACATAAATCCAAAAGACAACGCCTTTTTTGCAACCATGGCAGGAAACTTTACCGAAGAGGGTGTCCCCGGAAAAGTACAGTTTGGGGCAGCCTGGTGGTTTTTGGATCAGAAAGAAGGGATTGAACGGCATCTGAATGATTTATCGAACTACGGACTGCTGAACCGTTTTGCAGGTATGCTCACCGATTCAAGAAGCTTTATGTCATTTCCCAGACACGAGTACTTCCGCCGGATCTTTTGCAATCTGATAGGTAGCGATATGGAACTTGGACTGCTTCCTGACGACAATGATTTGATTTCAGAGTTGATAAAAAACGTATGTTACAAAAATGCCAGGTCCTACTTCAAATTTAATTTATGAGGTTTTGACAGGCAGGAAATAAATGCATAAAGTAAGGGGAAAATGAAAATGTGCAAAAACCGGATAATACATGCAATTACATACATTTGGCTGATTTTCATGCTGCTGTATGGTTGCCAGGACAGTCATCAGGTCAGGGTTTTAAAAGGAGCTCATAATTTTGATCAGACCCATTCCGTAGCCAAAGCATATGATTTCATTGCAGAATATCTTGCCGACATTTCCGGCGGCAGGCTGTTGATGGCGGTCTATCCAAACGGCCAGCTGGGTACCGACCGGGAGTGCCTGGAACTGTTGCAGATCGGAAGTATCGATATTACAAAAGTGTCTTCAGGCGTACTTGAGAATTTTGTTCCCCAGTTTAAAGTGCTGGGACTGCCTTACATTTTCAGAGACAAAAAGCACCAGTTTAAAATTCTTGACGGGCCAATAGGTCGCGAACTGTTGTTAGCAGGAGAAAACTACTGGCTTAGAGGCCTTGGTTATTACGATTCTGGTAGCAGAAGTTTTTACTCCAAAGACATACCGATTGAAACCCCTTCGGACCTGAGAGGATTGAAAATACGAACTATGGAAAGCCCCACCGCCATGAATATGGTGAAGCAGATGGGCGGGGCAGCCACACCGATTTCATTTGGCGAACTTTATACGGCGTTACAGGCCGGGGTGGTGGATGGAGCAGAAAACAACCCTCCTTCACTTTATCTGACAAGACATTACGAAATTTGTAAGTATTACTCCATCAACGAACACACCTCGCTGCCGGATGTATTGCTGATCAGCACCCATACCTGGAATTCGCTCACAACGCAACAGCAGGCATGGCTGAGGGAGGCTGTTGATGCTTCGGTAGTTTACCAGAGAAAATTGTGGGAAGAAGCTGAAAAGTATGCACTTGAGCAGCTTAGAAAAGAAGGTGTAAAAATTATCTATCCTGATAAAGCGCCTTTTATTGAAATCGTGGAGCCGCTTTACCGGCAATATGAAAACGAGCCTGAAATTGCTGAACTGATCAAAGGAATAAAAGAAACAAAGTAACTATGAGAAAATATCTGGACATATTCCTGGAAAAAACCCTTGTGCTGTTAATGTCATTGATGGTGCTGAATATTCTCTGGCAGGTAGCCTCGCGATATGTGCTGAATAACCCCAGTTCTTTTACAGATGAGCTTGCCAGGTACCTGCTGATATGGACAGGTCTTCTAGGCGCAGCCTACGCAACCGGTAAAAACCTGCATCTTGCTATTGATATACTGCCCGGGAAAATCGATAACCACAAAGTCAGGCATGGACTGTATTTGATGTCCAAAGGAATGATTGCCTGTTTTGCATTGCTGGCGATGGTTGCAGGAGGGGCGCGGCTGGTATATATTTCATGGATTCTGGATCAGAAATCTCCGGCACTGAACGTTCCACTCGGCCTTGTTTATACGGCGGTCCCGTTAAGTGGTCTGATTATCCTTTATTATGTTTTTTCTGACCTGTCCCAGAAGCAGGAATCAGGGCCTCAGAAAGTTTCATCTTTTTAACTGCCGGTAAATCGCATGGAAGTTCTTATCCTTATTGTAAGTTTTATTTTTCTATTATCCATAGGTGTGCCAATCGCATATAGCATTGGTCTGTCGGCCATGTTTACATTGATGGTAAGTATTCCACTGGTCGCTTCATTTACTACAGTGGCACAGCGGATGGCTACGGGGCTTGACAGCTTTTCGCTGATAGCTATTCCTTTTTTTATTCTTGCCGGTGAATTGATGAACAGAGGAGGAATTGCCCGGAGGCTCATTGATTTTGCCAAAGCGCTTGTTGGAATGTTGCCCGGAGGGTTAGCCTATGTAAATATCATGGCATGCATGTTATTCGGGGCTATTTCAGGTTCAGCCATAGCGGCAACCTCTGCAATTGGCGGCATCATGAACAAAAGAATGGAAAAAGAAGGTTACGACAAAGCATTTAGCGCTGCCGTCAATATTACCTCCTCCACAACGGGACTGGTTATACCTCCCAGTAATATATTAATTGTTTTTTCACTGGCCAGCGGCAGCGCCTCCATCGCAGCGCTTTTCCTTGCAGGGTATTTACCGGGCATATTGGTTGGATTTTTTCTGATGGCAGTGGCTGGTTTTTACGCCTACCGGAATAAATACCCGGTGGCGGGGCGTATGAAAATAAGCGCTACATTCATGTATTTTGTTTATGCGCTGCCAAGTTTGTTTTTGTTGGTAGTCGTTATCGGAGGCATCATCGCAGGTATATTTACGGCCACTGAGGCTTCTGCCATAGCCGTTCTCTATGCTTTTATTCTTTCGGTGGTTATTTACAGGGAAATTAAGCTAAACGAATTGCCGGAAATTTTGCTTAATGCTGCAAAAACCACTTCCATTGTATTGTTATTGATCTGTACGTCTATGACCATGTCGTGGGCCATGTCTATTGAAAATATCCCGCGTGATGTGAGCTTGCTGATGTTATCGGTAAGTGATAATAAAATCATTGTTTTACTTATCATCAACTTCATTTTACTGTTGGTAGGAGTTTTTATGGATATAACTCCGGCAGTGTTGATCTTCACACCCATATTTTTACCGGTGGTAACACGGCTGGGAGTTGATCCAGTTCATTTTGGTATTATCATGGTGTTGAATCTGTGTATAGGGCTATGCACCCCTCCGGTTGGTTCGGTGCTGTTTGTAGGGTGCAGTGTAGCAAAAATACGCATCTCGGAAGTTATCAGGCCATTGTTGCCGTTATTTGCAGTAATGATTCTGGCGCTTCTGATGGTTACATTTATTCCTTCTCTCAGCCTGTGGCTTCCGGCAATGTTCGGATTCTGATCATGATTATTTCGGTGATTCCGATCCGTAATTACACTCACAAAACGTTTAAATTAATGTTTTCGGGAACACTTCAACCTGCTATAATACAGGCAGATAATGGATAAGCTATATAAGTTTACGTATTTTAATTTTTGAAATCAAAAAAACCATGCTATGAAAAGAATATTAGTGTTTGCCATGCTGATGGCCGGTGCCATCGCATTTACAAATTGCACACAGCAAAGTGTTGCAAATGAAGGTAATTTACAAGAAGTATCTGATCCGACGTATCATTTTGTGGAAGGACATGCTTCCGTGTGGGACGAAGCGATTGCGCAGGTGATGGAACTGGCCGATGCGATGCCGGAAGACTATTACGATTTTAAACCTCATGACAGTGTCCGTACATTCGCCGGGCAACTGATACATATTGGTGCATCATCCAAAGTTATTGCCAATATGTTTCTGAAAGATATCCGCCCTGAAGGCCCGCCCCCGGATATGGATGTTTCGGCAATGACCAAAGCTGAAATTGTAGCGTTTGTAAAAACCAACCTGGAGGAAACCGGGGAGATCATGAAAAGCATGTCGGATGAACAACTTGCTGAAAAAGTGAAAAGCTTCTCCGGCAATGAAATGACCCGTTTGGAAGGACTACTATTTGTACACGACCACCTTACCAACCATAAGGGCAAGGCCAACCTGTACGTACGGATCAGTGGGAAGGAACCGCCAAATTACAGGTATTATTGAGTATTAGATATTAGTCATGCCATGACTGAACAACTACAAAATACTTCAAATTTTAAGATAGGTCGTAGGGCGATCCTACGTCCTGAGAAGAAGGCTTGAACACGAATAGCCGTGTAAGAATTGCACGGCTATTCGTTGATAAGGCGCAAGCCTAATGCTTACGAGGTTATTTCTTTTCCCAAAGTCCTTCCATTTCTTCCAACGTTTTTCCCTTTGTTTCCGGGATCAGCCTCCAGACAAAGATTAAAGTTATGATACACATGAAGGCAAACAGAAAATAGGGGAGCGCCCCATTGAAAGTCTCGTTATTTAACTCACTCCTGTTGATTAAGGGGAAACTATTGGCTACCATCGCGTTGGACAGCCATTGTGCCGCAACAGCAATAGACATTGCCACACTCCTGACATGGTTTGGAAATATCTCCGCGAGCAACACCCAAACTACCGGACCCATTGAAAGTGCAAATGACCCGATAAATACAAGCATGGCGATTAAAGAAACAACTCCTAGTTGCTGTGTATAAATGGACAGTCCCAGCGTGCTTAAACCAATAAACATACCTACTAATCCCACAAGCAACAGCGGTTTTCTACCCCATTTATCCACTGTAAAAATAGCAACGAACGTGAAAACGAGGTTGACAGTTCCAAGCCACAGTTGTTGCCGCAAGGCATCTTCCGGACCATAACCCAGCGCGTTGCTGAATATTTCGGCGCCATAATAAAGTATGGCATTAATACCTGTTACCTGTTGAAATACAGAAAGCATTATGCCCAGGAACAAGACAAAGCCCATTCCGTATGCAAGCAAGTTGACCGCTTTGCTTGTTGTCATTGAATTTTTGATTTCATCAAATTCTGAATTAGCTTCTTCATTGGTGAGGACGATTTTAGAAAGCACTTTTTTTGCCTCATTGTCTCTTGTTTTCAAC
>JADFHN010000046.1 GCA_022567155.1 Bacteroidota bacterium
GAGAAATGAAAGAAACGCATAACAAATCGTTGCACCTGACATTTTTCCGCTACGCTCCAAAATGCAGGTGAACTCAAACGATTATGTGGGTATTAAAAACTAAAGAGTATTACCATGAGGAACTTAATTACATTCTTATCAGCACTTGCATTCTTATCTTTAAATGCATCCACTACAAATTTTTAAAGCCTATGCGACTTACCATTTTCCGTTGGCATTTATAATGCAGTATAGGTGAGAAGAAAGTCAATTTTGTCTGACACAATAGTGAAGTGTAAAGAAGCATTTCAAATGCCGGATTAAAAGATATCCGTGAGGTATTTTGGTTACGTATTTCAAATAAACAGAAACTTTTTTCGTGCCGTAGTTTCACTAAAATAAATTTATCCGGCAAATCATGTTACCGATTGTACGACTGGATATGTTTATTTTGTTTTACGTGCATAAGACGTAAATTCGTTCCAAAATATAGAGCTATGAGCTTATCAGCAGAATATAAAACCATACTTGATAATGCCATCAGGGCGTTGCATGAGAGGACTTTTTTTGCACAATACCCCGAGCACCCCTCGCCCAAAATATATGGCGAAACCGCCGATGAAGATGGCAGAAGTAAATTCCAGGCAGCTTTGAATAATAAATTTGAAGAACTTGACCAGCATCGTGCAGAAAAATGGGAGGGATGCGAAGAATCGCCTTACACGCAGGAGCCCTTAGGTATTACATACCCTTCTTTCAGTGTGGAAACACTCATTGAACGCGCAAGCGATTCCTTTGAAGCATGGCGTAAAGCCTCTCCGGAAGACAGGGCGGCAGTGCTGATCGATTCGCTTGAAAAAATCAAAGGCCGTTTTTTTGAAATAGCCTATGCTACCATGCACACCACTGGTCAGGGTTATATGATGGCATTCCAGGCTTCTGGACCCCATGCAAGCGACCGGGCGTTAGAGGCTATCGCTGCGGGATATGAAGAGCTTAAACGTTTTCCGGAAGAAGTATTATGGGACAAACCTATGGGTAAATACAATCTCCGGCTGCATAAATCTTGGAAGGCCATGCCTAAAGGCATTGCTGTTATAATCGGATGCTCCACCTTTCCGACATGGAATTCTGTGCCCGGTATCTATGCAAGCCTGATCACAGGCAATCCGGTAATAATCAAACCTCATCCGGGGGCGGTAATACCCATAGCAATTGTGACATCCGAAATCAGTAAATCTTTGCAGGAAGCAGGTTTTCCCGTTGATGTTTGCCAGCTTGCAGTGGATACCTACGAAAAAATGATCACCAGGGACCTTGCGGAACATCCGGATGTAAAAATCATCGACTATACGGGAAATTCGGAGTTCGGAACCTACCTGGAGCATCTGCCGGGAAAATCTGTTTTTACTGAAAAGACAGGTGTAAATTCCGTGATCCTTGAATCGGTTGAAAACATTGATAAAGTGGCGCAAAACCTGGCTTTTTCAATCGCACTGTATTCCGGCCAAATGTGCACGGCGCCTCAAAACCTGTTTGTTCCCAAAGATGGCATTCGTACGCCGGAAGAGCAGGTGAGTTTTGATGATTTTGCACAAAAACTGGTTGACAGTATCAATGATCTTGTTGATAATCCGAAAGCAGGGCCATTTGTATTGGGATGTATTCAAAACAGAAAAACGTGCGACCGGATTGAAAATGCCGAAAAGCTTGACGGTAAAGTTTGGCTTAAATCCAGAACCATTGAAAATCCGCAATTCAAGAATGCCCGCATTTCAACACCGGTAATCCTTGAAGTTGATGAAAACAATCAGGACCTGTTCAGTAAGGAACTGTTTGGGCCTATCGCCCTGCTCATCAAAACGAACGACACGAGAGCGTCAGTAGCGCTGGCCCGGAAAATTGCGGAAGAACACGGCGCCATTACGTGCGGCGCCTATACCACCGACCCTGACATGAAAGAATACATTTCGGATCAGATGTCATTGGCAGCCACCCCGGTATCGTTTAACCTCGTGGGAAGTATTTATGTAAACCAGCATGCCGGATTTTCAGATTTTCATGTCACAGGCGGGAATCCGGCCGGTAATGCGTCATTTACTAATCCGGAGTATGTAATAAAACGTTTTACCTGGGTAGGATTCAGAGAACCGGTATAAATTGACTTTTCAAGATCCGAGAATTAAATATGAATGTCGAACGCCGATTAACGAATTAAGATTTTTGAATTATTTATTCAGGGTTTATCAGTTAAAAAACCATAATTTTACAGACATGGCTATGACCATCACCAGAAGGATCCGTTTCACCCACTTTTCTCCTTTTTCAACCTGCCAGCGGCTGCCAACCCAGCCACCTGCAGAGTTGCCGATTGCAAGGGTGAAGCCCCAGAGCCAGTTAATCTTTCCGTTGATAACGAAAATGGTAATTGCAAAAACGGTGTAAATCAAAATAATATATACTTTGGCGCTATTGATGCGGATCAGATTCATATGATTCACAAGTGATAGGACGGCGATGATGATGAATCCTACTCCTGCTTGAATAAATCCTCCATATATTCCTACGAAAAAAAACAGGATCACCCCCCAAATCTGATACTTTTTGTCAAGTCTTTCGACCACAAATTTTTCATTTTTTATCGGGTTAAATATTGTGATTACCATGACCATCAGCATAACAACCGAAAGGATGCGGTTAAACAATATTCCGCTGATTTCCACAGAAATCTGGGCACCGATTACTGCTCCGATCAAAGCGGTAATACTTAAATAAAGGTTGTAGGGCCATACTGTAATACCTTTGCTCCGGAACCCGGCTGTGGCAAATAAGTTCTGAAACACCAGTGCTATCCGGTTCGATCCGTTAGCTATCGCGGGAGGAAGACCCATAAAGATCATTACAGGCAATGTAAGTAACGAGCCACCTCCTGCAACGGTATTTACAAAACCGGCAATAGCGCCAACAAATATCAAAATAAAAGCCTGATATATTTCCAAAATAAAAAGGTCAGGTGATTACCGGTTCTTATAATAGTAAAAGTTGATCAAAAACAAAATTATTGCAGTACCCGAAAAAAATAACAGATTCATGTCGAATGGGATGGTGGTGTCGAACCATGCATAAATGGTATATGGTATGCTGATAAGCATCAATAATACCGAAATAACCAATCCTGCTGCATTTATACTGATTTTCATGAGCTAATCTGTTTTATCTGACTTTTGCTTTTCGAATGATCCTGCTGAATAAACCCGGGAAAAACCGTTTGATATATACTGCAAACGCCTCTTTTTTTCCGATAAGTATCTCCTCCTTTCCCGTTTTAATCTCTTTTACGATCCGGTCGGCACATTTTTCAGGTGAAATGCCACTGGCTTGTGCTTCATCCATTTTTCCGAACTTTTCACCTGAAGCGGTCAGTGCATTTTTCGAAATATTTGTTCTGACAAACCCGGGCGTAACCAGCGTAACCCGGATGTTGTCATTGAAGAGTTCTGCACGCAGCGAATCGAAAAAACCATGCAGGGCATGCTTCGAGGAGGCATAGCCTGTTCGCCAGGGAGAGCCGTATTTGCCGGTTACACTCGAAATAGTTACAATATGGCCGGATTTACGTTTTATCATATCCGGCAAAAGCCCTTTTGTTAGTGCAACGGCGCTGAAAAAATTCACTTCCATGAGCTGTCGGTAAACCTGCATGTCGGTTTCGACAGCCATAGATCGTTGACTGATTCCACCGTTATTGATAAGTATGTCCACATGGCCGTAAATTGCTGCTGCCCGGCCCGGAGCTTCGTTTACCCTGTCCGGGGAGGCAAGATCGAAGGGAAGGATTGAAATATCTACAGGGTAAATATGCAGAATTTCATCCCGTACGCGTTCGAGTTGATCGGAGCGCCTTGAAGAAAGAATAAGTTTTGGGTTTTCTGCAGCAAGCCTTTTGGCCAGCGCCTCTCCGATACCGAATGAGGCGCCGGTTATCCAGATAATCTTATTTTCAAAATAACTCATTTTTTAATGTATTCTACAAATTCAAAATCGTAGGCATGACGCTCATCTGCTTTATGCATTTTCCTGCTTATTTCATCCCAATTGTTTTTGTTTAGCATCGGGAAAAAAGTATCTCCGTCCAGAATCGCTTTTACCTCCGTAAAATAGATTTTATCAGCATAGTTAAGCGACAAGCTGTAAATCTGCCCCCCACCTATTATAAAGGCTTCCTCTTCTTTGTTTTTCTTAGCCAGGGCAATGGCCTGTTCAATGGAGTGCGCCACTATACAACCGGGCAGTACTAAATGTTGGTTTCGCGTTACTACAATATTGGTTCTTCCCGGAAGCGGCCTGTACTTATCGGGAATGGATTCATAATTTCTACGCCCCATGATTACGTGGTGCCCTGTGGTTTTTTCTGAAAAGAATTTCATATCGTCGGGCAAATGCCAGACCAACCGGTTGTCCTTTCCGATGACGTTATTTTCTGATACTGCTACAATTATAGATACGATCATGCGTAAAAATGTTTGAAATATGTACCAATGGAGCCGATGCTGTATTTAATCATGAAATTCAGCGATGATTTTATTTCCTCGCACAAAATCCGCCACATTCATTCGTTTTTTCCCCTGCATTTGCAGCTCCTCAATATTTAGCCACCCGCTTCCTGTGTTTACCATTATAAAATTTTTGTTATCAGTATATATTTCTCCTGGCTTCTCTTTACGGGTTTCTGAAGGCGAATCTCCGGATTTTGATACACGAAAGATTTTCAGAATTGTGTCCCTGTTCCAGTATGTCCACGCACCCGGGTAAGGCGACAAACCGCGAATAAAATTGTAAACATCATCACATTGCTGTGTCCAGTCAATCCTGCATATATTTTTAGATATTTTAGGAGCTGAATTCAGTTCCTGAGATTCATTTTGTATGGTTAAGGTATAATTATTTTGTGCAATAACTTTAACTGTTTCAAGAACCAGCTCTGCCCCTTTATGCTTAAGTCGTTCGTGCAGGGTGCCGGTGGTATCGTTGTCTGTTATCATTTCCTTTTCCTGAAAAATAATGCTTCCTGTGTCAATTTCGTGCCGAAGAAAGAAGGTGGTGACGCCGGTTTCTTTCTCACCACGTATAATCGCCCAGTTGATTGGTGCAGACCCGCGGTATTGCGGGAGGAGGGAAGCATGCAGATTGAATGTGCCATATTCAGGCATATTCCATACTATCTCCGGAAGCATTCTGAAGGCCACCACGACTTGTAAATTGGCTTTAAGCGATTTTAATTCTTCAATAAATGCAGTGTTTTTCAGGTTAATTGGCTGTAATATTTTCAAATTATTTTCTTCACAAAAGTTTTTAACAGGCGAAGCAGATAGTTTTTGCCGTCTTCCACTTGGTTTGTCGGGAGCAGTGATTACGCCTACCACACGGTAGTCGTTTTGTACGAGTATCGAAAGGCTGGGAACGGCAAATTCAGGGGTACCCATAAACACGATCCGGAGGTCTCTCATTTTGCATGAATAATTTTCCGGGGCAAAACTAAATCAAAATAGCCGGTATTGTATGTATTGAGGTATTCATATACAATATTACCCATGTAATTCACTGATATTAAGTATGATGTGGCAGAGATCCTGAAACTACTCAAAATCCGGATACAGGAGATATTTTTTGCGCAATACCTTAAACCTGGTAATATTTTCGGTCCAGGAAGCCCGTATTTCATCAGCAGAAAGGCCCTCCTCGATTTGTTTTCGCAATACATCGGTTCCGGCCAGTGTATTGAAATAATTGTTAAAAAACGACTCTTTTTCAGGGAACCGGTTATAGAAATCAATGAGCCATGTAAGGTCAATATTATCTACAGATTCTATGTTTCTTAAGTCGATACCGTAACAGATTTCTCCTTCATATTTCGGATTAGTGTCCATTCCGGGTATGGATACAGGAGTAAAACTAAAGGACCCCATTCGTTCATCAGGATAACCTACGACTTGAAAAGGAAAATGCGTCCCCCTGCCAATACTCATTTTGGTTCCTTCAAAAAAACATAATGAAGGGTAAAGACGTATGGCCGTGTCGTTAGGAAGATTGGGAGAGGGTTTTACTGGTAATGAATAATGATCTTTATGTGAATAATTTTTAACCGGTATTACTTCAAGGTCACATTTTATGCCATTGGCAAGCCAACCTTCTTCGTTTATCATTGTAGCAAGTTCGCCCACGGTCAGACCATGGACAACAGGAATGGGATGCATCCCCACAAAAGATTCAAATCCGGGTTCTCTTATTGGTCCGTCAACGTATTGTCCGTTCGGATTCGGCCTGTCGAGTACAATAAATGGAATATTATTTTCTGCACAAGCCTCCATGGCATAGTGCATGGTGCTGATAAAGGTGTAAAACCGGGTTCCGACATCCTGAATGTCAAATATCATGATATCTATTCCTTCCAGATCCACCGTTTCCGGTTTACGCTTTTTCCCATATAACGAAATGATCTGAACACCCGTATTGGAGTCGGTTTCATTGTCAATAAAAGCGCCGTCGTCGGCAGTACCTCTGAAACCATGTTCCGGGCCAAATACGGTACTGACCCGGATATTTCTGTCCACAAGGGTATCAAGCAAGTGAGTTGTGCCTACCAGGGATGTATGATTTACAACTAACCCTACGGATTTGCCGGCCAGAAGCGGTAAGTATGTATCCATTTGCATCACACCGGTTATAATTTTTCCATTTTCAGGATTTTGAGGAGATTTTCCACATCCGATTACAATCAAACCGGCAACGCCCATACAGAAATACAGTAAGATCTTCAATTTATACGTAATTTTCAGGTTAATTCAAAAGTAACAGTGTTTGCATTAAAATGAATTTTATCAAATATCAGTGCATATTTAGTGATTTGATTCACATACTTTAACAAAATTTTATAAAACAGAATATTGAATCTCCCGCTTTTCATTTCGAGAAGAATCAGCAAGCCGGATGAAAACACATTCTCATCTACCATTCATAAGGTAGCTGTAGTCAGCATAGCCCTCGGACTTGCTGTTATGATCCTGGCATTTTTTATTCTTCTTGGATTCAAAAATACCATAATAGGGAAAATATATAGCTTCAATGGGCATCTGGTAATATCAAAGTACACCCTGGGCCAGTCGTATAATGAAGATCCGGTTTCTTTAAACTACCCGTTTATTCAGAATTATGAAAAATATGAATTTATAGCACATATTCAGGAATTTGGTCATAAGGCGGGATTGATCAAAACCGAGGAGGAAGTGGATGGTGTAATTTTTAAAGGTGTGGGTGAGAGTTTTTCACTCAAACATTTTGCCGGCAACCTGAAGTACGGTGAATTCATTGATTTTAAGGAAGACGGATATTCAACCGATGTGATACTAAGTCAAAAAATATCAAAAAGGCTGAAACTGGATACGGGTGACCAGTTTATTATCCATTTCATACAGGATCCGCCCCGTTCGCGCCGGTTGGATGTGGTGGGAATTTATGAAACAGGTATGGAAGATTTTGATGATAAAATCATAATCGGAGATATCGGGATGGTAAGAAGGTTAAATAACTGGGCTGACTCACTTGCCGGTGGATTTGAAGTATTTATAAAAGATGTGGATAAGATTGACGAGGCGTATGAAAAACTGTATGATATTGCCAGCTATGACCTGTTTATTCAGAAAGTAAGCGATAAGTACATCCAGATATTTGACTGGCTTCATCTTATCAATAACAACGTAACCATATTTCTGACCCTGATCTTGTTTGTTGCCAGCTTTAATATGGTTTCCATTGTACTTATTCTGATAATGGAAAGAACGCAGATGATCGGGTTGCTGAAAGCGATGGGCGCTGATAATTCCTTGATCAGGAAAATTTTCCTCTACCAGGGCATGAGGCTGATTCTAAAAGGCCTTGTTCTGGGCAATGTGGCTGGCCTGAGTCTAAGCTTTATACAATACCGGTTTAAAGTGATAACGCTCGATCAGGACAGCTACTATATGAGTTTTGTGCCTATTGAATGGGACTGGCCTGTTGTGATTTTACTAAACATACTGATTTTTACCGTTGTTTCGGTTATCATGGTATTTCCGGTCAATGCGATCAGCCGGATGAATCCGATCAAATCCATCCGGTTTGATTGAAAGTACCAGACTACTGTATTGTGCAAGGGGAATACCAAATAATTATAAGTACTTGAAAAAAAGACTGATAAGTATCGTGTTTTAAGGATTTTGGGTCATGCATTGCATAAAATCTGGAAGAAAATTACCCAAAAACAATGGCCTTTAAAATTTGACCGCCCAGAGATTCTAGGAGCGGAAGGACTAAAAATTATGATGCCTGAACGAAGTGAGTATCACGATTTTTAATAGAGAGAGGTGAATCTCAGGTCAAATTTCCGCAGCCTTGATTTCCCGCCCAAGTCTAGCGCGGAAGTTACTTCCTTGCTATCTTTAACCTTGATTTCCTGCTTGCCCCGCCGAGGCGGGGCCTGCCAAAGTACTTTGCACGGCAAGAAGGTTTTCTTCTTTTTTATCAAAGAAAAAGAAGAAAAAGGCACGGAAGTAACTTCCGCGCCAGTTATAGGTATGCGCAGTCAGGAAAAAGGAGATGTGCCCGGTAACTAGGTCGTAGGGCGAACCTACGACCAGTAAAAATATGGTGTTTTAGCAATTTTGGGTCAAGCATTGCACAAAACAGGATGAAGAACTGTTTAGTTCACTGTATGCAATTTTTTGCGATAGTTCGAAAGCCGCATGTGCCATACACCCAGAAATGCTTCTCTGAAAATGTTGATCGACATTTTTGATTTGCCACGAATCCGGTCTGTAAATATGATCGGCAGCTCTTTGATTTTAAACCCTGCTCTCCATGCCAGGTATTTCATTTCGATCTGGAAGGCATAACCAATAAATTTCACCTTTGAAAGATCAATGGTTTCAAGCACTTTCCGTTTATAGCATACAAATCCCGCGGTTGGATCAGCAACCGGCATCCTGGTAACCCATCTTACATAAACACCGGCGGAGAGCGATAAAAGCACACGGTTCAAAGGCCAGTTTACTACATTTACACCGGTTACATAGCGCGATCCGATTGCGACGTCATACCCGTCATCCATACAGGCTTTGCATAGCCGGGTCAAATCATTAGGGTCATGCGAAAAATCCGCATCCATTTCAAGAATGTACTTGTAATTGTATTCGAGTGCAATCCTGAACGCCTCAATGTATGCTGTTCCCAGTCCTAATTTGCCATGCCTTTCTACTAAATAAAGCTGCTTGCCTTCCGGGGAAACGATATTTTTCACAAGCCCGGCTGTTCCGTCTGGCGAATTGTCATCAATTACAATAATATCAAACGGCTCTGACAATGAAAACACAGCCTGGATGATCTCTTTAATGTTTTCCTTTTCGTTGTAGGTTGGAATTATTACGACGCAGTCGTTCACAATATTTAATCCCGCAGGTTAATTTAAAAAATGAATCGACAATATTAGAAAAATAAAAAGTATATAATAACTTTTGTTTCTTCATTAACTAATACGTACATGGCTGCAAAATGTGTTTTTCTTGACCGGGATGGTGTCATAAACAGGGAAAGAGGTGATTATACCTACAAAGTGGAAGATTTTGAGATTATTAAAGGCGTATATGAAGCTTTAAAAGTTTTGAAGAGCCGGGGGTACCTTATTATTGTTATTACAAATCAGGCGGGCATCAGCAGGAAGATATTCACGCGTAAGGATATGGAGGAATGTCATCGGTACATGCAAAAAAAACTGGATTACATGATCGATGATATATTTTATTGTCCGTACCATCCGGATCAGACTGCTTCACTATGCCGAAAACCGGATTCACTTATGTTTGAAAGGGCCATAGCAAAATACCACATTGATCATTCCGCTTCGTGGATGGCCGGAGATAAGGAACGGGACCTGATCCCCGCTAAGAAAACCGGGATTAAAACTATTTTCATTAACAATGACAGGGAATCTGATTATGCAGATTACTACGCCCCGGATTTAATTACAGCGGTAAATGAGATAATCAAATAAACGTAGCCGCGAATTGCATTCGTGGCTAATTACATTTATGGCGCTCGGATGATTTGACGGCAAGAATGTATTTTTTACAAATCAGGATAGGATCAAAATTACCTCGGATGCAATCCGAGGCATACATTGCGATATGAGGCAACGACACAGCATTTTCAATGATATCCCGGAATATCGAGCATGGTATCAGGGCCTTCTTCATCACAGGAAAGCTCCTTTGTAAGGGTGCCATTTGCATCTTTATTATCAATAACCCTGAATTCTTCCATAGGAAAATTGATGGTCTGTTCAATGATTTCGCCATAATTCATTTTTGTACCATACCTTATTGTTAAAGTACAACCAACCTGAATCCGGGCAGGGGAAGAATGTAAATTGCAATTATTTTATGTAACCCAATATACTAATTTGTACTTTTGCGCTCCCGATTTTTATTGTGATTGTATGCTGAACATTTACATCAATGATGAGACTTCCAGTCTGAAGTCGGTGATTCTGGGCACCTCCGTCTCACTTGGTGGTGTGCCTACCATCAAAGATGCGTATGATCCCAAGTCGAGGGTGCATATTCTTAAAGGTACATTTCCAAAAGAAGAGGATATAGCGAAGGAAATGTCGGCTTTTGAAAAGGTCCTTAATAAATACGATGTGGAGGTGTTCAGACCCACTGAAGTGCCAGACCTGAATCAGATATTTTCACGGGACATCGGTTTTGTTATAAATAACAAATTCATTGTTGCCAATGTACTGAATAAAAGAATACATGAAATTGAGGGTATCGAATACATATTGGAACAAATTTCTGCTCACAGCATCATCAGGCCACCCGCAGAGGTCAGTGTGGAAGGCGGGGATGTAATGCCCTGGAAAGATAAAATATTTGTGGGCTACTCAAAAAAATATGATCGTGAAAAATATGAGGTAAGCAGAACCAACGAGGCTGCCATTGAATTTCTGACAGCCACCTTTCCTGATCATGAAGTGCTTGGTTTTGAGCTGGAAAAATCGGATGCCGATCCCATGTTTAATGCACTTCATCTTGACTGTTGTTTTCAACCGGTGGGGAATGATCAGGCCATCATTTTCAAAGGGGGATTTAAAAATGAATCCGAATATGATTTTTTGATAGATTATTTCGGTAGAGATAATATTATTGAAATCAACAGACTGCAGATGTACGATATGTTCTCAAATATATTTTCTATCAGCCCGGAAGTGATCGTTTCGGAAAAAAATTTTAATAAATTGAATCAAGAATTGAGAAAAAGGGGGTTTATTGTAGAGGAAATACCATATGCCGAAACGGCTAAGATGGAGGGATTGCTACGATGTTCCACATTACCGCTGATCAGGGAAAAAATCGGTTAAAAGTAAAAGCGATGAAAAAACAGGTGACATCCGATATTCTAATGATAAAGCCGGTAAACTTCAGGTACAATGAAGAAACGGCTTCGAACAACTATTATCAGAAAGTTGTAGATGGACTTTCTGCAGAAACGGCTCAGATACATGCCCTCCGGGAGTTCGACGGTTTGGTCGAAAAACTAAAGCAAAAAAAGATAAATGTAAAAGTGATCAATGATACCACATCTCCCGAAACCCCCGACGCGGTATTTCCCAACAACTGGGTTTCGTTTCATGAAAATGGTACGGTGTGCCTGTATCCGATGTTCGCTGAAAGCCGGCGAAAGGAACGGCGAATGGATATCATCAAGCAGATGTCTGCGGAATATGAAATCAGTGAAATAGTGGACTACACTTCGTACGAAGATCAGCAGAAATACCTGGAAGGTACCGGAAGTATGGTACTGGACAGGGCAAACCATGTGGTGTATGCAGCGATTTCGGAAAGAACCGACCGTGATATCCTCGAAATGTTTTGTAAAAAGTATGGGTACCAACAGGTAATTTTCAAAGCCAATCAGACCGTAAATGGAGAAAGGGTGCCCATTTATCACACGAATGTGATGATGTGTATGGCGGAACAATTTGCGTTGATCTGCCTTGATACCATTGATGATGAAAACGAAAGAAAAAAGGTAACCGGGATGTTTGAGAAAACAGGTAAGGATATCATTACCATCTCCGAAGAGCAGGTAAACCTCTTTGCAGGAAATATGCTGCAAGTTTGCAACGCCGGCGGGCAACGTTACATGGTAATGTCATCCACGGCATATCATTCGCTTACAAAAACCCAGCTTGAGACCATTGAAAAGTCCGGCCCGGTCATACACAGTTCACTCGATACGATCGAGGCCTGCGGTGGAGGCAGTGCAAGGTGCATGATGGCAGAAATATTCTTACCCTTCAAACAAAACTGAACTGTTATGAATAAAGGGCCTGTTACAGCGTTTATGCAAAAGTATTTTAATGCGGCGGCATCAACAGATTCTGCAGAAGCTTATAAGAAGCAGTTGGATAAAGGCAATAAGATGATGATCACACTGGCAGGAGCGATGAGCACGGCCGAAACCGGCAAGTCCCTGGCCGAAATGATCCGGCAGGATAAAATGCATATCATCACCTGTGCGGGAGCAAACCTTGAAGAAGACCTCCTGAACCTGGTAGCCCACAACCACTATATCCCGGTTCCCGAATACCGGCATCTTAGCCCTCAGGAGGAAAAGCATTATCAGATTGATCCGGATGACAGTCGGATGCTTGCGGCAGGAAAAAAGAATATTCCGGTTATTGTTCCGGGATGTGAGGATTCCACCACAAGTTATGGTTCTTATTCAGGTGCTGTACTTAATGAAAAGATCACCTGCGGGAAACTGGATACAGATATACCTAAATTTATAATTGATTCAGATGCTACTATTGTAGCGCCGTTGTTTTTTGCATATGTCCTGAACTGGCAATGGTTTAGGTAAAAAGAATGATATGAACATAGATTTTTCATTAAGAAAACAAATAGCATTGGCATTGAACGAAAGTTTCGGTGCAGATATAACAGCTGACAGCCTTAGTCTGCAACCCACAAGAAAAGAATTTACAGGTACCTACACGTTTGTGACGTTTCCTTTCCTGAAGATCTCGAAGATGAAACCGGAAGAGACAGGTGAGATTATTGGGGATTACCTGAAGTCTAACTCAGAAATTGTTGAAGACTACAACGTTGTGAAAGGATTTTTAAACCTTCATGTGTCTGACATGGCATGGATAAAAGCTTTTAGCAGTATTGTGAGTAATGACAAAAACGGATTCAGACCTTCCAACGGCCGCAGGATTATGGTTGAGTACTCTTCACCCAATACAAATAAACCGCTACATCTCGGGCATCTGCGAAATAATTTTCTTGGTTATTCGGTTTCGAAAATATATGAAGCACTTGGTTATGACATTATAAAAGCACAGATCATTAATGATCGCGGCATTCACATTTGCAAATCGATGGTGGCGTGGGAAAAATATGGAAATGGAGAAACACCCGAAACATCGGGAATGAAAGGCGACAAGCTCGTCGGCAAATATTATGTGGCATTTGAGAAACAATACCGGCAAGAGGTTAATGCACTTGTTGACAGTGGATTAAAGATGGTGGAGGCAGAGAAAAAAGCACCGATTATGCTGGAAGCGGTAGAGATGCTTAGAAAATGGGAAGCTAAAGAAGCGGAAACCTATGCGTTGTGGGAAACCATGAACAACTGGGTTTATAAAGGTTTTGAGATCACCTATAATCATATGGGGGTAACATTTGATAAGTTGTATTACGAATCGGATACCTACCTGAGGGGAAAAAAAGTTGTACAAACCGGACTTGATAAAGGTGTGTTTTATAAAAAGGAGGATGGTTCGGTCTGGATTGACCTGTCTGCAGACGGGCTGGATGAAAAATTGCTGCTTAGATCAGATGGCACCGCGGTGTATATCACGCAGGATATCGGTACGGCTATTGAAAGATTTACGGAATATCCTGATCTTGAAAAGCTTGTATATACGGTCGGAAACGAACAGGATTACCATTTCAAAGTGCTGTTTCTGATATTAAAAAAACTGGAATATTCATGGGCCGATGGTTGTCACCACCTGTCCTACGGCATGGTTGACCTCCCTACCGGGAAAATGAAATCGCGTGAAGGTACGGTAGTTGACGCCGACGATTTGATGGACGAGATGGAACAAACCGCATTGCAGCATACGCAGGACCTTGGCAAAATAGAAGGGTTTGATGAAGCACAGGCAGCTAATCTGTACAGGATGGTAGGCCTTGGCGCATTAAAATATTTTCTCTTGAAGGTTGACCCGCGAAAGGGGATGTTGTTCAATCCCGAAGAGTCAATACAATTTCAGGGCAATACAGGGCCATTCATTCAATATACATTTGCACGGATTTCGGCCCTGTTACGACGGGCAAAGGAAACAGGAATCGGCCTGTTTATGAGCGATGAGACTTTCCAGGGAAGGTTGCATGAGCATGAGCGTGAGGTGATCTATCTGCTTACACAATTCGAAAGCAGGATAAACGAGGCAGCCGGAGAATATTCGCCGGCAGTTATTGCCCAATATATTTTTGAACTTGCCAAAGAATACAACAAATTTTATCAGGAAGTTTCGATATTTGGGGAACAGGACGAAGCTAAAAAGCGATTTCGTATTAGTTTTTCCTACGCCGTTGCGCGAACCATTAAATCCGGAATGGGATTATTAGGTATAGAAGTGCCGGAAAGGATGTAATTAAAAGGTTATGAAAAAATACATTTTAGTATTGTTAGTATTGGCCAGTTGTGGTTTCAAACGTATTGATTCAAGACCACCGCAAGTGGAATATCAGTCAGGTAAATCAATTTACGAATTTAAATTGAATGATATAAACGGAGTACCTGTCGATTTTTCGGAATACAAAGGCAAAAAACTGCTTATTGTAAATACTGCATCAGAATGTGGATTCACACCACAATATGAAGGATTGCAAAAATTACATGAGCAATATGGCAAAAATATAATTGTGCTCGGGTTTCCATCAAATGATTTTGGCGGGCAGGAACCAGGTTCGAACCTTGAAATTAAAGCCTTTTGCACCGAAAACTATGGCGTAACCTTCCTGATGTTTGAAAAGATCAAAGTAAAGGGTGATGATAAGCATGAGTTATACAAATGGTTGTCATCGAAGGAATTGAACGGGTGGAATGACACGGAGCCATCCTGGAATTTTTGCAAGTACCTGATCAATGAAAATGGGGAACTACTGAAATTTTTCGGGTCAGCTATCGAACCGTTGTCAGAAGAACTTTTAAAGGAAATATAATCCTACGTTAATTGGACATCCCGCAATCAACAACAAGATTTGGAGTGTGGATGGGTGCACTCCGTTTGCGAACATTGCCACTTGCATTATCAAGTATCTCGTTGGGAAGTTTCCTGGCCGTTTTTGAAAACCGGTTTCGATTACTTGTTTTCATTTTAAGTGCTTTGACTACCATTTGTCTGCAAATCCTGTCGAATCTGGCCAATGATTATGGCGATTCGGTTCACGGTGCTGATAGCGAAAAACGGAAAGGACCGGGTCGTGCGGTACAACAGGGATTGATTTCGGCGGGCACAATGAAAAAGGCTATATATGTATTAATTGGATTATCACTGTTGAGCGGTATATCGCTGTTGTATATATCGTTTGGATTCAACTTAAAAGTATTTCTGGGGTTTTTTACAGTCGGTATTCTTTCCATTCTGGCTGCGGTTTCTTATACTGCGGGGGTAAAACCCTATGGGTACGCAGGGCTTGGAGATATTGCCGTAATGCTGTTTTTTGGATTCGTAGGTGTGATGGGGGTGTTTTATTTACACACCGGATTTATCAGTGCCGGTTATGTATTGCCTGCTGCAACCTGTGGTTTCTTTTCGGTAGCCGTTCTTAATATTAATAACATCAGAGACATCGAATCCGACAGGCAGGCAGGTAAAAAATCGTTACCAGTACGCCTCGGAAGAAAAAAAGCCATCATCTATCACTGGATTCTGCTTGTTTCTGGCTGGTTGAGCGCGCTTGTTTTTACCTGGCTGAATTATACTTCTGCTGTACAATTAGTTTTTATTGCTTCAATTCCGCTGTTCTGGAGAAATGCCAGGGCAGTCGCTGTTACAACAGATAATTCTATGCTGGATCCGTGGCTTAAACAAATGGCACTTTCGACCCTGCTATTCGTTTTACTTTTCGGAGCAGGTCTGATATTGGCTCAATAATCTGAGGGTCAACTGATAAAACGCAACAAAATGTACTGATTTAATCATTTTGTCAAATTGGAATAATACTTATATTTATATACCAATCTGACAAAAGCCAATGAAAAGCATTTTATGTCCAACAGATTTTTCCGAACAGGCCAGTCACGCTGTAGAGGCCGGATACTATCTGGCGAAAAAGTTCAATGCCAATTTTCATTTGTTACATGTTATTGAGTCCGAAACAGAAATGGATTTCAATGTGGGAGGAGCCTCGGGAATGGGAGGACGAGGCATGGATGATATCTTTTTTCTTGAGCTCATTGATGTAACCCGTAAAAAAATGGATGAGCTTGCAAACACGCCGGAATTGGAGGGCATAAGCGTTACCTCTGATATCAAGGTAGGAAATCCGTTCAAGTTCATATTCGAAGAAATCAATAGTGGCAAACATGATCTGATTTTAATGGGAACAAAAGGTGTGTCCGGATTTAAGGAAATATTAATCGGGTCTAACACCGAAAAAATTGTTCGTAAGTCACCCATTCCCGTTCTTTCTGTAAAAGAGTATGTGGCAGAATCGATTTTCATGAACATTGTATATGCTTCTTCATTTAATGAAGATGAAAATGAATTGATTTCCAGAATAAAGGAGATACAAGAAGCCTTTGGTGCCACCTTACACCTGGTCAGGATCAATACCCCAAACAACTTTCAGGCTGACTGGACAACACGCAGGAATATGGAGGAATTTGTGAAAAGATTTAAAATCAGGGATTATACATTCAACATTTATAATGATGCCATTGAAGAAGACGGCATCATTTATTTTGCCGAGGAGACAGATGCGGGAATGATAGCTATGGCTACCCACGGGCGCACGGGTTTTGCACACCTATTGAGCGGCAGTATTGCCGAAGATGTCGTTAATCATGCAAAAAGACCTGTTTATACCTATAATTTGAATAAATGAAAACCAACATATATATGAAAAGGATATTGGTGCCGACTGATTTTACTGAAGAGGCAAGAATTGCGCTTGACCTGGCCATTGAGATCGCTCAAAAAACCGGCGCGACCATTAAACTTGTGAATGTTTTCGAATACCCCGTTGCAACAGCCTACACCGCATTGGATGTGGGAGGCCCTGATCCTTTTGAAGGTGAAGTAGCCAGGGAAATGATGGCTAAAAACAAAAAACAGCTTGACGATCTGGCTGCCGCAGCCAGGGAGCGAAATGTGGACATTATAAAGGAAGTCAAAATTGGAAATCCATATATAAGCATTTCAGGAGAATTGAAGGATGAAGATGTGGATTTGGTAGTAATGGGCTCAAAGGGTACTTCAGGTCTTGAAGAAGTGTTGATCGGCTCAAATACCGAAAAAGTGGTCCGGCATGCCCCCTGTCCTGTAATTACCATAAAACGCCCGGTTTCATTAGCTAATATCAAAGACATTGTATTTGCCTCGGACTTCAAAGAAGTAAGCCAAACCTTTATGGAGCAAATTAAAAATATGCATCAGTTGTTTGATGCCAGGCTGCATTTTGTAAGGATAAATACACTCAATAATTTTGAACCGGACAGTTTTTCGAAAAAACGTATCCATAACTGGTTAGAGAAAACCAATCTCAGTAACTGCACCACCAGAGTTTATAATGATATTTCCGAAGAGGACGGAATTATTCACTATGCAGAAGAAATTGACGCCGATATGCTTGCACTGGGTACACATGGACGCTCCGGACTTGGACGGCTGTTCAGTGGCAGTCTGGCAGAAGAAGTGGTAAACCATGCCAAACGCCCCATCTGGACGTTTCGTATCGGATGATGCAGCATGTAATCCGGGTATCACTGTAAAAACAGGTTCGCTGAGCCACTGGTCGTAGGGATACCCTACGCTCATTAGTACTGCCATTTAGTTTACTGAATTATGTGTCGGAATGGGAAGAAAATATCAGATCAAGGATTCATAATAAAAATGAGGATGCAACGGAGCCATGACGTGTCATCAAAGCCGCCTGAACAATATACTGCGGCTGTTAGCCACCGGTATTTGAGGTATAACACACACAAATCGTAACTTATAGGAGAAATAACAGGAAAGCGTGTACATTATACATACGCTATATGAAATTGCTTAACAAGAAGATAAATAATTTATGATGGAAAAGTATTTATTGTTAGCTCTTTTTGGTATTGCCACGGCTCATTTAGAGGGAGTAGTTGTGATCTATCTTCGTTAGGCACTTGGAATTATTAACTCACAATCAAATATCGAATTGCTCAATAAAATTCCTAAACACTACATTTTTATTGAGAAAACAAGGGAAGTGGCCACAATATTGATGCTTGTATCCTTAGCTCTTTTGGTTGGAAAAACATGGCTTGACATTGTGGTTGTCTTTCTTTGGACATTTGCATTTTGGGATTTGTATTATTATCTCTCGCTTTACCTTTTGATTAAATGGCCATCTAATTTTGCTACGATTGATGTTCTTTTTCTAATACCTCGTCCTTGGATTGCACCTGTATGGGTTCCAATAGGGATATCATCAATCACAATCACAATTATTGCTATTCTTCTTCTGACTTCTATTTTATAATGGAGTCAGGGAATCAAAAAGATAGAATAATTATTGTTATGCAAATTCATATAACAACGAATAAACTGCATTCCCTAAAGGCCGGATGGTCAGGTGCCAAAGGCATCCCTACGGGAAAAACGTAGTTTGTTCAAAACATTGGCCATTCCACCCAATTTTAAAACTCATGACCTGCCATAGGCAGGCAGGCCCATAACCCATCAATCAATAGGCTTACAAGGAGTTCATCACTTCCAGTGTTTTGTCAATTTCTTCTTCATTGTTGTAGATGTGTACTGAATGCCTGATAAGAGCCTCTCCAACCGCACGAGGTTGCAGTTTTGCTTTTTCCCAAAGACTTTTTTGCAACTCCGGACCGGTAAAACCGGCTAATTCATACGTGGTTATTCCGGCGCACATAGTTGAGGTAGTTGATGAATGGATAGTAATTCTATCCATTTTCTGAAGACCATCCCGGAGATAGTCTCCCAATTCTTTTATCCTGTTAATCCACCTGTCTGCTCCGATGGTATTGAAAAAATCCAGTGATGCGTCAAAACCTTCCATCAAGGCGGGGTTTCCCGTGCCATTTTGCATGAGCCGAAACCCATGATCTTCCTGATTGTCCCAGTTATAGCTGGCGATGGTACTCCAGACTTCAGATATCCGATCCGGGTTGATGTACAGAATACCGCTACCCGGAGGTGACAGCAGCCATTTGTGCAAACTGGAATAATAGGCATCACAACCAATTTTTTGTACATCCACTTTTACCTGACCCACGCACTGCGCTCCGTCCAGTATGGTAAAAATCCCTCGTTTTTTAGCCTCCTGACAAATTGCTTCTACAGGCAATACAGTACCATAAACAGAAACAATGTGTGGAATGGCAATAACCCTGGTTTTATTGGTGACCTGACTAAAAATTACGTCAAAGATCTGTTGTGGGTCATTCGCCGGAACCGGCATTTCGGCCTGTTTGTAGATGCACCCCTTTCTCTTGGCCATTAATTGCCAGGCGCCAAAACCGCCTCCATGCTCCTGGTTGGTATTGAGCAATTCATCGCCTTTAGCTAAATCGAGGCCATTGGCCACATAGTTCATTCCGAAGGTGGCATTTTGTGTCAACGCGATTGATTTGAAATCCGCATTGATGATCACACCGATTTTTTTTCGAATTTCTTCGTATTTGAAATATCCTGTCAGGAGCTCAGGGCCCGATCCATTGCTGTAATCCACTTCCGCAGCATGGGTATTATTATGCATCATATGATCCATCATTTTGTTGAGTACATATCCGGATGTGGGGCCAATTGTGCCATTGTTGAAGTACGTTTGACCTTCTTTCAGGGGAAACTGCCGGCGTACCATTTTCCAATAATCTTTTTCGTTTCCACCTTCAGTGGGGTGCAGATTGTTCAATGCATATTGATAACCTGTAGTGGTTGTAATAAAAGGTAGAGATGCTACACCAACCATCCCTTTTTTCAGAAAAGCTCTTCGTGAATCCATAGGTTGAATTTATGAAAAAATTTCGGCTAAAAGATTTTATCTGGAACGATCTGCTATGTAACACGCACGACCAGTATAAAATGACTGCCGACCACCTAAAAATGACTGCCGGCCATCAGAAAATAACTTTCGGTCACACACTGCCTACTGCCTACTGCCCACTGCCTACTGCCCACTGATTTCTGATCACTGTTTACTGATTATCAATTGACTTTAACGGTTTTGTGTGTTATTTTTAAAAGGGAAGGTGTGTACGGCTGAACAATTTAGTGTGGCTGTTAGCACCGGTATTGGAGGTATAACACGCACAAATCGTAATTTATAAGAGAAATAACAGGAATGAGTTCACATTATACAAACGTTACCAGCAATTTAAAAAATCTTCCATCTAAATCTTAAATAAATGAAGGCACTAATTGAATATCTAAATTCAATAAATGAAATTTCATCTCAATCTGAGAGTGCATTGCTAAGTATATGTTCTGAATTAGAAGTTAAAAAGAATACTGACTTACATCCTATTGGCCACGTGTGCAGAAATTTGTATTTCGTAAAAAATGGACTTCTAAGAATATACTATTTAAAAGACCATATTGACGTAACAGAAAGTTTTGAATTTGAAAATTCACTTGTAGCAAGAGCCGACAGCTTATTTCATGCTAAACCTTCCCGAAAAGCCATACAGGCTATCGAAGATTCCAATCTTATAGCCATTAATGGTGTATCTCTTTTTAAATTATATGACTCTCATCCGGACATCGAAAGACTTTTTAGAAAGGTATTTGAAATTGCTTACGTAGAATCCGTAAATAGAATAGAGAGTATCCAATTTCATTCTGCCAAAGAACGCTACGAAAATCTATTGGAAAAATCACCGAAAATCATTAGGCGAATCTCACTGAAGTTTATTGCCTCCTATTTAGGTATTACACAAGTAAGTCTTAGTAGAATTAGAGCTGATATCAAGTAAATACCAAATTCCAGGACCATTCCAAGTTTCATTCTATAGTCCCAACATCCTACCTCATTATTTAACATTTGTAAAAGGAATTCATTTTTAGATCCCTGTCCTTTGTATTCTATTAACACAGGAAATATGGAAAACGTAAAGCTTGGATTAAAAGAAAACTGGAAACAGTTTACACTACTCGTCATTGTAAATGCTTTTGTTGGTGGCATGATAGGATTAGAGCGGTCTATCTTACCAGAAATAGCAAAAGAAGAATTTGGAATGGTTGCTAAAACCGCCATTCTATCTTTCATTATTGTATTTGGCATTACCAAAGCCATTACCAATTACTATACAGGAGCGCTGGCCAACAAAGTTGGGAGGAAAAATTTATTGGTTATTGGTTGGCTCTTCGCTTTACCCATCCCATTTATTCTTATTTACGCTCCAAATTGGAACTGGGTGATTTTCGCGAATATTTTTCTGGGAATTAATCAAGGCATTACATGGTCAAGTACCGTAGTGATGAAAATTGATTTGGTAGGGGAAAAAAGTAGAGGTTTGGCCATGGGTCTAAACGAATCCGCAGGATATCTTGCTGTGGGTGGTGTTGCCTTTTTGACTAGTTGGATTGCCACTGAATATGGTCTTCGACCTTATCCGTTTTATTTGGGAATAGGGTTTTCTGTTATTGGGCTTTTGACTTCCGTGTTTTTTATTAGGGATACCAAACATCACGTTTCAAAAGAAATAACCACGAATACAGTTAGAAAGCTGCAAAATATTTTCAGGGAAACCACATGGACGGATAAAAACTTAGGGTCGATTTCGCAAGCCGGGTTGGTCAATAACTTAAATGATGGAATGATATGGGGCATATTTCCAATATTATTAATCAGTAAAGATTTCTCGCTGGAACAAATTGGGATAATTGTAGGAACCTATCCCGTTGTATGGGGTCTTGGGCAGCTTATTACAGGAAAAATGGCAGACCATTTAAGCAAGAAGAAAATGCTTTTCTGGGGAATGTTGACTCAAAGTGTGGCCATATTTTTAATGATTTTTGCCAGTAGTTTTTCGCAGTTTGTTGCCTTGTCCGTAGTTTTAGGAGCTGGAACAGCAACTGTTTACCCTACTTTTTTAGCAGGCATCGCGGGTTTTACCCATCCTGAACAAAGAGCACAGATTATTGGTGTTTTTCGACTTTGGCGAGATTTAGGTTATGCCTTTGGAGCCATTCTCACTGGAATTATAGCAGATTTATTAAACATTAATTCTGCTATAATTGTAATTGCCGTATTGACTTTTATTTCCGCAATTATCATCAAGGTTAGAATGACAGACAATCGTAAAACAAAACAATAGCTCCTCAAAAAGAACTGCTTTAAATGAATTACCTATGACAACCAAGACAAAAAACAAATTCATTCAATCCTTCAAGATCTGGATAGCAATTTACCCCTCCATTACCTTAATTAATGTTAAATTTGTAGAGCAGACACTCCGGATTGTACGTATTTCATTCGTATCAAAATAAAATGATTATTTAACAAATGTAAAAGGATGTCATTTGGGTAAAACCTAATTTTGAAGAAATAAATAAATAATTAGAACATATGACAAAAATAAAAACAATTGACCCTACTACCTTAAAAGACTGGTTGGCTAAAGGCAAAAGTGTGACGGTGTTAGATATCCGTCCGGATAATGAACGACAAGAATGGTTCATCCCACAAAGCACTCATTTTAATGTATTTGACCAGTTAAAGTCTGGTGACAAGCACGCTCTGGATTCTTTGAACATTGACAAGGAGATTCCGGTGGTAACAGTTTGTGCAGGAGGAAATTTGAGCCAGGTAGCGGCAGAAATCCTTTCGGAGAAAGGCTATGATGCTTATTCCCTTGAAGGAGGCATGAAAGCATGGAACTATGCCTGGGACACTTCAGAAATCATTTTGGACGACGTGAAAATCATTCAAGTGAGACGGGTAGCTAAAGGCTGTCTTTCATACTTGGTCGGCTCAGGTAATCAAGCTATGGTAATAGATGCCTCACTTGATCCTTCCGTTTACGAAGAGCTTGCAAAAGAACAAGGTTGGTCAATTGACTATGTCGCAGATACCCACATCCACGCAGATTACGTATCAAGAACCCGCGAACTTGCGAAAGCTCAGGGAGCAAAGCATGTAATGATAGAATCGGCTGCCGTCGAATTTCAATTTACCCCTTTAAAAGATGGTGAGAATATTCAAATAGGAAACGTGAATATAAAAGTCTTACACACTCCAGGACACACCTGGGAAAGCTCCAGCTTTCTAATTGCAAATAAAGTAATTTTCACTGGGGACACCTTGTTTACAGATAGTGTTGGCAGACCAGATCTGAAAGCCAGTGAAGAAGAAGCCAAAAACAAAGCTGCGGCACTCTATGATTCATTGCAAGTATTGCTGTCACTCAATAAGGAAACGTTGGTAATGCCTGCACATAATTCAGCGCCGATTAAAATTGGACAAGCTTTGATTTCGGCCCCAATAACAGAGATCGAAAATTCCATTCAGTCACTGGCATTGGATAAGGAACAATTTATACGCAGTATCTTATCGAAACTACCTGAATCTCCTCCCAACTACCTTACCATAGCCGCAATAAATAAAAGTGGTGACAGCAAAGATTTTATCATTGCAGATCTCGAAGCAGGGGCAAATCATTGTGCCATAAAATAATGGAAACCCGTGCAAAACGTAGAAATCAGGGTTAAACGAAAACTGAAAACGGGTGACGCTTGTGATTATCAATTAATAGATATAGCATGCTCGAGATGAATTAAAAGCTGGTAACATTGTGTAAAAATGCATTAAGACGCATTTTACACAAACCGTTATGATTTATTTCTGCACGTATATCTTAATTACTGGATGTTAAAATAATTAGAATATTTATCCAATAAAGAACGAAATTGGGAACTTTTAAGTAAAATGGCTATCGGCCGATGAGCAAAATAACAAGAAGAGATTTTATCAATGGAACTTTAATGGCAGCTGGAGCTTCCATGCTTCCATTTGGATGTAGTAGTGAAGCTGTTTTGGACAAACTCGATCCATTGTATTATCCACCAGCGCTTACCGGACTTAGGGGAAGTCACATGGGATCATACACCAACGCACATGCCAGAGCTTGGACTGGTAAATCTGACTGGGGACCAACCACCGAATTGAAAGAAGCGTACGATCTGATTGTTGTAGGAGGAGGAATCAGCGGACTGTCGGCTGCATTTTTCTATCAGCAAGAGTACGGAAGAGATAAGAAGGTGCTAATACTGGATAATCATGATGATTTTGGCGGTCATGCTAAAAGGAATGAACACACGGTTGGTGATGACACAAGATTGATTTTTGGCGGATCACAGAGTCTGCAAAGTCCGCATACATTTAGTGAAACCTCACTAAAACTGCTAAAAGAATTAGGCGTAGACCTGGATCGATTTAAAACGGCCTATGACTTTGACTTCTTTAAAAGGAACAATTTAGGGGCAGTTACTTATTTCAACAAAAAAATATTTGGCGAGGACAAAGTGGTAAAGCATCCCTATTGTGATTATCCATGGTATGTGCAAGGGCTTCAGCGTCCAAAGCTATCACACGAAGAGGCAGTAAAACAAGCACCTTTGAGTGAGAAAGGCAAAGAACAATTGCTTAGGGTATTAAAGGGGGGTCTGCACGTACTAAAGTTGCCCAAAGAGGAATTGAACAAATATATTTCAACTCATTCCTACTTCCATTATCTTAAAACCACTTTGGGTGTTGATGATCCTGGGGTATTGGAAATGGCCAGAAATTCTAGCGTCGACTTTTCAGGGGCAGGAGCAGACGTACTGACCATAGGAGAAGCCTTGGAATGTGGAGTACTAGGATTTGATCCTTTAACATTGAAAGATCTAATTGGCGAAAAGGAATATGAAAAAAATTTAAAGGAGCATGGATATATTTTGGACGAAGGGGACCAATACATTCATCATTTTCCCGATGGCAATGCCACAATTGCACGCTTGTTAGTGAAAAAGATGATTCCTGAGGTAGGAGAGGGAGATAACGCTGAAGATATTATATTATCTAAATTCAATTATTCCCGGTTAGACAAAACCAGCAATATTGTTCGTATTAGATTAAACAGTACGGTTGTTAATGTTGTACATGGTGGCGATCCCAATAGTTCGAGTGATGTTTTCGTAAACTATATCAATGACAACAAGTCGTATCAGGTAAAAGGCAAAGGCGTGGTGATGGCCTGTTACAACATGATTATTCCTCATATAGTTTCGGATCTTCCAAACGAACAAGCAGCGGCATTGAGACGTCAAACGAAGATTCCATTGCAATACACTACAGTGGGGTTGAAGAACTGGAGGGCAATGAAAGAGATGGAAATGGGGATGGCCATGTCGCCAGGAAATATGCACCAAGTGGTGATGATGGACTTTCCGGTTAGTATGGGTGGTTATCATTTTACCAAGTCCCCCGACGATCCTTGTGCCATTCAGATGATAGGTTGTCTGTTTGGACGAACCGTTGGTGCGCCACCAATTGAACAATTTCGTGAAGCAAGATACAAGATGTTAGGGCTGCAATTTAAAGATTACGAAAAGGAAATTAGAGAGCATTTAAGTGGTATGCTACCGAAGGGATTATTTGAATTCGACAGGGATGTTGAGAGTATTACCGTAAATCGTTGGGCCCATGGTTACGCTTATGGCGGCTCAGCACTTTATGACTCCGACATGCCCGAAATGGCAAGAAAAGGACGACAACCCTTTGGCCGAATTACCATTGCCAATATCGACTCCGCCCTTAGTTCTTATTTACAAGTTGCAGTAGATCAGGCATGGAGAGCAGTGAAGGAATTGGGATAAATGATTAAGCTGCTGGAAATTCGGGTATGGAAGTAGTGCTAAGGTTGTGGGTTGTTCATTTTATGAAGCCTTTTTGCTTCGTTTTTTGTCAAAAAATAAGAGCCCCTCGGGATTAAAAGTCTATAGTTGTGCATAGGAATAAATAAACAAAATCACAACAATAGATATAGCTTATGCCTCTTGGTGCTGTTTGAAACGATAAAGCAAATGAGGTTTATTTAACTAATTTTATAGACTCTGAGAGGCACAAAGCCATATCAGAACCGTTGGGCACAAGGCTGAATAATAATGGATCATCAATAACAAAATTGCTATATTTGTAACTATGAGGGATATAACAAGCAATATTGACCAAATCAAGAAACTCTGCAATTTGTACAACGTCAGGTCTCTTTTTGCTTTTGGTTCTATTACAACAAATAAAGATCAAACAAACAGCGATATAGATTTAGTTGTGGATATTGACTCTAGTAACCCCATCACTTATTCTAACAACTACTTCAGCTTAAAATTTCAACTAGAACAATTACTCAACCGCAAAATTGACTTACTAGAACAAAAAGCAATTAAAAATCCCTATCTGAAAAAGCAAATAGACCAAACCAAAGTCCTTGTATATGGAAGATGAAATTAAGACATGGCTTTCAGATATTAAGCAAGCGATTGTTGAAATAAACTCTTTCCTCCCTGTTAAAAGAAATTATCTTTCCTTCCAAAAGGACCTTAAAACCAAACGAGCAATTGAGCGAAACATCGAAATAATTGGAGAAGCTGTTAATCGGATCATCAAAAAGGAGCCTGGGTTCGAGATTACTAATGCAAGAAGAATTATTGACACCAGAAACAGAATAATTCACGGATATAATAGTGTTTCTGATGACATAATCTGGTCGATAGTAGTGATAGAGTTGCCAGGACTTGAAAATGAAATTGACAATTTGCTTAGGGATTAATAAATGCTCAGTGCCCAACATGCGGTCATAAATAATTTGGCAGTCAGTGGTTTGCGCAGTTCAGTACTTATATACATGTTTACTGTAAACTGATAATGATGAGCTATGAAATGCCAAAATATTCATACCGACATCCGTTGTAAGCCAGACGTCAATTAAGCGGAGATAAATCAACAAAGAGGATTGTAATATGTTAAATCGAAAAAAATTTTTACAAAACATTATTTCGGTAGCAGCAGGATCAGTATTGCTTGGATTTAAGGGTTTTGAAAAGATAGTACAGCCAGCCGCTTCAAATTTTGTAATTCAGAATTCCATTTCATTTGACTTGCATTGTCATCCCGGTCGTTTTCAGGCTAAAGGGATGGACGATTATCCTGGTGATGAAAGCGTGATCAAAACAGTTAATGAGATGAACCAGGTTTACCTTTCCGGCGCCTTCTTTTCGCTTGTCGTGGACAGGATCGTCACTAATAGAAGCCCAAACGGAACAAGATCCGGAAGAGCATTTAATCCCGGGGAAGCCTGGATGGAATATAAGCGACAGCTAGGGAATCTGAAAGAGCTATTTAAATTGATTAATGTCAGGCACGTCACTCAATTAAGTGACCTGACAAATGGTCAAAAATCAGATAAGATCGCCGCATTTATTGCTTGTGAAGGAGGCGACTTTCTGGAAGGAAAACTGACCCGTATTGAACAAATTTATCAAGATGGAGTGCGATCCCTTCAACTCATTCATTATAATCTGAATGAACTAGGTGATTTGCAGACTGAAGACCCCGTTCATAATGGACTTTCAAAATTTGGCAAAGAAGTGGTTCGCAAATTGAATAGACAAGGAATGGTCATAGACGTGGCCCATGCATCCTATAAAACAGTTCAAGATGTGGTTGATATTACCAGTGCTCCAATTTTCCTTTCTCATAGTATATTAAAAATGGATCCCAACAGGCCTATCGCTGTGCGGGCAATCACCGAAGATCACGCAAAAGTGGTTGCTCAAACGGGGGGAGTTATTGGGGCATGGCCATCAGGGTTCAACAAAAGTTTTGATGAATACGTGGATAATACGTTGAGGCTTGTAGATGTAGTTGGCATTGATCATGTTGCCCTTGGATCAGACATGGACGCCAATTATAAACCGGTTTTAGATAGCTACTTGCAGCTTCCGCAATGGATTGAGGCGCTAAGGGCTAAAGGTCTTTCAGAGGATGAAGTTCAAAAGCTAGCCGGTGGAAATGCTGTGCGAGTTCTTAGTGAAGTCCTTAATTAATTGCAAAATGAAGGTGTCAGGCTTACAACATCAAGCAAGCGTAATGCCTTTACTTTCTCTTTCTGACTTCAAAGGAATCCGTTATTTTTTATTTCATAAGGAATTGAACAGGCACAACCAAAGTATTTTCGTACGACTCTAATGCAGATGTTTCAAGAGAAATTAAAAAAACAATTAGAGAATTTGCCGAACGTAAAAATGTCAGGGTTATCGGAGGATAAAGTGGCTTACAAACGCTAAACTTATAGGTTAACTGTAGTATTTGTAAATCAATGTAGATGCCTGATACGTTTAATGATCCCCCACAATAAAGTAGCGGCATATTTATTCGCCGAATGGTACCTATTTATATTCGTCTTCACACCCTCAGATTCGGAAGATTTCCCTCCTGAATCAGCTTCATGATGTATCTTCCGGTTTCTTCGAGCAGTTCCCCGGCTTTGGCTATAGATTCTTCCTTACTTACCGGTTTTCGGCTGATAGGCAAAATCAGATCGAACGAATTTTTTAACGTATCAAGCGATGAATTATCGATCGTACCGCCAATTGCAATAAGAAACTTGTCATATTTTCTTGCCAGTTGCGCCACCCCGTATGGCGCTTTACCCAGAAGAGTCTGTGAATCGAGTTTTCCTTCACCTGTAATTACGATATCTGCGTCCTTTACTTTTGATTCCAGGCCGGTAAAATCGCTCACCAACTTAAATCCAGGGACAATTTCAGCATAAAGAAAAGCAACCAGCGCAGCCCCGAGTCCTCCGGCGGCGCCTGATCCCGGAATGCTGTTTACATCCATACCTCTTGCGTTTTGGATTATTTTTGCATACCTGCGCATATTGTTGTCCATTATTTCCAGGTCTTTCTGACGGGCGCCTTTTTGTTGGCCATACGTATAGGTAGCCCCCTTCGGACCGGTAAGGATATTTTGCACATCGGTGGCGGCAACAAATTTTGTATGTGCCAGCCGTGGGTCTGCATTTTGATCATGAATTGTAGTCAACGCCCTCAATCCGGCATTTCCGTAAGGAATTGTTCTGCCTTTCGAATCCAGAAGTTCAAATCCCAATGCCCGGAGCATCCCTGTACCTCCGTCGTTGGTAGCGCTTCCGCCCAGACCAATGATAATGGTATCAGTACTTGTGTTGAGAGCATGTGTTATCAACTCACCTACACCATACGTGGTGGTATGGAAGGGATTTCTTTTATCAGGTGAAACCAGCGGAAGCCCGGAAGCTTCCGCCATCTCAATGATCGCAGTTGTGCCTTTGGTTCCCCATGCAGCCTTCACCGGCGCTCCAAGCGGACCCGTAACCTGGCTGGTATGTATTACTCCCTGGTCTGCAATGAGTAAATCGAGGATACCTTCTCCGCCATCGGAAACGGGGTTTATAACTACTTCGGCTCCTGCATCTTTTGACAGAATGCCGTGTTGGAGATAGCGGCACACTTCGGAAGCTGTGAGTGATTCTTTAAAGCTATCGGATGCAATAAGAAACTTCAATGTTGACAATTAATTATCGATGTTTTGAATTTAGCAAAATAACCCGAAAATACAAGACCGGATGTCAATAAGAAGTGCTCAGTGGATTGTATTCAACGTAATTGGGTGCTGCAACGCACAAAACAGAATACCCGAAAAACCACCGTCATCCGATTTACCTGCCCGGCATGGTTTATCCATCGGCCGCCATAGGCTTGCCGACGGCGCTGCCTGGCGGGTTCGGGTAATCTCCCGACACAGAACCGTCATTACCCTGCGAAGTCAGGGTAATCTCCCGAATCATTCACTAATTTACTTTTATACAAGTGCAGTACTTTAATCAGGAGATTACCCGACATCGCTCCGCGATTCGGATAATGACGACTTTTTCAGGAGATGGAACATCGCTCCGAAATTCCCCGCCACGGCGAAACCGCTTCCCCCACCTGTCATTCCGCCAGGAAGCCCCTCATGCAATGGATTATTTAATTATTTTAAGTATTTTCTCCGTATGGGACTGATTTTCAACTACAAATAATGTGATTATTCTTACATGACAAAAGTCATTGTTTTTATCTGGTTATTTGTCTACCTTAACATTCTGTATAACGTTCAATTTATTATAAAAATTATTCTAATCCGGGAATCATGACAAGACCATTACTTTTTCCCAGGGTTTCTGATCAGGCGACTGGTTTCACGGGGTTCATCATGAATGTCATTACGACAAGTATGCTCCTTTTAACCTCCACGTACTTTGCTTATAGCCAGGAAGTAATAATCACCGATATCAGGCGTGTAGCGGACAAAATTGAGGTGCACTACGATATCATTGACGAAAAACCGGAGCATAGCTATAGCATGCAGCTGTATTCTTCACAGGATAACTTCGTCCGGCCCCTGGAAAATGTGGAAGGGGATGTGGGCATCGACATTCCCGTAGGCGGCAACAAGAAAATTATATGGAACGCGATGGAGGAGTTAGGTGCAGATTTTGACGGTAAGCTGGCCCTGGAGTTGAAGGGCAGTCTTTACGTTCCTTTCATAACCGTGGAGGGCCTGGAGGAAGGAATGATATTTAAACGCGGGAAACCCCACGACCTGACCTGGACCGGAGGGCGCGGGGACAACATTCTGAACATTGAATTGTACCAGGGTGATAACCTTGTTAAGACTTTCGAGGAACGCCCGAATGTAGGAAATACGACATTTATTATCCCCACGGATGTAAAACCCGGAAAAAACTACCGCTTCATGATCAGTGATACCCGAAACCGTGATGAGGCGGTATATACCTCAATTTTTGTAATAAAAAGAAAAGTACCCCTTGGGCTCAAAATTGGACTGGGTTTTCTTGTGGGAGGTGTTGTAGGATACCTTGTGGGTACGGGCTCCACTGAGAGTGAACCTAAAATTGGGCCCCCACCCCTGCCACCACGATAGTATGAAAAAGTTAGTGATCATATTGGGTTTAGCTTTTATTTGGCGCATTGATTGTTTTTCTCAGGCACCGGTAATAACCCATATTGAACCTCCGGCCGCCATACCTGGAAGCACAGTTATCCTCCATGGTTTCAATTTTGAAACCACCCCGGCCAATAATACCGTAACCTTTGCCGGGGTTGCCGCCACGATTACATCAGCAACTGCCAACCGGCTTATTGTTACTGTGCCCACCACTACTTCGGGGCCAAGGGATGTTATAGTTACTAACATTAATGGCAGTTCAGCGGCATTTAACTTTACAATTTTATCAGCTCCTTCACCTGGTGTTTTTGGAAAACAAAATACCATTACCACCACAGCGAATGGAGCCCAGTCAGTTTATGCTACTGACCTGGATGGGGACGGGGATATGGATGTGCTCTCCGCATCTAATCTTGACAATACGATTGCCTGGTATAAGAATGAGGGAGCAGGGGTATTTACTACCCAACCGGCTATTACCACCACAGCGCTTTGGGCCTGGTCAGTCTATGCGGCTGACCTGGACGGCGATGGGGATATGGATGTGCTTTCCGCTTCCCAGGCTGATAATAAGATTGCCTGGTATAAGAATGACGGGACAGGTAGTTTTACCCTACCCACCTCATCGACCATTACCACCGCAGCGCTTGCCGCCGTCTCAGTCTA
>JADFHN010000047.1 GCA_022567155.1 Bacteroidota bacterium
GAAAAATATCGACCAAATTTTAGATTTTTGGACATTTTTTTTAAAATGTGTGGAAAACAGGGAAAAGCCGGTATCAGGAGACAACGCAGGGGTATCTGGGGCGGCATTTCTGGTGGCAAGTCAAACCTGACAGGCTTTTACCTAAACTGTGCGATTCAGGGGAGATGAGAAGTGCTAAGAGACTGAGAATAAAAAAGTTGTAAAAAACACAGGAACACCCATTAGGTTTTTCGAGTATTTTTGCAATTCTTTTTAACTCAGTACATTAGTACTTATCGCTTTCATGAATCGCTCAATTTAGGTATTAATAGTCAGCCAGGTCTGAGAAGTCGAAATCATCCAAAAAGGCGGTTGTAAATTTACCTGATTTAAAGGTTTTGTTTTCCATGAGCTTGATATGGAACGGAATGGTTGTTGGGATGCCTTCGATTACGAACTCTTCCAGCGCCCGCTTCATTCTCACCACAACCTCTTCTCTGGTTTGGGCCGTTACAATAAGTTTGGCGATCATCGAGTCATAATTTGGAGGAATGGTATAACCTGCATAAACATGTGTATCTACCCGTACCCCGTATCCGCCGGGAAGATGCAGGTTGGTGATTTTTCCGGGACAGGGCCTGAACCCTTTTGAAGGATCTTCGGCATTTATCCTGCATTCCATCGCATGCATTCTTGGGTAGTAGTTTTTACCCGATATTTCTATTCCTGCCGCCACTTTAATCTGTTCTTTAATCAGGTCAAAATCAGTGACTTCTTCCGTAATGGGATGCTCCACCTGAATACGCGTGTTCATTTCCATAAAATAGAAATCAGTGTTTTTATCAACCAGGAATTCCACTGTACCGGCTCCTTCATACCCAATGGCTTTACCGGCTTTGATGGCGGCTTCGCCCATTTTATCTCTCAATTTTTTAGTCATTACAGGTGAGGGAGTTTCTTCCACGAGTTTCTGATGCCTGCGTTGCACCGTGCAATCTCTTTCCGACAGGTGGCAAACACGCCCGTAGCTGTCGCCAATGATCTGAAATTCAACATGCCGGGGTTCGAGGATATATTTTTCCATATACATGCTGTTATTTCCAAAAGCAGCAAGTGATTCCTGCCGGCAATCATCCCATAATTTTTCAAAGTCTTCTTCTTTCTCAATGATGCGCATGCCTTTTCCACCTCCACCGGCGGTGGCCTTGATCATTACCGGATAGCCGACTTTTTTGGCCTGTATTTTACCGTCCTTCACTGAATCCAGAAGACCTTCCGACCCCGGAATACAGGGTACGCCGGCTTTCACCATGGTTGATTTGGCAGTGGCTTTATCTCCCATCTGGTTAATCATTTCAGAGTCTGGTCCGATAAATTTGATGTTGTAATCTTCACATATCTGCGAGAATTCGGCATTTTCTGACAGAAATCCATAACCGGGGTGAATGGCGTCGGCATTTGTGATTTCGGCAGCGGCTATAATGCTGGGTATATTCAGGTACGATTCTTTGCTGGGCGGGGCGCCGATACAAATAGCTTCATCAGCGAACTTGACATGCAGGCTGTCCTGGTCAACGGTAGAATATACAGCCACCGTTTTTATATCCATTTCACGACACGTTCTGATAATTCTCAGGGCTATTTCACCCCGGTTGGCTATTAAAATCTTTATAAACACGTTGAAAGCAGAGTTTACGGTGGAGAAATAATTAAGCTGGATCAACCAGAAATAGCGGCTGGTCATACTCTACCGGAGAGGCATCTTCAACAAGCACCTTTATAATGGTGCCGCCTATTTCAGCTTCAATTTCATTAAACAATTTCATCGCTTCGATAACACAAACGGTCTGCCCGCTGCTTACGGTGTCGCCCACTTTTATAAAAGAATCTGATTCCGGATTAGGCGAACGATAAAACGTACCGATCATTGGCGACTTGATTTCAGCATATTTAACTGTTTGCTCTTCACCGGGAGTATTATCCTCTGCCGGCTTTGCAGCAGGGATGGAAGGTACGTACGGATTAGCATTAACGACAGGTGCAGCTACCGGATGTACTGCCCCTGATTCGACGATCTGTGTTTGGACGTCAGCATTTCTTTTTACCGAAAGCTTCAGTTCATCGGTTTCAATATTTACTTCATTGAGCCCTGATTTTGATATGAAGTCTATCAGGTCCCTGATTTCTTTAGTTTTCATAATCCGGGTGTTTTATTTTATTTAACTCTCTCAACATAACTATTGTCACGGGTATCCACTCTTATCAGGGTATCCTGTTCAATAAATAATGGTACCTGAATTTCAGCGCCTGTTTCCAGTGTGGCCTGTTTCGTGGCATTGGTGGCGGTATCGCCTCTCAGGCCTGGTTCGGTGTAGGTAACCAGAAGCTCTACATGTGCAGGAAGCTCACAACTCAAGGGTGTTTCCGTTTCGGCATGATAAAGTATTTCAACCTCCTGGCCATCTTTCAGAAACTGCAGGCCGGTTATTAAATCTACAGGGATGCTCATTTGTTCGTAATTGTTGCTGTCCATAAAATGGTAACCCAGATCATCTTTGTATAAGAACTGGTGTGGCCTTCTTTCCACCCTTGCAGTTGTTATTTTATGACCTGCCGAAAACGTGTTTTCAATCACTCTGCCCGATTTCAGGTTCTTGAGTTTAGTCCGGACAAAAGCTGGTCCCTTTCCCGGTTTCACATGTTGAAACTCCACGATGGTATAGAGGTCATTGTTGTATTCAATACAAAGACCGTTTCTGAAATCTGCTGTTGTAGCCACTGTTGATGCTTAATTTGATTCTAATTTAGTGAATACTTATTTATTTGCCATCATAGGCCCATTTTATATACACCGAACCCCATGTAAATCCCCCTCCAAATGCAGCCAGAATTATATTATCACCCTTTTTTAGCCTCGATTCAAAGTCCCACAAGCATAAAGGAATGGTGCCTCCTGTAGTATTTCCGTACTTATGAATGTTCATCATCACTTTGTCTTCTTCGATGCCCATGCGCCGTGCAGTGGCATCGAGTATTCGTTTGTTGGCCTGATGTGGTACCAGCCATGCTATATCCTTGCCGGTCAGGTTGTTGCGCTTCATCAATTTAGCGGCATAATCAGCCATGTTGGTAACGGCAAACTTGAATACGGCTACACCTTCCTGAAACACATAATGCTCTTTGGCATCCACTGTTCTGTGCGAGGCAGGGCTCAGGCTTCCTCCCGATTTCATATGAAGGTACTCAACACCGGATCCGTCAGATTTATGAATAAAATCCATAATACCGTATTCTTCAGTGGTGGGTTCGAGCAGAACGGCACCGGCGCCATCGCCAAAAAGGATACAGGTGGTACGGTCGGTATAGTCAATAATGGAGCTCATTTTATCAGCGCCAACTATAATCACCTTTTTGTACTTACCGGTTTCGATAAACTGCGAACCGGTACTTAGCGAATAAATAAACCCGGAGCATGCCGCTTCCACATCGAAACCGAATGCATTTACAGCTCCCACGCCAGTGGCAATAATGTTGGCGGTGGCGGGAAAAACCCTATCAGGGGTCACCGTAGAACAAATCAACAAATCTATCTCTTCAGGATTTGTATTCGTTTTAGCCAGTAGTTCCTTTACTGCTTCTATGGCCATTACCGAAGTGCCTTTTCCCTCGCCTTTCAAAATCCGGCGTTCTCTAATACCTGTACGTGTAGTAATCCATTCGTCGCTGGTATTAATCATAGTTTCCAACTCATGGTTTGTCAGGACATAATCTGGTATATAACCACCTACGCCGGTGATCATTGCTCTGATCTTGCTCATAGATTTGCAGTGATATTAAGTGAAAATGAATGAAATGGGATCAAAATGTTTAAATAATTCCGGAATCGGAGCGTAGCACTTACCAGGTCTAACGAATTGTTAATTACAAGGCCGTTTTCAACTTTAATTGCTATTAAATCTGAAGTTTGGAAAGGAACTATTGTAGTCAACAATTTTTTCATCCCCAGAGGCGTAATTAATCACTATTGATATTATACAAGTACTTCCTTTTCCATTATTACCTTTCCCTTGTAGTATAGTTTGCCTTCGTGCCAGAATGCTCTGTGCGGAAGGTGTGCTTCGCCTGTAGTTGGACAAATCGCAAGATTGGGAGCTATACTTTTATAATGTGTTCTCCTTTTATCTCGTCTCGACTTTGACGTTTTACGTTTTGGATGTGCCATTTTTATATTTTGTTTTTAGTATTATTTTTATCACTTAGTATCTGCTGTAATTTCTCCCACCTGGGATCAATTTTCTGTACGCTCTTATCACGCTCTACCGGCGTTTGTGACGATGCGTAAATAAGTTCATCTTCGCTATTATCATTATCTTGATCCATATACCTGGGATGCAATTTTTTTATGGGAACTTCAAGTCCTACAAACTCGTAAATCAACTGCCCCACGTTTATCGATTCCGTTTTCCAGGGAATATTCGTTATGTCCTTACCGGTATAGTCCGCATCATCCTCATCCCCGAATTTCATGATCAGGTTTTTATGAATACTGATCGGAAAATTGAAAAGATCGAGGCTTCGGTCGCAAACAAGCTCAATACTTCCTGTAATATTAAAACCAAGTTCAAGCAACGTTTCTGACTTCGTAATGGTGACTTTTATATTTCCTGACCCTTTCTTAATTATGCTGCTTCCGTAATGAGTGAAAAAATTATCGGTAAATTCAAAATCAAATTCATGCTCTCCTTGTAAAAGGTTGAATATATCGATTCTGTATTTTTTTAATGCTTCCACCACTTGTCATCAGATAAAGTGCGCAAAGCTAATAATAACTAAGGAATTATTGAAAAAAAGTGATCTCTTTAAGAGAAATCTGTTACTTTTTGGATGTGTTCTTCTTCACGATTTTTCACAATATCGCAGGCCAGAAAAAGTGCTTCACGCATAGATTTTTCAGAAGCCAGGTTTTTACCAGCTATTGAGTTAGCCGTACCATGGTCCGGACTTGTTCGCACAATGTTGATTCCTGCAGTATAATTTACCCCTGTATCGAAAGAAAGACACTTGAATGGAATCAAACCCTGGTCGTGATACATGCATAAAATCCCATCATATTGTTTGTATTGCCTGTTTCCAAAGAAACCATCAGATGAATACGGCCCAAAGACGAGTTTACCCTTATGTTTAAAGTCTTTAATTACCGGTATTATAATTTCTTTTTCTTCGCTTCCAAGCAATCCTTCTTCGCCGGCATGCGGGTTCAGACCCAATACGGCAATTTTAGGCTTGCTTATACCGAAATCAAGCATTAAGGATTTCTCGAATTTACTAAGTTTCAATGCCAGCTTTTTTTCTGTGATTGCCCCGGCAACTTCACTCAGAGGCAAATGGTCAGTTACTAAACCTATTTTAAGATTTTCACTCACCATCATCATCATGCTGTTGCCCTGTCCGAATTTTGAATCAAAAAATTCCGTCTGGCCTTTGAATTGAAATTTATCTGAATATATATTTGATTTATTAATCGGAGCAGTTACAACTGCGTCAATTACATGTTGTTTAAGCGCTTCGGCTACTTTTTCAAGCGCCATCCGTGAGCACTCGCCGGCAGCCTGTGTCACTTCACCTGTCTTTATTTCTACCACATCCTCCCAGCAATTGACTACATTTACTCTTTTGGAGCTATTCGTGCCGACTTCTTTTACAGGAGTAAAATTAAAATCGTAGAGATTCAATGATTTTCTGTAGTATGAGAGCGTTTTGGTAGATCCGTAAATTACGGGTGTAAGCTGATTCAAAACCCTGATGTCAAGCAGGGATTTTATGATTACTTCGGGTCCTATGCCGTTTATATCGCCAATGGTAATTCCAATTACAGGCTTTTTACTTCCTATCTTTCCGGATTTGTTGGAATCCATAAATAATACCTTATTATTTGAGGTGCAATTTAAATCTTTTAAACATAAGAGTTGATATGAGGGTAAGACCAAAAAAATTCCTGGGACAGCATTTTCTGACCAACCGGCAAATTGCAGCTAATATTGTGGACGCATTGGAGATTACAGGCCCCAACGACGCTCCTGTTGTAGAGATTGGACCCGGTACAGGTGTATTGACAAGCCTTCTTTTGGATAAACCTGTAAATTTGAAAGTAGTGGAACTGGATAGGGATGCTGTTGCCTATCTGATTGATAATTATCCTAAACTCTCCGGCAGGATTATTGAAAGAGATTTTCTGAAACTGGATATCGATACATTATTTGATCAGCCGTTTTCGGTAATCGGCAATCTACCCTATAATATTTCTTCTCAGATATTTTTTAAAATACTCGAAAACCGTGGTAAGGTTCTTCAGGTAGTGTGCATGATCCAGAAGGAGGTAGCACAACGCATCACCACAGGTCCGGGCTCAAAAACATACGGGAAGCTGAGTGTGCTTCTTCAGGCTTATTTTGATATGGAATACTTGTTCACTGTAAAGCCAGGTTCGTTTCATCCCCCTCCTAAAGTGGAGTCAGCGGTCATTAGAATGAAACGTAATCATATAAAACACCTGGATTGTGACGAAAACCTTTTTTTTAGAATTGTAAAACAAGGGTTTCAAAACAGGAGAAAAACATTGCGTAACGCCTTAAAACCAATAAATTTGCCCGACGTAGTAAACGAAGATCCGTTACTCGACAAAAGGGCAGAAACATTGCATGTAGATGACTTTGTTTATCTGACCGGTAAAATACAACAGGCGTGGAACAAATAGCACAATTTCAGTTAAGCAAGGACTATCTTCAGAAGTTAAAAAAGGCTGTAGATCGACACCACTATACGTTTATAAAAGAAAGCCTCCGGGACGCCAATCACGCCGATGTATCGGAAATACTCGAAGAGTTTAATGCAGAAAATTCAAAGTACATACTCAATCAGCTTGACGAAGAGTTAAGTGCCGAGGTTATCAATGACCTTGATACCGATATCAGGATAAAATTTCTGAAAACATTCGGCTCTGAAGAAATCGCCAGGTACCTGGATCATCTGGATTCGGATGACGCGGTGGATATCCTAAATGAACTACCGGTAAAAGCCAGGGAAGAGGTTATTCCCCATATTGAAAATGAAGAGAAAGTAAAGAACATACTTGACCTGCTACGCTACGACGATGATTGTGCAGGTGGATTAATGGCCAAGGAACTTATCAAGGCTAATATAAACTGGACAGTTGTTCAAACCATTGAAGAAATAAGGAGACAGGCCGAAAATGTTCAGAAGATATATTCGGTATATGTTGTGGATGACCGGGATGTTTTATTAGGAAGGGTTTCACTGAAAGAAATCATACTTGCAAACGATACACGTAAAATAAGGGATATCTATGAAGAAGGTATCGAATCGGTACCTACCTACATGCCCGAAGAGGAGGTTGCAGCCTTAATGGCAAAATACGACCTGGAAGCCGTGCCTGTGCTTAATGTGCAGGGGCAATTGCTGGGAAGAATCACCATTGACGACATCGTGGATGTAATCACGGAGCAGGCCGAAGAAGAAAGACAGCTTATGTCGGGAATTTCCGAGGATGTAGAAGAAGATGACAGTATCTGGATGTTGTCGCGGGCAAGGCTACCCTGGTTGATTATCGGACTGGCCGGAGGTTTGCTTGGCGCGCGGTTTATCGGGATTTTCGAAGCCGACATCAAACAGATTGCAGCTATCGCATTTTTTATACCGCTAATAACCGCTACAGGCGGAAATGTTGGGATCCAGTCTTCTACATTGGTCGTGCAAAGTCTGGCTAATCCCTCAGCATTTGATGAAAACCTTTTTCAAAAAATGATTAAAGTGTTTCTGGTTGCCATTTTGAACGGCATGTTACTTGCGGTACTGGTGTTTGTGTTTGTGATGATTATCAATGACGGGGACCTTCAGCTTTCACTGGTGGTTTCAGTGGCGTTATTTTCCGTTGTAGTAATCGCATCCTTTCTTGGTACGTTAATTCCACTTATTCTGGAAAAAGCAGGGATTAATCCTGCGCTTGCTTCCGGCCCTTTTATCACAACAGCCAACGACCTGGTAGGTCTCGGTATTTATTTCACCATTATTCATTTTCTCTATACCTAAAATTTTAATTATTTCTTCAAGACATATGTGCCGGTGTTTAATTATTGATAGCATTCAGGAGATTATTATTAAAAATCTGGAAAATGAAGGAATTATTGTCGATTACAGGCCCGATATTACAAGGGAAGAAATCCTGAAGATTGTAGAGGTCTATGAGATACTTGTTGTAAGGGGTAAAACAAGAATTGACAGCAAAATCATTGAAAAAGGAAAGCGTCTCAAAATAATTGCGAGAGCCGGGGCAGGCCTCGATATACTCGATGTTGATTTTATCCGGTCAAAAGATATAAAAATTGTGAATTCTCCCGAGGCAAACCGCGATGCCGTGGGTGATCATACCGTAGGTATGTTGCTCACATTAATGAACAAACTCCATGTAGCCGACAGGCAGGTGCGGGCTAAGATCTGGGATCGGGAAAATAACAGGGGATATGAAATGCAGGGCAAAATTGTTGGAATAGTTGGTTATGGAAATATGGGAATGGCGTTTGCAACGCGGCTGCAGGGGTTTGGATGTCAGGTGATTGCATTCGATAAATACAAAAAAGAATTTGGAGATGTTATATGCAGGGAGGTAGGCATGGATGAAGTATTTGATCAGGCTGATATTCTGAGTTTACATGTACCCCTGACGGATGAAACCCGCGGGATGGTGGATGAGCAGTATATCGACAGGTTTAAAAAAAGTTTCTTTTTACTGAATACAGCACGCGGTGAAATTGTTCCAATGAAATCAGTTGTTTATGGATTGAAGAGTGAAAAATTAATTGGCGTTGCCCTGGATGTGCTCGAATGTGAAAAACTTGCAATGCTAAATAGAGTACAGAATCGTTATTTTGAATATCTTGCAGGTTCTGATAAAACGTTGCTAACCCCTCATGTTGGCGGATGGTCTTACGAGTCTTACGAGAAGATCAGTAAAGTTTTGAGCGAGAAAATTATAGCGAACTTAGGTTGAATTTGTTAACTTAAGAACCTTGTTTATTTGTTTCATGTTGAATATTTGATGATTTGAAGCTGAATTTCGGAAAACGGATTGAAAATATTTTAGAAAAGCCTATTCTTACAAACACCATTGTACTCGGGGTGGTATTAGTGCTGGTGGTGACTGTAAGTTTGCCGTTTTATCTGTCGGAAGATCGCAATTTTTTAATCGGCATACTTCAGGAGGCCCACGGAATGATATTCGACATTGCCATAATCGGTATTCTTATTTACTGGCTGAATGACAGAGGACGGACAAGGCAACAGATAAGATCGTACAAAGATGAAATTGACGATTTCCGGATGTGGGAGTCAGAAGAGGCGGCCTTCCGGACAGTTGGAAACATTAAAAGGCTTAACAGAAGCAAGATATATGCGATCAACCTTGTTAATTGTTATCTTTCCAAAACGAATTTAACCGAAGTATGCCTGAAAGGATCGAATATCAATTCAGCGAATATTTCAAGCGCTGTATTGCCAGGGGCGGATTTGAGAGACACGCGGCTGAACCAGACTAATTTTGAGAATTCTAACTTAAACAATGCTATTTTTGAAGGAGCATTTGCCAGTGGCGCCAACTTCAAGGATTCGTATCTGATCAAGGCATATTTCAGGAATTCATTTTTGATCAAGGCAAACTTTGAAAATGCCTATTTGATGGAGGCTGACTTGAGAAATTGTCATCTAACCGGCGCCGAATTTAAAGACGCAAACCTGTATAAAGTGGATTTCAGGGGTGCAATAGGGCTTACAATCGAGCAATTATCACAAGCGAAATCGCTTTACCTGGCTAAATTTGATACCGAAATCCAGGAAAAAGTTTTGTCGCTCTTACCGGAATTGGTGGGTTAAGTATTTTGAACATCAGAAAATTCACTTTACTTTTGCATCCCGCTATAAAATAAAGCGGTTTAAAATCTGACGGTTTCATATTTAATGAGCCGTTTTTTATTTCTAATTATATTACTATTGATTATGGCAAAGGTGTCATACTACACAAAGAAAGGATTGGCTAAGATCAAAAACGAGCTTCGTGAGCTTCAGTCCAAAGGCAGAACAGAGATTGCGAGACATATTGCCGAAGCACGCGATAAAGGTGATTTAAGTGAAAATGCAGAATATGATGCGGCAAAAGATGCACAGGGTCACCTGGAAGCCAAGATTGCCAAACTTGAACAAATTGTAGGAAATGCACGTGTGATCGATGAGTCATCCATCAATACCTCGAAAGTATCAATATTATCAAAAGTTACGATCAGAAATCTGCAAAACAGTGCAACGGTAACTTATACGCTTGTAGCTGAAGAAGAAGCTGATCTGAAAGCCGGAAAAATATCGATTCAGTCGCCAATAGGCCGCGGATTACTTGGTAAAAAGAAGGGGGAAAAAGCCAAAATATCAACTCCAGGGGGTGAAATTGAATTTAAAATTATGGATATTGCAATCTGATGGCATCCATATTTACAAAAATTATCAACAGGGAAATTCCTGGCCATATTGTAGCTGAAGACAAAGATTATTTAGCCTTTTTGGATATAAATCCGCTTGTATTAGGTCATACCCTGGTTGTGCCCAAAAATGAGATTGATTATATCTACGACCTTGATGATAACCTGCTTGCTGGTTTACATTTATTTTGTAAGCGGGTAGCCAGGGCTATTGAATCGGTTGTTGAATGTGACCGGATTGGGGTGGCTGTGATTGGCCTGGAAGTACCGCATGCGCACATTCATTTAGTGCCCATAACTACGATGGATGACTTAAATTTTGCCCGGCCAAAACTTTCTCCTTCTCAGGTAGAACTTTCCGAAATCAGCGATAAAATTCAAGCTGCATTCCAATGACCTGAATTGCCTGCTGGAAACCTTATCTGCTCAAACTTGGTGAAAGAGAAACGAAGTGAAGGGGGGCCACTGCCTGCTATCTTTCCGCCATTCCATTTGCCTGAACGATTAGTCATCTATATGTTCAGGTTCAGAATACATGAGGCTAAATTTTTTACTGTAATAAATAAAGCCAGAGCGCAAAAAAAAAGGTTTATTAACCTACGCTCTGGCTATCCAACCCACAACCCCACTCACATATTTTCAGGTTGGATTTCTGAAACAAAATTCACAGTACAATATGCCAAAGCCGGGCCAAAAACCAGAATAGGCGTTTTTGGCTTGTTTTCGGCCTTTACACATTCAGGGAAGTACCAAAATGGGAATATTTGTCCTGAAGCAGGAAAAATAAAACAGGTAAAGTGTTGGATCAGCGCTTTATGATTCGACCGTTTATCCTGTTATTTTTTGTAAATAGGTTGTAAAAATACAATCCGGCCGGAAGGGAGGTGCCGATAGCATCCTGGCCATTCCAGACGAAATAACCGTCAACTTGTCCGGTACGGAAGACTTCCTGTCCATGTGTATTAAAAAAGTGGATGCTAAAATTTCCGGGCAGTTCAAACGAGATATGGTCTGTAAAAGGATTTGGTTTTATAACCGGCTGGATTTCCTCATATCCGGTTTCTGAAATGCTGGTAGTGAGAAATAAGTTGGTGTCAAGCCATTCCATTCTGTTGATGACCCAGTTCTTCAGATGCTCGATTTCAGAAGAATAGGTGAAACCTATAAAGTAATTTGGCCAGATAGGTTGACCCAGAATATCCCACCTCTCGTAATTACGCTGTTGCGCTTCATCAAGCTCGCTGGCAACCGAATCAATATAGCTGATAATCGTTTCTGTTTTAAAAGGACCTGAACGGAGTCCTGTCCACCGGCTCGTAAGCCTGGAAGAGAATGCCGCATCTTCCATCAGCCGGTCCCACCAGAAAGGGTTGAGCCAGAAATCGTCTGGACAAATTGAATTAAAATCCCATGCCCATCCGTTAGTGAGCCACCCATTGCAGTAGTTGGCATTGCCAAATGCAAGATTAAAATCCCATATCGGCCCCATTGTAATTTTACCGCCATTGCTGTTTTTATCTTTATAAAAAAAAGTGCTTAACCGGTAGGCGTCTACATTTCGCGTGACTTCCATCATAATGAGGAAATCCACAAATGAATCTAAATTAACATACTGTTTATATCCTAGATCCGGGTCTCTGAAATCCGGACCATATAACGCATTTTCGAAATCTGTCACATATTTTTTAATATATTCCCGTTGTGCATCCACAATATCCCGGTTTTTCGGATAGTCAAACTGAAAAAAGATTACCTGTTCATTTCTTTGCCTGCCTACAGGAGGGTAGGGTGAAGTCCAACCATCACCGCTATTGGTTCCGTCAAATTTATCGATTTTGATAATGTATCCGCCCGTCAGGTCGTCACCACTTACCTCATCTTCAGTCAGTTTACTTATATCAACGCGGTTTTTATCACGCTTAATCTTTTCCATAAACAAATACACACCCCAATATTCATCGTTTAAAATAATTTCGACGAGCCTGGTTCTGGAGGCATATCTTCCGAGACTTCTGCCCAGTTCGAAAGTCAGCAGATTACGTATCATTGCCTTATCGCTGTAGGGCCCGTGCAACACCCAGTCGTTTTCTTCGGGCATCCCAAGTACTGATACATTCAAATTTTCACCTAATTCATCCCTCGTTTCGATGCCAAATGACTTTTTAGGAAACAGAAACTGTGAGGATGATCCGCGATATTCAATACCAATGAATCCGTCATAATTATTAAAACTGTCGTTAATGGAATTCAGGAGACCCGGCCCATTGTCAATGATTCCCATGGTGGCTGTGATCTTTGGCTCATCAACAATGGTTCTTCCCTGCGTGTCAATTACAACGATGGGAAAGTTAGAGGATTCAAAATTTACCTGAGCGAACAACGAGAAGGATGTCAGAATCAATGGGGGTACGATGAGATTGATCAGTATTTTCATGCCGGTATAATAAACAAGGTACTAAGATCGCTAACTATTGCTAAAATTATGAATTTACATAATCAAATAATCGGGTAAAAACATCAGGGTTGCCTACTATTTCTTTTGTTCACTGCAAGTACTCCCGTTTTCAGAGGGAGCGTAGAGAACGAAGAATCTCATGATTTTTACTTCACTATAATTGAAACTCTTCGCTTTGTTCTGAGAAATAATTTTGGAATGTGAGACTCATTTCTACTCTCTGAGGACCCCATAAATGCATTCAACTTATCGTAAATGAACTAGCAATGTTACTAAAAGCCATGAATGCTGGTAAATCAAGTACATTTTTAATACAAAGTCCAAGAAATAATGATCCAAACGTACACAACCCCCTTTTATTCCACCTTTATAAAGGGGGATTTTCCCATAAGGATGGCTATGCCGAGGGGGATGTTTTAAATGTGTTGATAATCAATATGTTGCAAGATTTGTTCATTAGTAGAAAGGGTAAAAGTTAGAAGAATAAGCCTTGGTAAAATGGTAAAGATTTCTCTCCCGCAAAATGCGGGATCGAAATGATAAAGTAGTAAATTGATTATTTCACCTACCCACAAGTGAAAAAATCAGGTGAATTTTTCAGCTAAAACCATTTTATCGTCAGATCAATGAGTTTCTTTTTCATATCGGTATAGGGCGGCATCATTAAGTCAATACCGCTGAACGGGAGTACCTGCTTCATTATACCGCGGGCATTTGAGAAGGCCTGAAACCCAAAAAAACCGTGACTCTTACCAATTCCGCTGTTGTTTGACCCGCCGAAAGGGAGATTGTTTTGATAAAAGTGTATCACAGAATGGTTTATAACCGTACCGCCTGCACGTGTATTTTGTATTATCTGTTTAATATTTTTTCGGCTGTTACTGTAGATGTACAAGGCAAGCGGAATTTCCCTGCACCGGATGACATGAAGGGGTTCATTCAGATCTTCGTAGAAATTTATGGGCAATACCGGCCCGAATATTTCTTCCTGCATGAGTGCTGAATCTGGTTTGACATCGGTGAGGAGCGACGGCGCTATATAGTTCTGATCATTTTTATAAACACCCCCTGAGATTATTTTTGCTCCGTCTGATACCGCTTCATCCACATATGATTTTACCCGGTTAAAATGGCGGTTGTTTACCATCCTGCAATACGATTCTGATTTTTCCGGTTCTGCACTGTAAAATTCTTCCAGGTTTTTCTGTAACCGTTCTGTAAACGCATTTTTAATTTTATTATGTACAAACAAATAATCCGGAGCAATGCATGTTTGCCCGTTATTGATAAATTTCCCCCAGGCAATACGGCGTGCTGCTGTTGAAACCGATGCAGTTTCATCTACGATCGTAGGTGATTTACCTCCAAGTTCGAGCGTTACGGATGCAAGGTGCTTTGATGCAGCCTCCATCACTATTTTGCCAATAGCTGATGCACCTGTAAAAAAGATATGATTGAAAGGTAATTTAAGCAAGCCCTGCGATGTATCCACACCCCCTTCCACAAGGGCAACTTCATCCGGGCTGAACAGCGATTCGATCATCTTTTTCATGATGTGGGAGGTGTGCGGAGTAAGTTCTGAAGGTTTCACCATGGCACAATTGCCAGCCGCAATTGCAGATACAAGGGGGCCGAATGTAAGATTTAACGGGAAATTCCACGGTGCAATGATAAGTACCACACCTTTTGGCTCATAGTGTATATATGATCCTGTTCCTAAAAGGGCAATAGGAGTAGCCACTCTTTTAGGCTTCATCCATTTTTTCAGATGCCTTATGGCATGTTTGATTTCTCCTGTAATGCAATAGATCTCTGTGAGGTCGGTTTCACTCGGGTGTTTTCTTAAATCGTCGTACAGTGCCTGCCTGATTTCTGAGGTATAATCGGTGATAGCCTGATGAAATCTCTTCAATTTAACTATTCGTTCCGCAGCTATCGACCTTCCGATATCATATTGCCGTTGCTGCTGTGCTTTAAATATTTTTTGAATTTCAGCCTGATTTGTGTCTGACACTGATCGTATGTTTTCCATTCTTTAAATTACTGTTGGAGAAAATAAATTAATGACTAAATTGTCAAATTAAATGAGTAAATCCATGAAAATATTTTGTATATGAGAATATTATTTAAAATCAGCGCAATATCGTTGATCGTGTTAATAGGCTGTGACCGGCCTCAAAAACAGGGTAAAACGCAATCCAGGCCAAATATTATATTCATTATGAGCGATGATCATGCGCAGCGGGCCATCAGCGCTTATACCCGTGAACTCATCAGTACGCCCAACATAGACAGGTTGGCGGAAGAAGGAGTGCTTTTTCGCAATAGCTTTGTGACAAATTCTATCTGCGCACCCAGCCGGGCGGTAATGCTTACAGGTAAATACAGTCACCTGAATGGATTGCGTGACAACCGTGACCGGTTTGACGGTAATCAGCTTACCTGGATAAAACTGCTCCGCCAGTCCGGCTATCATACATCATTGATTGGTAAATGGCATCTGAAGTCCGAACCGCAGGGATTTGATCACTACAATATTCTAATCGGACAGGGCGCTTATTATAACCCCAAAATGGTTGAGAATGGTGATACGCTGAATTTGGAAGGTTATACCACCTCTATTATCACCGAGCTTGCACTTAGCCAGCTGGACAAGCGCGAAGATGGCAAACCTTTTTTAATGCTGGTACATCATAAAGCGCCGCACCGTAACTGGATGCCAGAGCCTAAATATTTCGAACTTTTTGAGGATGAGAAAATCCCCCTTCCTTCCACGTTTTTTGACGATTACAGTACACGTTCGGCTGCGGCACAGGAGCAGGATATGCGGATTGGGAACATGTTTTTGTCAACGGATTTAAAATTACGCGCCAAATACATCAAAGAAGAGACAGGTACCGGAGGAGGGCCGGAGAATTGGCTTATTCCAAAAGATGCAATGGATAAACAACTGACACTGCTAACTCCCGAGCAGCGGAAATTGTGGGATGCCTGTTATGACGAAGTTGGAAAGAAGTTTATGGAAGCAAATCTGACAGGTAAGGAATTGCTGGAATGGAAGTACCAACGGTATATGCAGGATTACCTGCGCACCATTGCTTCGGTCGACGAAAGTGTAGGAAAAATACTGGATTGGCTGGATGAGAACAACCAGGCAGACAGCACAATTGTAGTTTATACTTCTGATCAGGGGTTTTACCTGGGGGAGCATGGCTGGTACGACAAACGGTTTATGTATGAGGAGTCGCTGCGAACTCCTTTGATCGCAAGAATACCAGGGGAAGTACAGGGTGGAAGCGAGATGCATGAGATGGTGCTGAACCTGGATCTGGCGCCAACCTTTCTGGATTATGCCGGCGTAGAAATTCCGGATGAAATGCAGGGACAGTCGTGGCGCAAACTGGTGAATGGAGAGGACGACAACTGGAGAAAATCACTTTACTACCATTACTACGAGTATCCGCATGGCTGGCATTATGTAAAAAGGCACTACGGTGTACGTTCCGACCGGTACAAGCTCATTCATTTTTATAATGACATTGATGCATGGGAATTGTTCGATCTGGAAAGCGACCCGGATGAGCTGAATAATTTGTATGGAGATGTTGCGTATGCCGCGATCCAAAGTGAATTAGAAGGAGAGCTTAAAAGGCTGAGAGATATATATGGCGATACGTTATCATTGCAAGACTGATTCATTTGTATTTTTTGAATATTTTGACTAGGGTATGGATATTCACCACGGGAAAATGCGCCCTACCGATGAAACGGGTATTGGATTTGAGTTAAACTCACATATTTTTCCGGTTTTAAATACTATTAGTGATTCTACCACGAATTTAATGGAATTAGAAAATGAAGTCTGAAGTCCGAAGACGGAAGTACTTCGGACTCAGGTCTTCGGTCTTCCTACTTAAGTAAATAATCTTTTCCGCTAAAGTAGCAGTACAACCATAATAATTAATTAGACTAAGATATGATGATATTTATTTTCCTGGCATTAACACTTGTTTTCATAGTGGTAGCAACTGCAAAGTTTAATATTCATCCCTTATTTACTTTGATCATTGCCGCCATTGCCATGGGATTTATGCTTGGCTTCGATGGCAATACCGTGCTGACCAAAATTAGCGAAGGATTTGGGAAAACACTTTCGAGCATAGGGATTATCATTGCCTTTGGAACAACTATCGGTATTTTTCTTGAAAAAAGCGGTAGTACCAGGGTTATGGCTGATACCATTCTGAAGTGGGTAGGTATTAATCGATCTGCACTGGCCATGAATTTAACTGGGTTTGTGATTTCCATTCCGGTTTTTTGTGATTCGGGATTTGTGATTTTATCTTCATTAAACAAAGCATTGAGTAAGAAAACGGGTTTATCACTTGTTGTTTTTGCAGTTTCACTGGCAGCGGGTTTATATGCCACGCATGTTTTTGTGCCGCCCACACCCGGACCGCTGGCGGCTGCAGCCGTACTTGAAGCTAATCTGGGCCTGGTGATGATACTTGGTTTGGTAGTAGCCGTACCGGTATCGCTTGTCGGTTATGTGTGGGCAAATTATATCGGGAAAAAGATAAATATTGTTCCAAAAGAGCATAATGAAATTAATGAAAGATCTGAACAGGTAAAAAAACCTGCCCCTTCTGCACGTGCTGCCTTTGCTCCATTGATAATACCGATAGTCCTGATCGCCATGAAGTCCGTAGCTGATTACCCTACGCATCCGTTTGGAGAAGGAACGATGTATCATATTCTTGATTTTATCGGTAATCCCATTATCGCTTTACTGATAGGTGTAGGTTTTGCTTTTAATCTTGCCCGGAATGTAATCAGGAAAACACAGTTTGATTGGGTGGTCCTGGCCTTGAAAGATGCAGGAATAATCATTTTGGTAACCGGCGCCGGAGGTGCATTTGGTAATGTTTTAAGAGCTTCTGACATCGGCAGTATGATCGGAGATGATACTGCCTTATTGAAGACAGGCCTCCTGATGGCATTTTTAATTGCGGCAGTTCTGAAATCAGCCCAGGGATCATCTACCGTTTCAATAATAACTACGGCCGCAATTATTGCCCCTTTGCTGGCATCAGCCGGACTCGACAGTACAATAGGAAAGGCATTGGCGGTGCTGGCCATTGGTGCCGGTGCGATGACCGTTTCGCACGTAAACGACAGCTATTTCTGGGTTGTGGCCCAGTTTTCCGATATGGATGTGAAAACCGCTTTGCGCAGCCAGACCATATCCACGTTTTTTCAGGGATTAACAGGGTTGATCATCATTTTATTAATTTATGGGATATTTGGATAAGGATTTTTACTGCTATCTTGCCCGTAGAAGAGAATACAAACCATGCAATACGTTTTGAAAGTACATCCTGATGACAATGTGCTCGTAGCGTTGCAAGACCTTAAAGCAGGCGAAATCATTTCATGGTCCGGACAAAATGTAAACATAACGCAGGATATTCCTGCAAAACACAAATTTGTTGACAGGGATTTACATGCCGGTGATATCATAATTATGTATGGATCAGGCATAGGAAAAGCAAAGGAAGACATTGCCTGTGGGCAGGCAATTACCACGCAGAATATAGTAAACTATGTGCAAGAGGTTACCTACCAGGAGGTTAGTGAAACATGGATCGTTCCTGATGTAGTTAAATGGAGAGATAAAACATTTATGGGCTACCATCGGCATGGGGGAAGTGTGGGAACAGCCAATTACTGGCTTGTGATTCCGCTTGTATTTTGTGAAAACCGGAATATTGAGGTGATCCGGGAAATTCTTGAAAAGGAGCTGGGATATGATCGCCATTATTCCAAAAGCAAACTGAAAATTCAACCTTTAATCGATCTATATCTGGGTGGCGCCCCGGTTTCAGAAATCGAAAATACCATATTGGAACAGTCCGGGGTTATCTATCAGAAAAATAAAGTGTTTCCCCATGTTGACGGTATAAAATTTCTTATCCATGATGCCGGATGCGGTGGCAGCCGACGGGATGCAGAAGCATTGTGCGCTTTGCTTGCCGGATACATTGCAAATCCGAATGTGGCTGGCGCTACGGTTTTAAGCCTGGGGTGTCAGAATGCGGAAGTACGGACGCTTGAATTGTATTTACAAAATTATGGTGCGGATAAAAAGCCGGTTTATATACTGGAACAACAGCAATTCGATTCGGACACAAAATTCATTGAACAAGCGATAAAAAAGACATTTATAGGCCTGATAGAAGCTGATAAAACATATCGCAGGCCGGCCCCATTGAGTAAGCTTGTGGTAGGGGTGGAGTGCGGTGGATCGGATGGTTTTTCGGGTATCACGGCTAATCCTTCCATCGGATATGCATCCGACCTTGTGGTTGCACTGGGAGGAAAAGTACTGCTGTCCGAATTTCCGGAATTACACGGTGTAGAGCAGGAACTGATAAACCGGTGTGGAATAAAAGAGGTTGCAGAAAAATTTCTGAACTTAATGGAAACGTATGGCAGGTTAGCCATGGAATCAGGCGCCGGATTCGAAACAAACCCTTCGCCAGGCAATATAAAGGACGGATTAATCACGAACGCCATGAAATCGGCGGGGGCTGCCAAAAAAGGAGGGACATCACCGGTTAAAGCAGTGCTTGATTATACGGAACAAGCGACTAAGCAAGGACTGAATCTGTTATGCACACCCGGTAATGATGTGGAATCAACAACGGCGCTGGCAGGTTCAGGAGTAAACATAATATTGTTTTCTACCGGGTTGGGAACGCCTACCGGCAACCCGGTAGCGCCTACCATTAAAATATCAAGCAACACGGTCCTTTTTGAGCGTATGCCGGATATCATTGATATCGACACCGGTTCAATCATTACCGGCACAGATACGATCGAGCAAAAAGGGGAAGAGATTTTGGATTATATGATTGAGGTTGCAAGCGGCAGAGCAGCAACCCGCTCCATGCAGTTAGGTCAGGATGACTTTATTCCCTGGAAAAGAGGCATTTCACTTTAAACATGACAGACTTTGACCTTTATGCAGATCAACCATTAAAACCGACATGTGGAGCATAACTAATTCCAATTAATAATCCCCCCATCAGAGTCATTCCGTCAGGAAGACTCTGATGATACTGATGGTTGCACCGATACCCATCTCAATAAGTCTCATTATTTCATATTGCAAAATGTGGGCTTAATATTACGGTGCTCTGCACCTAAATTCATCTATTGAATTGTTTTTCTATAAATATTTCGGGTACGCTGTACCCTTCATTTTGTATCAGACTATTATTTATGTTAGAGGTGCAGAGCACCGATCATCTTTATAGCCATTTATTGCTAGATCTCAAGTCAAGGTGCGGATGCACCGTAATGATTTTGTTTTCAAATAAATAATTTTAATAAATTGCAGATATGAAAGTAATTACATTTGGCGAGATTATGCTGCGTTTGGCTACACCTGCTTATCTGCGATTTTCTCAGGCGCATAGTTTTGATGCAACTTTCGGAGGGGGCGAAGCCAATGTAGCCGTATCGCTGGCAAACTACGGTATCGAGGTGCATTTTGTAACCAGATTGCCTGAAAATGATATTGGCAATATGGCTGTTGCCGTGCTGCGCAGTCATTCGGTGAATACTGACGATATTGTAAGAGGGGGCGACCGGGTGGGAATATATTTCCTGGAAACCGGGGCAGTAAGCAGAGGGAGTAAGGTGGTATATGACCGGAGTAATTCCGCATTTGCAGAAATACAACCGGGAATGATTGACTGGGACAGGGTGTTTGAGGGAGCAGGCTGGTTTCATTGGACGGGCATAACACCGGCCGTGTCGGAAGGAGCAGCAAATGTTTGTATGGAGGCCATTAAAAAGGCAAATGAAAAGGGAATAACCGTTTCTACAGACCTGAATTACAGGAAAAACCTATGGGAATGGGGTAAAGGAGCAGAGGAAATCATGCCCGGTATGGTGGAAAGATGCGAAATAATTATGGGAAATGAAGAAGATGCCGAAAAGGTTTTTGGCATTCACCCCGAAGGTGTAGATGTGACCGGGGGTGAAGTGGAAGGAATATCGTATCAAGCGGTTGGCAGTCAGCTAATGACACGTTTTCCCAGGGCTAAAAAGGTGATCATTACACTACGGGGTTCAGTAAGCGCAAATCATAACACCTGGTCGGGGGTATTATGGGACGGAACTAAATTGTACCAGGCGCCGGTGTATCAAATCACCCACATAGTTGACCGGGTAGGAGGGGGCGACTCCTTTATGGGCGGCCTCATTTACGGGTTACAGGCCTTTTCCGGAGATGATCAGAAAGCATTAAATTTTGCTGTGGCGGCATCGTGCCTGAAACATACCATTAAAGGCGATTTTAACCTTGTGACAGTAGCAGAAGTCGAAAAATTAATGGGCGGAGATATCTCAGGGCGGGTATCAAGATAAAATATAAAAAAATATATGGCACGATTTTCAAGAATTGAAGTTGTAACCAAAATGAAAGAAACAGGAATCGTACCTGTTTTTTATCATGGAGATATTAACGTTTGCAAAAAGGTGGTAAGAGCATGTTACCGTGGCGGGATACGGGTGTTTGAGTTTACCAACAGGGGCGATTTTGCTCACGAAGTGTTCAGTGAACTGAATAAGTATGTTGCTGCGGAGATGCCTGAAATGATCATGGGCGTGGGGTCGGTCCTGGATGCGCCTACAGCCGTTATTTATATGCAGCTTGGGGCAAATTTTATCGTTTCTCCTGTACTCAATACCGAAATGGCCAAAGCATGCAACCGGCGCAAAATCAGTTGGTCTCCCGGATGTGGCTCGCTTACCGAGATTTCAAATGCAGAAGAGCTTGGTGCGGAAGTGGTGAAGATATTTCCCGGTTCGCAGGTAGGCGGTCCCGATTTTGTAAAAGCCGTGCGGGGTCCCCTTCCATGGACCAGTATCATGCCTACCGGTGGTGTTAGACCAACTGAAGAAAATCTGAGAGATTGGTTTGAAGCAGGCGTGCATTGCGTGGGCATGGGTTCGCAACTCATTACAAAAGAAATTATTAAATCCGGAGATTACGGATTGTTGGAAGAGCGTGTGTCGCAGGCGTTGGAGATTATTAGGAGAATCAGGGGACAAACTAAATAAGCAGAATTTTTGAAGGGGCATCTTAAATCACGAGTAAGGCCCCATTGTTAAATCACTCTGATTTGCTAAAATGGATAACAGAGGTTGATCTTTTATGTTTACACATTCCGATACTCTGGCTCCGGTTGAATAAATAAACATGATTACTGTTCGACGTTTAAAGTTTTTTACAACGCTCAATACATCAAAAACTTTTTTAAATTTATAATAATGTAATTGTTTAACCCAAAAAGTTCATTAGAACTTTTTGCACGAAGTGGATAATTTCATGGCCGGTGACCGGTGCTGAGAATTATGAAGGAATTGAAAATCGTATGTCATATTGAATCTCTGAAATGCCGGCATAACGCTGGTGGGAGAGTTCAAGCGAAACTCCCGGAACTATGTCTTTTTGACCGGAGGTACATGAAAAGATCAGGTTTGATATAATAAGAAATGCAAAAAGCCGATTGTTGAAAATTCTTAAAATTTTCTCCATAGTACGCAGTAAATATATCACAAAAGTGCACCAGTAAATGTTTTCATTAAATTACATGTATATTCTTTTCTTGTAACGTGTTATAAGACATAAGTATGTGCTTTTCACCGATATGATATGGGGGTATTACCCCGATAAACCAGCCCATCCCATCGGACATCATTATCCGATTCGCGAAGCGATGTCGGATAATCTCTTCGTTTTTTAACGTCATTGTTAGAAACCTGTCCTGGCCGTCTTCGTTGATGGGGATTGCCCGGACTGACGCCGGGCAATGACGTTAATAGGAACGTGGGATCAGCAGCAATTCTGTCTGCCTTCCGTCGATATAGTGCACCCCATTTTCATCAAAAAACGCATCTTCTTCCAGCATGATCCGGATTTCTTTGCCCCATTCTTCAATGAAAGTGGCAGCGTTCAGCTCGATAGAATATGCGGTATTCAGGTGTAATGGGTAATCACCTGTACCCGGTACGCCACCTTGCGAATCCCACATTCCCAGCGTTGTTCCCGCGGCATGCCCGTGATATCCTATTGGGTGGGTGTATATGGCCGGCTTAATCCCTTCAGCAATGGCCTGCTCACGGGACTCTCTCAATACTTCATTGCCTGTTTTATCAATTTTGAAATTACCCGTAAAAATATCCTGTAATTGGTTGCCTTGTTTGAATGCTTTCTTAAGATATTCCGGGGCATCTGTTTCTCCCGGACGCAACACATACGCATGTTGTTGTGTATCAGTATTCAGCCTCAGATAGGTGATACCAAAATCAACGTGGAGTAAATCGCCTGGTTGTATTACATTTTGATCAGCACTTTCGGTAAACATACGGATATGGTCAAAGTGTTCTGCATCGGCACGCTGAATTGATATACTGGGATGAAACCATGTTATCAGTTTCAATTCCTTTATTTTCTCCCGCATCCACCATACAACATCATCCGTGCTAGTCACACCGGGTTGAATAACCCTGTCGGAAAGAGCTTCATCAATAATCATATGTGCGATTCTACAAATTTGTGGATAGACCACCATTTCTGCAGGTGTGCGTGTTTCAAGCCAACCAATAGCTACTTTCTCTGCAGATACAATCCGGTTGCTGTATTTTTCCCCGATTGCCAGCTTCAGCTCCTCCAGGTCAGTGGCTGTAATACCATCTGCCAGGCCTACATATTCTGATTTGTTTACACCGATTTTTTCAGGATCACGTTCTGCAATGATTTGTGCTACCCGTTTCCACTGATCGGGTTCTTTTTCTTTGTCCCAGGCTTTTTTGAATGATTCACCTACGTCATAACGGGCAACAGCCAATGTTTCAAGACCCATTTCAGCACCCCGATCAATAATGATGAGTATGGTACGGCGCCTTGCTGCAAGCCATGTAGCCGGCAGAAAGGTTCCAATCACCGGGTCTTCATTATACTCACGAGAAACAATGATCCACATATCAATTCCTTCTCGCCGCATGAGTCCGGGGAGTACCGTCTCGATTTTTTCAGCCAGTAGCCTGTCAATTACCATAGCCCGTTGTTTCATGGACAGAATAAGGGGATAGTTTTCCTGACTTTGCCCAGCCAAAGGAAGTATAACAAGAAGAGCAATGATTAATTGTTTAAGGTTAGGTATGTGCAATTTTGTTTTTCTCATGATCAACTTTTGTTTGCCGAAGATAATTCTACGTAATTGATATCGTATTTAAAAATTTAGTGAGCTATTTTATACCTCACTGATAAACTGGGTAAGTTTCTTGATGTACCGGTATGGAAGTATTTGGAATAATATTGAGAATAGGTTCAGGCATGGCTCCAGTTTTTTGGGTCGTCGCCGCGGTTGGGTGATAAACCCAGTATATCACCTTTTATATCCACTCCCAGTCCGGTTACCGTGCGGTTAGCATATGCAAAATAACTTACTACCTGGTTTATTTCCAGGATTTCGCCGTCGTTGTACCCTGCATTTTGCAGCGCAGAAATATCATCTTTTTCAACAGTTCCTGGAGATTTGGTTAGTTTTGAAGCATATTTTAACGCTTCCAGTTCTTTGCCGCCAAAAGCTTTTTTCGGGTTTTTAGTTTCCAGGGCAATCAGGATGGATTTTGACATTTCCTCGTCATTGATCAGTCTCTTCATTCCGGCAGAATGGTGTTCCACGCAATAGCTGCACTGATTCAGAATGCTTACATGCACTCCGATTGCTTCCAGAAACCATTTTGGTAGTGTATTATTAAAATTATGCAATACATTTTTATAAAGAGCCATATGGCCAGTGAGCGTGTGTGGTCGCAGGCTGTGTGCCAGAAGTATGTTGTCAACTGTATTGTCAGGGCCTTTTACCCTGTCATAGATTTTTCTGAGTTGCCCGACTGATTGGATATAGGGGATGGTTTTTATCCAGGCCATATTTTTATGTTTTTGAATTTAAAATTGTAAAATACAAACAATAATAGTTCTGATTACAGCGATCACATTAAGATACCGGTTGCGGGTTGTTATGTATCAGGAAAAACCTGAGATGGACAAAGTAGCTAATGCCTGTGCCACAAAGCATTCGGGTATGTATTGTGTTACGGTGTCGGTTGATACGGTAGATTTTATGCAACCGGTGGAGGTCGGCGAACTGGTATCGATGAATGCCCGGATAAATTATGTAGGCAGGTCATCCATGGTGGTTAGCATAAAAGTAATCTCTGAAAATGTAAAAGCACGGCACGTAAAACCTACCAATACGTGCTATTTTACCATGGTGGCAAAAGATGATGATGGCAAACCTGCCGAAGTACCCGAATTCATATTAGAAACTGATGAAAAAGTAAGGCGTTTTATCTAAGCAATAGTGAGAAAATACATAAAGTGGAGTTTCAATGAGGAAATGCAACATGGCAAGGACAATTTTGATATAAACCGGGAAATGAGTAAGCTGGAAGATGAGCGGTGTTTGGTCAGGATATAGTCTTCAGTCTGCAATTGACATTATGAAATGAAGGCGTTATCTAAGGCTGTATTTTCTGCTTTCAGGTTAACAGAACCGTGCACATTCAAAGAAAATCTGTACCCTTTTGTTAACTACCCTATATAGTATCCTGCTTTTAAAATTCATACAAATTGCTTAAACTGCCGGTTAGTGGACATCTATAAGGAAAAATTCAGGATTCATTCTTTCCATGCTGACATTAACGGTAAAGCACAAATTGCTGCTATCTGTAACTGGGTTCAGGAAGCCGCAAGCGGTCATGCAGAGGTACTTGGTATCGGTACCGGACGCCTTCGCACATCCGGATTGTTTTGGGCATTGTCCCGGTTTTCAGTAAGCATTGACCAATACCCGATAGCAGGTGATGAAATCGAAATTCAAACATGGATAAGTTCCATCAGGGGGCCGTTTTCCGAAAGGGAATTTTATATTTATTCGCAAGACGGGAACCTTATCGGAGGCGCATCTACATTGTGGTTTGCCTTAAATGAAAAAACGAGAAAACCACAACAATTAGGAAATATGGGTGAAAATATGCCGGTTTTTCCTGATCGAAAAGGCATTAAGAACAAGCCTCTGAAAATCAGAAGTCTTCGGGGCACACAATTTTTAAATGAGATTAAAATCCGGTACAGTGATTTTGATATTAACCGGCATGTAAACAATGTGAAATATATCGAATGGATTGTTGATTCATTTGAGATAGGCCGGTTCGGCCAGCAGGAAATTGCAGAGATCGACATGAATTTTCTTGGAGAAACAACTGAAAATGAAGATGTAATACAAATGTTTTACGCTGAAAAATCCGAAACTTCGGATTATCATGCATTACGAAACGAAAAAGGAACCGAAGTCTTCCGGATGATCACAACCTGGAGAAATTTGACTTAGCCTTGCAAGTAACAAGGAAATATTAATAAATTGTAGCTATTTCAGACTAAAAGTGACCCTAACAAAAACATAATACTATGACAACCGAAAAGCATCCCTGGTTTGATTTTTACGAAGAAGGCGTGGCACATGAGATTGATCCCGACCAGTATAGTTCAATACTTGAACAGTTTGAAGAGGTTTTTAATCGATTTTCGGATAAACCAGCTTTCGAAAACATGGGTAAGATATACACTTATGGCCAGATTGATACGTTGTCAAAGCAGTTTGCCAACTATCTGACGCAAGTGGCAGGAATGAAAAAGGGAGACCGTATCGCCATTCAGCTACCCAATCTTCTGCAATATCCGGTGGTGATGTTTGGCGCATTACGGGCAGGATTGATCGTGGTAAACACAAACCCGTTATATACTGCCCGCGAAATGCAACATCAGTTTAATGACTCCGGGGCAACTGCCATTATCATACTGGCTAATTTTGCCGGAAATCTTGAAAAAATATTACCTGAAACCAAGATAAATACGGTAATTATTAGCGAATTAGGGGATATGCTGGGCGGATTTAAAAAAGTCCTTGTCAATTTTGTTGTAAAGCATATTAAAAAGATGGTGCCGGGTTACAAATTACCGGGAAGTGTAAAGTTTCTGAATTCTTTGAAACAAGGAGCTAAATACACCTATACCAAACCCGAAATAGTAAATTCGGATGTTGCCTTTCTACAATATACGGGAGGCACCACTGGCGTTTCGAAAGGCGCTATGCTGACGCACCGTAATTTGATTGCTAACATGCTGCAATCCAAGCAATGGTTTGTAGGGCTGAAAGAAGGGCACGAAATCGTGATTACCGCGCTGCCGCTTTACCATATTTTCGCCCTTACGGTCAACTGTTTTCTGATGTTCAGTGTAGGAGCCCGTAATATTCTTATTACAAACCCACGGGATATGCCTGGATTTGTCAAAGAACTTAAAAAATACAAGTTTTCTGTTATAACAGGTGTTAATACCTTATTTAATGGACTATTGAATCAACCTGATTTTAAGGATGTTGATTTTTCAGCATTAAAATATACGTTGGGTGGTGGTATGGCTGTACAGCGGGCGGTAGCAGAAAAATGGAAAGAAGTAACAGGAAAAACGCTTGCAGAAGGTTACGGGTTGTCTGAAACATCACCCGTGCTATCCTGCAATCCATTGGAAAGCAAAGGACGCATCGGGACCATCGGTGTTCCATTTCCAAGTACTGAAATGAAAATAATGGACGAAAACGGCCAGGAAGTTCCGGCTGGTGAACCTGGCGAAATTTGTGCAATAGGCCCCCAGGTGATGCCCGGTTACTGGTTGCGGCCGAAAGAGACAGAAGAGTCATTTTTCGGTGAATGGTTCAGAACAGGAGATATTGGCATACAGAACAACGAAGGATTTTTCAGGATTGTGGATCGTAAAAAAGATATGATTTTGGTTTCAGGTTTCAATGTTTACCCGAATGAAATTGAAGATGTCCTTGCCCATAATGACAAAATCCTGGAGGCTGCCGCCATCGGCGTACCCGATGAAAAGTCAACAGAAGCTGTCAAAGTGTTTGTGGTAAAGAAAGACGATTCGTTGACTAAAGAGGAAATAATCGCACATTGTCGTGAAAATTTGACCAACTATAAGGTGCCCAAACATGTGGAGTTCATCGATGAGCTTCCGAAAACCAATGTGGGCAAAATATTGAGAAGGGAACTGAGAGAGGCCTGACAGGGGGTCGGTTTATATAAAGGGCTTAACCACGAACCTGCCTGCCCCATTTGGATGCCTGCGACACCGGCCAGGCAGGTTTAATGAGGCATGGATTTATAACCGAATGCTAAAGTGCTTAAATGCTAAAATAAATTTCTATAAAGAAAAATGACCGGGAAGAAAGATTCAAAATGAACAATAAATAATATTTACACATTCAATCATTTACGCATTCACGTATTTACGTAATTAATCATTTCCACTAAAATAATAGTAGAACTATATAAAAAAACAAAGTGATTTATTTAAATCGCCAGGCAATTCCTGTTGTAATATAGCCATTGAAATTGTTCGTATCCAGCCAGGCTCCAAGCATCACATCTATTTTGAAATTGTTGTTAATCAAATAATCGTATCCAAAATTGATTCCATCGGAATAAAATCCGTTAATATTTCCGAAATTAAAGATGGTATAGTACTCAAGAAACAGATCTGATTTCGGACTTATAACCAATGCAGGTACAATGGTAAATGAAAAGTCATAAATATGACCTACAGAATATACAAGACTGATATTGTCTGCAAGCGCATTACTAAAAACAACCCTTAAGCCGGGCTCATTTTCACTTTCACTGCTTATTTTGCTGCCTTCACTTATAATATCTGCATAATTCCAATTCAGAATCAACGTTATTTCCGGCACCAAGCCATTCTCATGTACGATATTGGCTTTTCCGCTAACAGCGAATATATTTTGACGAAACGAGCCTTCTTCTGTACTGTTTTTGAATTTATTGAAAATGGAATTATAAGATACCCGCAGTTCTATGGCATTTGATACTCCGTACTTGATCAAAAAAGCAGGTATGGAAAAGATAGAGATGTTATTGTCTGTGCTTTTGAATTTTGTGTAAGCAATACCTGATTCCACCTGCCAGTACCCTTTTGGCAAGGTGAGTACGGCATCTGTTTCTGCCGGCCGGTCTGAGCCGACAGGTGTAAGTTCCTGCGCCTGCATTTCATGGAATACTACCAGTGCTAAAAAAAAAGTCAATCTGATTGCCGTTTTCATATCAAAATACCTGCAACGGGATTGATTATGTTAAAACAGATATTATTTTTTTTCATTTTGCAACGCAGAATTAAAAAATAGTAATTTAGGCTACTTAAATACACATTATTCATTTTCATGAAATCTACAGCTATTTTTAAAGCAGGATTATTTTTATTGATGCTGGGATCTTGCAACATTAAAAGCGAAAAAATATCTGATTCGGAAGAAGTCACCGGCCTGGTATCAGAATCCGCTGATTCTTTAATTTATGCAGAAGAAAAGCATTTTAAAAATATAAAACAACTTACGTTTGGCGGAGACAACGCAGAGGCATACTGGAGTTTTGATAATAAACTCCTGGTTTTCCAGTCTAATTTCAAGGAATGGGATGTTGCATGCGACCAGATTTTTTATATGGATCCCGAAAATGATGATTTGAGAAATGGAAGACCGATCATGATTAGCACGGGCTTGGGTCGTACCACTTGTGCGTATTTTATGCCGGGCGACACAACCTTCATCTATGCTTCCACGCACCTTGGAGGAGATAACTGTCCGCCCGAACCGGAAAGAATTCCGGGAGGTAAGTATGTGTGGCCTGTATATAACACATATGACATCTTTATTTCAGACATGCATGGAAATATAATACAACAACTAACCAACGAACCCGGTTATGATGCTGAAGCCACAATTTCACCGCAGGGAGACAAAATTGTTTTTACCTCTACAAGATCGGGCGACCTTGAATTGTATATAATGGACATCGATGGTTCCAATATAGTCCAGATTACAGATGAGCTGGGTTATGATGGTGGGGCATTCTTTTCTCCGGATGGAAATATGCTTGTATTCAGATCATCAAGGCCAGAAACAGAAGAAGAAATTGCTACCTATAAGGAATTGCTTGCAAACGGCTTGGTACAACCGACAGCTATGGAAATATATGTCGTAAATGTAAATGGAACCGATAGGCGGCAGGTAACCGATCTTGGTAAAGCTAATTGGGCTCCCTTTTTTCATCCTTCCGGGAAAAAAATTATTTTTTCATCAAACCACAAAGGAACACGAGGATTTGAGTTCAACTTGTACATGGTTAATCTGGATGGCACCGGCCTGGAGCATATTTCCCGCGACGCTATATTCGATGCTTTTCCGATGTTTTCGCACGACGGTAAGAAAATTGTTTTTTCTTCGAACCGGAATAATCAGGGTACCCGGGATACAAACCTGTTTGTAGCTGATTGGGTTGAGTAAATCTCCTGAAGTTTCATAATAATGGTACCCTTTGATTCCGTTTTTTAAAGCCGGATGATACGGAATTGCTGTATTTTCGCAAGGCTCAAAATTTAACGCATGAATATTTTTTAACAAGCATTGACAACTCTGCTGGCAGCAGCGCTGATAATGAGTGACTCTGACCTGAAAGTAACGTATGACAAGGATAATACGCTGGTTTTCCTGTTTTCCGCACATTTATAAAAAGTGGCCTTTGGGCTTAAATTAGGTCGACATTTTCCCATATAAGGTGTTGCAGCCTTATATCCTGGCCTGTTTTGCAAAATATTCCGTAGGAAAAAAATATTTTAACCCGGGATGTGAGTCCCTGGCAAGAAAGTCTAAAGATAATAGTTCCATAGTATCGGCATTGGAAACCACTCTGTCTTCCACCCTTTTAACTTTCTTTTGTTCATTTTGTCTTCCTGCCCGCCCCGCAGATGGGCTTAGGATGGCAGGCGGGGACACAAAACCTGCCTTTGCCGAATCGGCTACGAGCAGGCAGGCGAACCAACCCCGAAGGTCCGAAGGTCCTTAGGACTCCTTCGGAGACTCCTATGGAGGATCCCTAAGGAAAAAGTCAAGAACGACCCAGGGTTTTCCCTGCCTTTGCCGGACGAGCCAAGGCTTCGGC
>JADFHN010000115.1 GCA_022567155.1 Bacteroidota bacterium
CGCTTGACTTTCTTACCGTTATGTATATGATATTTAGTGGAGTTTTTGATTATGTTTTTTCCAACCAAATAGTATTCGTAAGTGCCTAAAAGATTACAGATTTGGATATAGCCATTAAATAAAATAAAAAATAAAAAATACATTTATGATTTACTATATTTGATTTATACTCAATGGTTGTCAAAACTTCATTCAATTTGTTACTTTCTCGAGTACTTCTGTTTGGACCTACAATTTTGTTATGAGCCTGATGTTTATCAAGTATTTGACCTTAGGAATTATTTCTATTTCAACATCGCTTATGTTGTCTTCATGCGGAGATGATATTGAGGATAAATGTCTGGAATGCTCTGAAAACAATAGAATAGACGAATTTAATGATTATTACTTTAGGTATCGAACAGATACTAAGTATCATCGCGTGCTTCATTATGATTCTACAAGCGGGATTGAATCAAAATTCAATTTATGTTTACAAGAAAGTTTTGATTCACTTGAGACAACGAAGATTATTAGAGCTGATGGATCTTTCCATAATCCATGTCCTCCCGACTCAGTGATCAATGTGTTGATCAGCACTTATGAAATAGTTAACGTTTGCCCTAATGAAGTCCCCAATATTGCAGGCGAATTTGATTTATTAAATGAATGGACTTTTCACAATATCACAGTAAATGATTCACTGATCTACCTGCCATGTGAAAGTTTCGGATCTTTCATTAATATAAGTACATATTCCGGAATGGAGGATTATGACCTGCTGATTACAGGAGTTGCAGCAGAAAATTCTTTTATTGTTAACGCGGTAGTTTCAGCAGATACACTCTTCCTATCTCAGGAGTTTGCAATCACTCTTTCAGTTGGAACCCGATCCGAAAATGAATTTCAAAGGTTATTCTTTCAAGTGCTTCATGCCAATGCTAAAATCAAATTTGATATAAACGACAATCTTCTTAACCTAAAGAACCTGGAAAGTAATGTTGAACTTAACTTATACACAAAATAAAAACATACATTAACCTTTGCAACAGCGTAGCGTACTTATTTGCCAATTAAAAGTTTCTTTGCATAAAAAAGAAGGGGTATGGCAAACACTGCGATCATGCCATATCCCATAACTGAGTACCCTTTTGCAATCAGATCGATGATACCTACCCTGGCAAGCAAGAGTGCGGCGCCTAATGCCAGGAATGATATTATTGCCCTTTTTTTACCATCAAGTCCGGGCTTGTGATTTTCAATCAGGTCGTTTTGAAGCCGTCCGATGAAGGCATGAATAGCGCCGGTGGCCGTTTCAACAAGTGTCCATCCCACTACTACCCCGAAGATGATTATAAAAACCTTGTTGAATGGCTTCAGCATTACCAGCCAGGGCACAGGCGCATTAAGTAGTGCAGGATCAGGATAATAAGCCAGGATAGCCATGTATGTTAAAAACCATGGAATGGACATCAATAGTCCTGAAATGATGCCGGCAACAATGCTTTCTTTACGCGACCGAAGGGTTCGCAGTGTAAAAAATGTGGCCGGATAAACCGCAAGATTATAACCGACATATATCACGCCTGTCCAGATGAGCAGAAACAGGTTTGGCGGCGGATCAATAAAAGAAGTATTTCCTTCCTGTAACACAGTTAACACCTCATTTTTTCGCGTCAGGAATACGCCAGCGCCAAACAGCGTGTAAGCCGCAAAAAGCGCTATTGTACCGATGGTTTTCATACGGGCTATAAAATTTTCGCCCATGTAATTAGACAGCCCGACCAGCACAATAATGAGCATAATTCCAGCCCAGACGTTTAAGCCCAGCGTAACTTTCAGAATCTCACCGGCGGCGGACGCCATGACTGCAATGATCAGAATGGCAAGCGGGATGTATATCAATTCGTATGCGATCCATCCCCTCCCAATCATTTTCTTTAGTAGTGATTTATAATCATATACTTTCCACTGCCGGCAAGCTTCAAAGGACAGAATGGACATGACCGTAAATCCCAGAAAAATACTCAGCCCGCTGATCCAGCCCAAGGCGCCGAATTTGCCTCCGTATTCTACAATTTCACGGCCGGTGGCAAACCCTCCGCCAATCAGGACCGATTGCAGTATGATGCCCGGGAGCACAATTCTCTTAAGTAAAGAAATTCTTTGAGACAATAATTGAGGATTAATAAGGCAATATTAAGGTTATAAGATATAATATAGAAATGAATAGTTCGGACACGACCGACTTTTGCCATCCCCCTGGTGTCAGTTCTAAACACACTTTAATCCGTTCAATTTTTAGGAAATACACTGCCTTTCTTGATTATTTCCTCACGAATGATTAAGCCCACCGCACCCCCTCGGTCCCCTGAAGGGGAAGTCCCGCGCACACTTTCCTTGTACAGTATGCTCATTTGTGATGGATACCTCCTTTTGGAGGCCTGGAGGATGCCTTGGACCAATTAATCAACTCTAAAATTTCCAAAAGAATCCTTTTTCAGAGGGAGCCCTACATAATTTTATATTTATTACAAAAAGACTGGACGACCGAAGAATCTCATGAAATAGATAATACTTTTTACATTGTGATATTGATTTCTATATAGGGGATTCATCCGAAAGCGATCATAGCAATTGATCTTTAGCAATTAGTAAACAGTGAATATTCAGATCCTTCCTACGGACAGAGTTGATGGTAACACTTTTTGCACATTCCCGGCGGTGTGACTCGTCTTGCAGATCATTCGCGCATTCGCGGCTTAAGAGCCTGCATGTTTTATTTAAGCAGATTGTCTTTTATTTCTTAAGCTGCTTATTAGGTTTTTACTCCCTGCTGCTTTTTTGATGAATGGCATCGGGCACTTCGCAGTCTTCTTTCCGGCTGGTGTCAACAATGTGAAATATCTTCCATACATCGTGCATGTTTACAAGCAGAAATGCGTCCACCCCGCAGTGATGAAATGTACCATCCAGGTAAAAAGCATACGCTGTCCATACACTTGCCAGGCCTTTGTCAATATTCACGGTATAGTTCCAGATTGGTTCATCATGCTTTTGTTCGAGTCCGCTCCCAATATAATTTAACCAGTCCTGAACAGATTTGGATGGAGTTACGGTGGTTTCGCCATTATGCAGCGTAATTCTTTGCATTTGTGCATTTTTTGTAAATAAGGCACTTACCCTTGCAGAGTCGCCGGACCGGTATCCCTCAAACAATTCGATAATGACGGCCATTACCGCTTTCTGGTCACTGTTCAATTCCGAATCAGAAGCCGGATTATTCTGGCTCCATACCACTGCTGGTAAACTTAAGGTGATGATAATTAGCATGGTGACTTTTCTCATAGCAAATTCATCTGATTGATATTATATTATACAATTTCAGTTAGTATTGTCATATCTGTAACGAAAAATAGATAAAAGGAACATGAAAGGGAAAAATGATACTAAAAATATGAGACCTGAAACGTTAAGGATGTCGAATGGTTTAATACGTTTGTCCATAATGGTAGCGCATTCCGATGACCTTATCTGAAACATAAAACAGGCATTATCGTATGTTTAGAGTATTATTTTGTTTGCTCACTGTATTCATTGTATACCCTGTTTTTGCTCAGGAAAAGACCGGTCAGGCTCAAATTGATCATTACTTTGAGCTTGTAAGAGAAGAGTATTCGGGTGCAAAGGCCTTTAAAACGGTTGCCTTTGTCGAAAAGTACTGGAGGCTGGCCGGTAACAGCGGGTTCGATTCCTCTATATTTTATGTTGCACAGTTGTTGGAGCATGCCGGATTTATTTCAGAAGAGCAGGCCGGAGACGATGCAAGTCTGACATACCGCATCCAAAAACGGCCGCTTAAAAATCTTACATGGGAACCTGTGGACGCTGTTGTGCAGATGGAAGGAGATGAAACCCCGCTGCTGACTTTTTCGACCAACCGGAACATGCTTGCCGTAAATTCATGGTCAACCGGCGGTGAACTTGTGGCCGAAGTGGTGGATGCGGGAGATGGTACAAGCCTGGATAGCATGGATGTTAGAGGCAGGATTGTATTTGCGGAAACCGGTGCAGGAAGATTGTATAAAAAAGCGGTCATTGAAAAAGGCGCTGTGGGTGTGATGGTGTATAATAGTCCTGCATACATACAACCTGAGAAGTATGTACACTCCATTCAATTCCGGTGGTTGCCTCAGGATACGGTGAACAAACCCTGGGCAATTGTAATGTCGTATGCAGCAAAATCAAGACTTAAACAGAAACTTCGTGAAAATAATGGAAGGGTAACATTGCATGTGAATATCGAAACCCGGATTTATCCTTCCGAAGAACTTACGCTTGTAGCAGATGTTAAAGGTAAACTTCACCCGGATGAACGAATTGTATTCAGTGCGCATGTGCAGGAACCCGGCGCCAACGACAATGCTTCGGGTGTAGGGGCACAGGCCGAAATGGCCCGTGTTACCGCCAGGCTTGTAACATCCGGAAAATTTGTACCACAGCGAAGCATTACGTTTCTGTTTGGTGATGAAATCAGATCAACGCAAAAATATATCAGCGAAGACAGCGTGCGCGCCAAAGGAATAAAGTGGGGTATCAGCCTGGATATGGTTGGCGAAAATACAGATGTTACCGGAGGTACATTTTTAATTGAAAAAATGCCTGATCCTGGCGCTGTTTGGCTAAGGGGAAATGATAAACACACGGAATGGGGTGGCAGGAGGCTAGATCAATCGGCAGTCAGGCCGCATTATTTCAACAATTTTGTTATTTCAGTTTTTAAACAACAGGGAGAATTTGCCGGATGGACTGTCAACTCCAACCCGTACGAAGGGGGCAGTGACCATGTTCCGTTTCTTCGTGCAGATATTCCGGGGTTACTTTTGTGGCACTTTACCGATGTTTTTTATCATACCGATGCTGATCGGATTGATAAAGTTTCGGCTTCGACCTTGCAAAATGTTGGTACGGCAGCCTTGGTAACAGCGTATTCACTGATCAATGCAGATGAAGAAATGTTCAGGCATATTGTCATGGAATTATCTGCAGAGGCCATGAATCGTCAGGATATCGAATTTGAGTTAAGTAAAGCGGCGCTGAAAAAAGGAGGTGATTTAAAAAGGGAGCAGGATATACTCCGGATGTGGGCTGAATATTACTCGGAATCTATTTGGATGATACGTGAGGTGCTTGACAGTGCGCAATTGAGAGAGGGATTGGTGCGAACTATATATTCGGCAGAGCAGGAGATGACGCAATACAGCAGGGAATTGATAAGAATACTGGAGGAAATAAAGGATTGACAAGTGGTATGATCGGACGATAAGGTATGACTGAAGCAACAAAACCCTGATGCAAATGTTTGCTTGTGCCAGACAGTGGCCAACTGATTAACTGTTTTGAGTGGTTGTTGCCTCTTTTGGATTATATGTGGGACTTTGATCCATCAGAAAAACGATGATGGCATAGACGCCAACAGCAGTTCCAAGCGGAAAAACCGGTAGTGAAATCACACCAATTATCAGGGCAAGTATGAGGGCCCACTTTTTATGCTGAAGTAACCCGATACCTGCAATAACAGCCGGAATGGCATAAAATGCTACCACTGTTCCGATGATGTATTTCACGATGTAAGTGACAAACAATAATTCAGCGTCATCTACCACAAACTGAAGTGCAGCAGATAAAATCTGCAGACCAACGATGAATAATACTACCTTTAGTATGGCGTAACAAATTAAAAGTATGCCAAGTGTTTTCTTATGTTTTTCCATGCAGATAAATAATTAAAGAAGTACCTTGTAAAGCAAGCTACTATTTTATACGGACAACCTTTAAAGAGGGTTTCGTTATACGCATATAACTTACCGAAATTAACGCAGACTCTTTTCGCCTGACGTCGTTCGGGCGCTGCGCTCTGTTTAAAAAAGGACTTAACCGGAAGGAATCTTTTTTACTTGAGACTCTTCGCTCCGCTTTAAAATAAGCAATCAACCGGAAGGAAACTCGTTACTGCGTTCTGAAAAAGGACTTGAATAGGGGAGATTTCTGTTTTCAACAATGGGATACCCAAATCATCAAAAAATACTTGAATGATCATCAATTAATTACGTTAGTGCAAAAAACCTTGTAACAGCAATCGTGCAGGGCTTTGTATCCGTTATTGAACAAGCTTTACGATCTGGTCAAGGGGTATTGTATTGCTCATGGCAATGACTTCCTTTTCGGAATCAATTGATATTGTTTCAATGGTAAGCAGAGAATCTCCAAAAGGAACATTGATTGTATAGCTGATGATGTGGCTGTCTTCATCCACATTTTTCTCGAGCATTCCTTTATATCCCTTTATTTTTACGGCTTTTTGACCACTGCTCGCCATCATCATACCCGAAAGCATCGGGCTCGACAGAAACGTATTTACCATGGCGATCATAGGAGAATGGTCTACAATGGATACTTCAACAGATTTATCCGGCTGATCAGGGTTTTGGTACGTGCGATTTACGACAATACCCATTCCCGTATTACCGATCATTTCATCTGCTTCCTGATAAGCGGGCAATCCACCCATTTCATCCGGTAACAGCTTCTGAATTTCTTCACCTATGATCTGATTAAGGTCTGACAGTGTCTGCTGTAAGGTAAAACGTGCTTCTTCGTAATTACCAGAATTATATGCAGATTTTGCGGTTGCCAGATTTCCTTCAATATCCGGATCCTGGGCAACAGCGCTATACAGTATAAAAAATAATAAGAAACATGATATCAGTAATTTTTTCATTATCAACTATTTTATTGCTCACCCAATAATTTTTTAAATGCACTTATGTCAAACTGACCTGCTGCTTCCATCACTTCGTCTTCAGAATCAAAATTGACACATTTAAGAACAAAAATGGACGATTGGCCAAAAGGAACACTGAGATTATACCCGCTGTACTCGTTGTATTCAAGCACACTGCGGTTACCCTGCACCGTCACTATTTTCATATTCTCGTTTTGTGCAACCATCGAAGGGTTGGATACAGCAATTTGCGCAGAAGATATCAATGCTGAATTATTTGCAACCATGGCTGTAAGACCTTTTTCATCGTTATAATATTCTCTGCTTATGTTCAGGCCCACAAATCCCATTCCGGAACTGTAAACCTTATCTTCAGACTCTTGCCAGGAAAGGCCGCTTACTATTTCAGGCATGGATTCAAGAAGTTGATGTCCAATTTCAAGTTCGATACCTACAATGGCTTGCTCAATTGCAAACCGCGTACTGCCAAAATTCTTTTGGCCGAATGCCACTTGCGCTTCATCAATATTTTTATTGACATCCGGGGGTTTCATTTTCCTTTTTTCACCGGATTTTTCAACGGGCATCTTTGAATCTGTTTGCACTTCTTGCACTTCCTCAGTAGGTTCTGTTTTATTTCCAAAACTTTTAAGCAACTTTTTGCCTCCTTTTTTTAGATTAATCTTTGGTTTTTTAATTATCTGCGAGTGAACCGGACCCGCAGATAATGAAAAGAGAAAAAGAAAAATCAGGAAAATTTTGATTACGCTTTTCATACCAGTACACTTTAAAATCTAATAAAGTTACAGAATATTTCAGTAAATATTAAAATAAGGGAACCCAATCTATCATTACATTGGTAGATAGCTCATCAGCATGATTCTCATGTGTCCATAATTGTCTCTCATGAACTCTTTTGTTGTATTTGGCATGATATTTTAAAAATCATTTCAAGCCATTCCTTTCTGCTTTCTTTCGGATTTGTTGAAATTTCCTTTAACACTTGTCTCGATGTGTATCGTTTGAAATCTCGGATAAGTTCAGATAATTTCGCTTTTTTACTCTGCACAATACAATGAACATGATTTGTCATGATCACGTATGCAAATAACTCCATTCCTTTTTCTGACCTGCAAAAAGAAAAGCTATCCAAAACGATATCTCTGTAAATTTGCCTTGAAAAAATATCCGCCCAATCAACTACTTGAAATGTAAAGAAATATAAACCACCCTGATCTTGAATTTGATAAGCTGATCCCATGCATCAAATATAAATACATATACATCAAACATAAATATTTAGGTGTAGTTGCAAACTACGCCTAGTTGAGTGGTCAACATGGATCAGAATATGCAAGAAACAGCAAGGAGTTAATTCAATGGTAAAATGGCTGAGCTTCATCCGGCCTGTGAAGCAGCAGCAATGATCAGGTTTTGGGAGGCTCTCCCATCATCCTTACAATTACTTGTGCGTCAGATTGTTTACAGAGTGAAAAATA
>JADFHN010000116.1 GCA_022567155.1 Bacteroidota bacterium
TGCATTTGTTTTTACACTTGGATTGCTTCACAAACAGAACAGCGATCAGGAAGGAAAGGAAACTGTTGGGATAACCTTTACGATTTTAGTCTCCATCATTTATTTGCTAATACCGGTCTTTATTGGATACCAAATATTACCAACGGTAATAGCAAGTAAATTGAATTGGAGGCCTTCCCAATACTATGTTGAAGAAGATAAGAAAGTAAAGATTGACGTAGGCGATAATGAGACACTTATTGCTGACGTTTACCGACCCAAAAACCTGAAATCGGCTCCAACCATACTTGTCAGGATTCCTCTTGATGACAATTTTAAGGGCAATTTTTTATCGAATTTATTAGGTAGGCTATGGGGTTCGAGAGGTTACAACGTAGTAATCCAAGGTGTACGAGGTCGATACGGTTCTTTTGGAGAGCACATCCCATTTCAATCAGAAAGGGAAGATGGTATCAAAACAATCGAATGGCTTAACCAACAAGATTGGCATAATGGAAAAATTGGTATGTGGGGTGGTTCCTATTTCGGATACACTCAATGGGTATTGAGCGAGCAAAAAGAATTAGGGTTTGCTGCCATGTTTACTCAAATATCCAGCTCCGATAATTACAATATGTTCTACGAAGGTGGGGCATTTGGATTGGAAAGCGCGTTGTTTTGGGCAAGCAGATCATACACAAGTGAAGACACACCGCAATCGTATGAAACTCTTAGTAAAGGATATAAAGTCAGCGACATTAGCCGATCCGATGATGAATCGGTACAAGACATACCTTTTTTTAACGATTGGGTTAAACATACTACTAAAGACGATTATTGGGAAAGCGCTGACGGATCCGCCAGGTCAAAAAAATTGGAAATTCCAATATATATGATGGCTGGTTGGTACGATGCCTACCTCTCTACACAAATTGAAGATTTTAATAACATTCAAACACATTCAAGTAAAGAAATTGCTGAAGCATGTAGATTGGTAATAGGTCCATGGAGTCACGCAAATACAGAAGTAATGCCCAATGGGTATGAGGATGAAAATTATCGCTATGCAAGTATCAGACCCTCTCTCGATTGGTTTGACCATCATCTGCAAAACAGCAAGAAAGACATAGATGGAAAAGTTCGAATTTTTGTGATGGGCATTAATGAATGGCGAACTGAAGATTCATTTCCACTAAAAAGAACCAACTATACAAGACTGTACTTAGGATCGGATTTCACGTTATCGTTTGATACTACACCTACAGATAGCATTCAATATCATTACGATCCAGCCAACCCTGCCCCATCGATTGGTGGCCGTGTTCTAGGAAACAGAGCAGGTCCAAAGGATCAATCAAAATTGTATTCTCGAGATGATGTATGTCTATTTAAGTCTGAAGTAATTAGGAAAGACCTTGAAGTAACAGGTAATATCCAACTCGAGTTGTTCGTTTCTTCTTCTTCAAACAACACAGATTTTACTGCAAAACTTGTAGACATTTACCCCGATGGTAGGTATATTATTATTTCTGAAGGAATTTTAAGAAAAAACTATTCATCAAATACCAAAGAGAAAATAACGGTTAAGCTAAATGCTACAAGTAATGTATTTTTACGAGGTCACAGGGTTGGATTGGAAATATCCTCAAGTAGTCACCCCAGATATGCACGAAACCTTAATGAGGCAGATCAAACAATTTACTATGGAGAATTATTTGCGTCTAATATATTACTGCCAATTATAGAAAATTGAAAATGACCTTTAGAAACACACTTCCTTTTATAGTATATCCATGTACCATGATATTGTACATTGGCATGTTCTATTTTCTTAAGACTATGGAAGTTCATCTGCTTGCCTGCACTTACTTGCCGGTTGCTTTTGGTGCCGCTGCAATAACATTTTTTGAGCTGTACATTCCACATCAAAGAAACTGGATTGCCAACAAGAATGATGTATGGAACGATGCATTGTTTCTTGTTACCGTGCAGATGATATTACCTAAGATTCTCACCTTTCTGGTCGCTATCGGGTTGCTTAAAGTGCTGAGCTTTTATGGTTGGCAAGTGGAAGGCCTTTGGCCACATCATTGGAATATCGCATTGCAAACAATTCTGATGGTTCTAATTGCCGATTTCCTTCGGTATTGGCTACACAAATTTTCACACGCAAATCCTACTCTTTGGAAGTTTCATGCTGTACATCATTCACCAAAAAAACTGTACTGGCTAAACGTAGGGCGTTTTCATCCAATTGAAAAAGCGCTTCAATTTCTTTTTGATGCAATGCCCTTTATTATAGTTGGAGTAGGAGAAGAAGTTTTGGCACTATACTTTGTATTCTATGCTATCAATGGGTTTTTTCAGCATTGTAACATTGAACTGCGGATGGGACTTTTGAATTTTGTCATAAGCGGACCCCAACTGCACCGCTGGCACCACTCCCGCAAAGCCGAAGAATCAAATACCAATTATGGAAATAATATTATCATCTGGGATATTGTATTTGGTACTTATTTTTTCCCAAAAGACCGGCTTGTGGATGAGTTGGGAATGGTGAATCAATCATATCCCCTTGATTACATTTCACAAATGCAAACTCCTTTCTCGGGCAAAATTGATAAGGTAAATCTACCCCTCCAAAGCATAGGTGATATGGTGCTTAATAGGATGCTTAAGATCAAAATGTTCATTATTAAGCAAAAGCTTTACAAGCCGTTGGTAAAAAAATCGGAAGACCCTGTAAATACCCAAAACAGAGTGATGCTTTCAATCATTAAACAAAATGAAAATACGGAATTCGGAATATCACATCGATTCACTGAAATCAAGGATTATAAGACCTTTAAAAATCACATCCCTATTTGCGATTATGAGGACTTGAGATCTTACATTAAAAAGCAGGACAACGAGAAAGTACCGGTTCTTACTAGCACTATGCCATTCATGTATAATCAAACAAGTGGAACAACAGGAACGCCCAAATATATTCCCATATTGAAGGAAACGATAGAAGCCTTAAGGAAAACACAACAGGTGTTTTCCTATATTCAATACAAAGCATGTGCCGAAGCGTTTTACGGAAAGCTCTTGGGATTGGTAAGTCCGCCTATTGAAGGATATTTAGAATCTGGAACTCCTTATGGCAGTGCTTCGGGACACATTTATAAAACAATGCCATGGGTAGCCCAATTAAAGTAAGTACTTCCCATGGAGGTTTTTGAAATCCAGAACTATGAAGTTAAGTACTATATGATAAGCCGGCTGGCAGTTGAGCAAAAGAAAATCACCTATCTGGGCAGCGCAAACCCTTCGACTTTTCATAAACTCCTTGAAGTGATAAATAAAAACTATGAAAATATAGTTGCTGACATTTCAGCCGGCACATGCAAACATCTTGATACAGTAGACAATAACATAGCGGATGCCATTCGTAAAAGGCTTCGACCGAATAGTAAAAGATCGGCTGAACTGGCGACACTTATTAACGACAAGAACAAAGTCTCCTATTCAGACTTTTGGCCTTATCTTAAGTTGCTGGTAACCTGGACTGGCGGAAGCTGTGGTATATCACTAAATAGCATACTGCCCGAGTTCCCTGAAGAAATTAAGGTTTTTGACCTTGGCTATCTCTCCAGTGAAATGAGAGGCACTATTACCGTTAACCCTGAAACCAACGATGGGCTGCCCACCATTCACGAAAACTTCTTTGAGTTTGTACTAAAAGAAGACTGGGAACAGGAGAAAAGCAACTTCATCACGGTTGACCAACTCGAAATGGAAAAGGAGTATTATCTATTCGTGACAACTCCCACCGGTTTATATAGATACAATATGAACGACATAGTTTACGTAACCGGAAAATTTAGGAATACCCCTACTTTCAAATTCCTACAGAAAGGAAAGGGCGTTACAAATATCACCGGTGAAAAACTTTACGAAAATCAGGTAATAGCAGCAGTGAGTAGAATGGAAGCAGACCTGAAAAAAAACATACGTTTTTATCTAATGCTTGCAAATGAAAACGATTCTAGATACGAACTTTACATGGAGCTTACTTCCGACATGCATATGGATATACCTACCGTTACCACCTTTTTGGATAATGCAATTCAAGAGGAAAATATTGAGTACAAAACCAAACGATCCAGCGTCCGCTTGAAACCCCTTGAAATATATCAGTTAAAGCAAGGTGCTTTTGAGTTATATAAGAAATATTATTTAGATCAGGGCCAACGAGAAGGACAATTCAAACCCTTAATCCTTCAGTACAAAAAGGACTTAGCTTTCAACATTACTGAACATTGCATCAAATGAGAATTAGGAATCTGAACATTCAATCGTTAAAAATTCCTTTCAAGGTTAACTTCAAGCATAGCAGTGCTGACCGAAATAAAACTAAATCTGTATTGGTATGTACTGAAACTTCAAATGGTCACATAGGTTTCGGTGAGGGCTGTCCCAGAGAATATGTAACCGGTGAAAGTATCAGTAGCTGCTTTAGGTTTTTCAACCAACATAAAAACCACCTTATAAGTTGCATCCATTCTCTTAGTGACATAGAGAACTGGGTTTTACAGCATGAAGAAGAAATAGATAAGCTACCTTCTGCGTGGTGTGCAATAGAGCTTTCAATATTGGACGCCTTGTCGAAAGAGTTGTCACAGTCTGTAGAGAAAACTATTAATGCACCAGGTTTAGAGGGGCGTTTTCAATACACTGCTGTATTGGGAGATAGTTCAGCCGAAGTAATTCAAACTCAGACTACCCAATACAACAAATACGGGTTTAACGACTTTAAAGTAAAAATCACCGGAGACCCGGATATTGACAACGAAAAATTTAATATAATAAATTCAACCATACCCAATGCCAGGATCCGATTGGACGCAAACAATCTTTGGCAAAACTCACAGGATGTTTTAAAGTATATCGGTTCCATTTCCACAGAACTCTTTGCAATTGAAGAGCCATTGCAAGCGATGGACTTTAAAGAATTAAGTGTGTTGCTCAAGAGTATCTCTGTACCGATCATACTCGATGAATCCTTTTGTAACAAACATCATTTCGACCACATATTGACTGACATTAGGAATGTAATAATCAACCTTCGTATTTCTAAAATGGGCGGCATTCTTCGTTCCAGACAAATCGCAAAACAAGCAACTCAGCGTCAGATTCCACTGATTATAGGAGCACAAGTGGGAGAAACCAGTATCCTGACAAGGGCAGCACTTACAATAGCAAACGAATACAGGGAAAATATACTCGCCCAGGAAGGAGCTTACGGAACACTACTTTTAGAGTCAGACATCACTGACCAACCTCTAACTTTTGGAAAATATGGAAGGCTTGACATTGCAAGAAACTTAGGTATAAAAGAATATGGATTTCAAATAAAATATAAACTAAAAGACTACGCCCAACATCGTGTATAAGCAATACTTCGCTATCGCTCCGTACTGCTCACCGAATCTGCATTTGAGCTATTAAACCTTTGAAGTGGTTACCTAATTAGCTAACTTTTGTTGATGAACGAATCTGGTGATGTCAGAAGGGTAATTATCTTTGGTGGGTATTTTTGGGACTTTTACAACAAACAAACTCCCAAAATCAAAGAGAGGGATCAACCGGACAATTAAACTTATTAAGTCAGTTAAACGTGTTCCTGAAAAATACCTAAAGAACATTACCGGAACAACTTTGTATGAGATGCGAATAATATCAGGTACGAATATCTACCGAATATTTTGCTTCTTCAGCAAAGGAAAATTGATTGTGGTGTTGAATGGTTTTCAGAAGAAGACCCAAAAAACACCAAAGAATGAAATAAAATTAGCTTTGAAACTTCAAAAACAATATCACAATGAGCAAAATAAAAATTATTGACTTTGACGATCACTTGAACAGTGAATATGGTAAAAGAGGAACCAAGCGAAGAGAAGCCTTTGAAGAAGGATTTGAGGCATTTCGGCTTGGGGCGATGTTGCAGGAACTCCGCAAAAACCAGGGATTAACTCAAGAACAGCTCGCTGATAAATGTGGAACTACCAAAACTTATATCTCTAGAATTGAGAACAACGCAAGTGACATTCGCTTATCAACATTGATGCGAATTATTAGAGAAGGTCTTGGTGGACATTTAAAACTAAATGTAGAAATGTAGCACGGAAGCCCAACATTGGCTAAATCGGCATGGCGACAAGTGATTACTTAACAATTCAAACCTTTTTACTAACTTATAGTCCTGGCCGTCTCACTTCGAGGGACTCGATCTGAATTGTATGCTGGTGGCCGAGGCCAAAGCGCTTGAAAAAATGGCGCTCGACCTGGGCCTGGATGAAGAGGCCGGCAAATGGCGAAACGACTGGGAGCAAAGGACACGGTTGATCAACGAAACATTCTGGGATGAGGAAACAGGATTTTACTACCATGTTGACAAGCAGGACCATGACTTTTCTTTCAAAACAAAAGATGACCTGAAACGACAGGAGATCATTGGATTTTTGCCCCTGTGGGCCGGTGTGGCGGATCGGAAACAGGCTGAAATCCTGGTCCGGAAACTGACAGACCCGGACAAATTCTGGCGGAAGTATGGCATCCCGTCGCTGGCGGCTGATGATCCGTATTACAATGACAAAGGATACTGGAACGGCCCGGTGTGGGTGGAATGGAATTACCTGATCGTTAAGGGGCTTTTACATTATGGCTATAAAAATGAAGCAAAAGAGCTGACCGGCCGGGTGGCTGCCGGAATGATCGTGCAGTTAAAGAAAAATCATAATTTATGGGAGTTTTACAGTCCGGATGAAGATTGGGCGGGCTATCACCGTACGTACATCTGGGCGGGGATCATAAACCGGATGTTATGGGATGTGTATAAGTAAAGATGTATCGTGAAAAATGTTTCAGATTACCACGAGTCCGGTTAACCACTACAGGATTTGCCGGAGACGGTCTTTTATTCTCATTGACATAAAAAATAATCTTTTAAAATCATCCACTGAAATTTACACGCATATAACCCATGCAGGCATGAAAAATATTCGCAGCCCATTAGACCATTTTGAAATTGGCTAAACGGAACAAAAAAATACAGTGTATTGATAATAAAATACAAATTAGCGTTACATTTAAGTTAAAAACAGGAACCCATAATGTGGCTAAAAGGCATAGTGTTCCTATTAGCCATTCGTTTGTGCCTAATTGCTGTAACAACTAAGCCCATAGGTGGCAAAGGAACTCGGTGGATTGCCGTCCGATACAGCGCATTGTTTAGGTTTTTAATCATTGAATATTGCATACATAAATTTGTTTTGGGGATTCAGATTTAAAGGGTGCTTCGTTATAATCACCAAATTTTTCTATAATTTTAAAACCATTGTATTTTAAAATGGTATCCATTTCTAACGGATAGAAACATCTCATGTCTAATTGCTCAATAAATTCATTCCCACCAATCTCATATTTCCACTTCACTCTATTTATTTGAGATGCCGGATCGTATTTACATTTCTCAGAAATCACAACTTCAATTCCGTCCTCCTTCGTAAACCGGTATTGTTCAACATAATTGGTTTCTCCATTTACCATAAAGTGAATGCTTGGATTGAAAACATCAAATATAAAGAGCCCCTTTCTATACAAATGATGTTTAATCCGTTTAAATGTGTTCTCTACATCTGAAATAGAATAGATGTTTTGTAAAGAATTGAAAGGGATGAAAATTAGAGAAAAACGTTTGTTTAGTTCAAATGTCCTCATATCATCTTTAATAAATTCTAAACTCAGGTCCTTTTCTTTGGCTTTTTTCCTTGCTTGATTTATCATTGAAACAGTGTTATCTAGACCAATAATATTTATTCCAGATTCCTTCATGGGGATAGTTAATCGCCCCGTACCAGCACATAATTCAAGCACAGATCCCTGAACTTTGTGTGCCCATTTTTTATAAAATGCAAAATCCACATCAATATTATTAACAAAATCATACAGTTCACCATTATGAACTAATGGACCAACTCCGAATTGTTTGTCTTTTTGTTTATTATTCATAAAACCTAACTACGTATTAAGTTTGGATGAAAACATAATGCATTATTCGTTTTTTTCCACATAGAATGTTTGTGCAATGATATCCAACCGACGCAAAAGCAAATATTTAGCTAAGCCGGGACTGAAAATCAACGTGTGGATATA
>JADFHN010000170.1 GCA_022567155.1 Bacteroidota bacterium
CAAGTGCTCGCACAGAATTTTGGAACGGAGGCGTAGCGAGCTACGTTGAGTACCAAAATTCGAGCAAGTGCTTGAATGGTAGGTAATTGGAATGCGTAATAGATTATTCATGAATTATTCAGGTTAGTATCGATCTATGGACCTGAAATCGTTTTCAATTGCATTTTCAACTCTCTCTTTAAGCACTGAAATTCTGGACTTCATTATTCTAAACAGTTTGATCCTTTCCTTTTCAGAAACAACGCTGATTAAAGAGGACTTTCTTATAATATTGTTTAGGTATTTTTGTGATTGATCGCAAAAATATTTGTTTGTTGTAGTTAGGATATCAAGCATATTGCATTCAACATAAGCAATCTTTATATCACCCATTACTAAAAGGAGCGTATTGTTGGGTATGGAAACTTCATTATAATAAATTTTAAAGTTATTCTTTGAACCTCCTTCGTTCACGTCATTAAACTTTCTTCCTGCTTCTGCCTCAGATTGAATATGTTCAACCAACTTAGTATAAACATCACAGAGTTTCAATGTTTGAGCTTTATCCATTATCCCGGATTCAAAGTAATACTCCATTTGTTTCAGGGTTACATTTATTGTTCCTTCATTCCATAATTCCAGACTGGGAAGAACCATATATTTTTCCCAAATGCGTTTCCCCAGTGTAATAAGTTTTTCCGGAACAGCATTAAAGTCGAAAGATTTGTCTTTATAGTTTGGGTCTTGCAGGATGGTCTTTAGCCAAAAAAATATTTTAAATGAGGCTAGTTCTGAGAAACAAAATTCGTGAAATATAGGCATATCTTTAGCTGCATATATCAACTCCGTATTTTCAGATACATTACTCAACTCCATGTTATCCAATATGGATTCAAGATAGTGTTCAAAGTTTAAGATTTCGTGATCTATAACCCTGTAACTAAAAGTAACATATTTATTATCTGTTAGTAACAGATTGTCTAAAGAAATATTAAAATCCCGTGAAATTATACCTATCTCATCAAAGGAGAGAGAAATTTCACCCCTAAGTCTTCGATAAGCACTGTCTTTACTCATGTTGAGCAAGAGTGCAATTTTTTCCGCTATGGAAATACCTGGATTTAGTTTCTGTTTTGCTAATTCCAGAAATTTCTCTTGAATGGTCAGCTGTGTCACAACTATTATTAAATATCGTAAATTATCAACATAAAATCCAGATATCATTGGAAATATAATGATTACTTTTTGCTTCTATTAATTATATAAATAGAAATTTATGAGCTTTTGGTGTAGATTTTGTGAACTTACCCTAATTGTTAGGACAGGTTTTAATAGATTTTAAGTTTGCACTATTTGGAATAACCATTGCGTATCATTTTCTTTCGTTTTAGTAGTGAAACTACCGCAAGGCGTTCTTTAAAAAATCATTTTCTACTTTTAGCTCTCCAATCGTTCTGAGCAACCGCTCTTTCTCCTGTTCGGCCGGCGTTTGTCGGTTCTTTACGCCTGTTTTAAAAACCTGGTCAGCTCCTTGCAAAAACTCTTGTTTCCATTTGCTGATCTGATTGGGATGTAGCTCATATTGTTGGGCCAACTCAGACAAGCTTTTTCTCTCTTTCAATGCTTCAAGTACTACTTTAGCCTTAAAGCTCGCTGTGAATTTTCTTCGTGTCATAACAGTAAATTTAAAGTATAAAAATTCAACTTAACTTACTGTCCTATTTTTGAGGGTAACATCATACGATTTTCTTGCGCCATAGTTGTGCATTTTGTAATTTGAAGATTGATTACTTAATCAAATGTCATCCTCCCGTCAATTAGCAGCCATCATGTTCACCGACATTGTCGGATATACTGCTTTGATGGGAAAGGACTCTAACAAGGCTCTGGAACTAATACGCATCAGCAAAGAGATTCAGAAGCCCTTGGTGGAGAAGCACAATGGTAAGTGGTTGAAGGAAATGGGTGATGGGGCGATGGCACAATTCAGTACTGCACTTGATGCAGTAAACTGTTCCATAGAGATTCAGAAAACTGCAAGAGGTGAACTTGATGCAAAGCTGCGCATAGGTATTCACCTTGGTGATGTAACCGTCGAAGAAGATGATGTTTATGGTGATGGAGTGAATGTGGCTGCCAGATTGGAATCCATTGCAGATCCAGGTGGGATTTATGTTTCTGATGCCATTGAGAAAGCTATCAAGGGTCAATCAGATGTCCAGGCGAAATATTTAGGAGAGGTTAAGCTGAAGAATGTAGCTTATGGAGTAAGAACCTATGCTTTGCAGGGCGTGGGACTGCCTGTACCCGATGTGAAAGGTGAGATGGAGTTGTCCGGTCGATTCTGAGCCGAGCTGGCTG
>JADFHN010000003.1 GCA_022567155.1 Bacteroidota bacterium
CCGCCGATTGATCTAGGTATACCAAAAAGGAAAAGTATTTCCGTATTAGTGGTTCCGCAAGGAACTTAACATAATATCATTAATAATGAGGTTGTGCGGTGGGGAAGGATTTGTGACTATCTGGCATATTTTTTGCGCTGATTAGACAGAACTATATCTAACTTAATCATGGCACAGACTTACATAGATTCCCGCGGATATAGAAGATTTTCTGATAGTGGAAATGCGGTTCATCGCTGGGTTGCTGAAAAGAAGCTTGGTAGAAGCCTAAGAAAGGGTGAGGTCGTACATCATATTGATCGAGACAAGTTAAATAACCATCTAGTCAACTTATACATATGTAAGAATCAGTGGCATCATTTCCACCTTCATAAAATTGATGCAAGTAAGTACGGATGGAAATATTCTTTCGGCTGCTGACTGAGATAAACATATTATTCAGTATTTCGGAATTTATTTTAACCCTGAAGGACTAGCGCCTTCGAGGGTAAACATAAAATCGTAACCGATATGTAACTGGCCACCGCACATGCCCACGCAAATTACATATCTGATCTTATATTAACCACGCTGGCGCGTGGACGTAAATTCCTCATTGGACATTAGGAATTGAAACAAGCACATCCTTAGCAATGTTATATAATTTATATTATGTTAAGTTGTGAATTCCAGCCTTGCCCCTTTGTTTGATATTCTCTTAAAACTGTTCTATGAGTAGTGAGATTAAATAAAGGGATTAACAATCTCTACTCCTTCAATAACCTGTCCATTCTGTAGATCTTCTGTATAAAGAATGCTAACTCCAGATTCGAGAGCAGCGGATATAATAAGTGAATCATACCAACCATACTTTAGAGAATCAAGTATTTTTATAGCCTTGTCTACTAATCCTTTAGTAAAATAGACATTGCATATGGGAAACATTGTGGATTTTAAATAACTACTTATATCATCAGGCGCCATCCGTGGTTGAAATGTTTTGCTGACGACATTTACAAATTCCTGGATTACCTGGTAACTTATACTCCCGGAATCTTTTAAAAGAGCTAATTCAATTAACTCTGTCGCTTTTATTTGTTTATCAGAAGCCTTGTCATTAAAGGTGTAAATAAATAGATTGGTGTCCAGAAAGAATTTATCTTTCATTCATCTCCTCTCTTGTTGGCTTTTTGTCCGGGGCTTTCGTATAACTAAGTTTCTTCATCAGCATTCTATATTCATCCAAACGCTTATTCCCACCAATATAATATTTTAGCCATTCCCTAAATCGTTCATTCAAACTAGAACCTTCCTCAATAGCTTTTTCCCGGGCTTGCCTAATCAGTCCTTCTGAAGCACTTAACGTAATATTCTTTATCATTTGACACTATGTTAGTGTACACGAAGATAGTGTTTATTACTCATATTTCAAAGCCTGAATGACGTAATTCGAGAATCTATTTCCTCGCCTCCTCCTCTAATCGCTCAGAGATAAATATTTTGATAATACTTTGCCTTGTAACGCCCAGTCGATGTGAAATTTTATCCAATTGAACAACCATCCATTCAGGAAAATCAACACTTACGCGTTTTGGTTCCAGTCATTAGCCATGGGTTTCCTTAAAATCAATCGATCAGATGTAATTCGTTCTGGGATACGGTACTTCATAGTGATTATATCTTAATTCACCATGCAATTTAGTGATATGGATTATTCCGCGGTCCAAACGAACCTAGCCCGTACGCAATGGGTTTTTATTCGGTATGACCAAACACCCTTTGAAGAATTTCAGAGGTTCTTGCCAAAGGATCTTTCCTGATTTTAGCTTCTTCCTTTGCCACAAGAGTAAATAATCCATCGATAGCTTTCTCTGTTGCATATTCTTCCAGATCGGGATTCACTTTGGTAACAAAAGGAATTTTGTTGTAAGTCGTTACAAGGTCTGTATAATACCTCGTAGCACTTACCTGATCCAGGGCAACCTTGACGATCGGCCTGAACTCCGTATTGAGCTGCTGAGATGTTGTTTTTCTAAGATATTGTGTAGCCGCATCCTCCTCCCCTCTTAGAATTCCCCAGGCATCCTGAACGCTCATTTGTCTGATTGCCCCGACAAATACATCCACAGCTTTAGCAGAAGCTTTCTCAGCTGCCCGGTTCAATGTAAGTACGAATTTATCCACTTCCTTTCCCATGCCAATCTGACGCAGTTTTTTTTCAACCTCCCTGGCATCTGGTGGAAACGCAATCATGATCAACGAATTTCCAAAATATCCATCCTCTTTCGATGCACTTGATGATGCGGCTTTTATTCCTTTTTCAAGCGCTGCTTTTAATCCTTTAATAACCTCATTTTCTGTAAGTTCTCGTTTGCTTGTTGAAGTAGATTGTAATGCTGTTGTGAGTTCGGCACAGGAGGTGGCAACCAGTAAAAGTAATAGTAACAACGATTTCATAATAATGTATTTAATCTGTCAAATATCCACATTCACAAACTGGAAAACAAATGGATCCGGTCACTGGACTGGATGGCGTGGGTTGAGTAATCAATCTCAATTCATTGGATTGGATGGATCGGATATAATTAGATATTAGACCCTGGCGTCCGGCTCCTAAATCAATCCACTTCTACATACTTCTTATCCCCGCACATACGTACCACTTTTGGCCAAAACATACCAACTACTTCGACCAGGTCTTTCTGATACTTCATGACTTGATAGATGTCCTTATATACCATCGGCGCTTCGTCCAAACCAGAGCCAATCACATCTACACCGGCTTTTTTAAGGTGTCTGGCCACTTCATTATGAGTGAATGTTCGCCTGGCTTCACGCCGTGACATCACCCGGCCGGCTCCATGGGCAGCCGAATTAATAGACTTCACATCACCCTTACCTCGAACAATAAATCCGGGACTTGTCATAGTTCCCGGAATTACACCCAATACATTTTTGCCGGCAGGTGTTGCACCTTTACGATGCACAATAATTTCATTTCCAGCATCATCACTTTCCTTCCAGGCAAAATTATGGTGATTTTCCACAGTAGCGAGAGGTTCTTCTGCCAACGCCTGAGCAAATCGTTCATGGATCTGCTGATGGCAAGCCGAGGCGTAATCGCCTGCCAGGTTCATCGCTTTCCAGTATTCCTGCCCTTCCTCCGAATCCAGGGTTAACCAGGCCAACTGCCGTGCTTCACCCGGAAGCTCACAGATTTGTTGTGCCAGACGGGTATAATGACGTGCAATTTCAGCTCCCATACCCCGTGATCCTGAATGAGATAACAGAGCCATGTATTTGCCCGGCTGCAACCCGAGCCTATCATCAAATTCGGGTATCTCCAGAATTCCAAACTCGACGAAATGATTCCCCCCTCCTGATGTTCCAATCTGGTCACTCGCCCGGTCCAAAAGCTCTCGGAGCACCTTAATTTCTTTGAATTCTTGCCTTTCCAGTACGGGATGGTCCCGGGGCTTTGTAAATGCAGCCCGCCCAAAGCGTGTATTCTCCACCAGCATTGTTTTTAGTTGCTCCCGGTTTTGATCAAGAAATTCTATCGGCAGATCATAGGCGCTGATTCGCATGCGGCAACCAATATCTACCCCCACCCCATATGGTATTACCGCATTATCTGAAGCTAGCACACCTCCTATAGGCAGGCCGTAGCCCGGATGTGCATCAGGCATTAATGCCCCTGAAATGGTAATCGGAAGTTTCATAGCTACGTCCATTTGTTGACGTGCTACTGTGTCAATACCCTCTTCACCGTATATAGGATAACTGGAAGACTTGCTTCGAATCTTCTTTGGCACACTCCCAAACCGGTAGGTTTTTTTTATCAATTCCTTAGCCACTGTTCCTAATTTGGGATGATCTTTGTAAAACGCCGGGCTCGTAACTACTCTTTTCATCAGAGCCCGTATTTGGATTATGTTTAACTTCCTGTATTCACTTTCTAAAACGTGTATTGCCTTCAGAATAACTTCCTTCGGAAATCCCAAACTTCGCAACTCTTTGTCTATCATCTTTTTAGATATCACCTCTTGATAATATGTTTTTGATACTAAAATGTAACGAATTATGACATATTAATTACACGACAAGCCGCAAAATAATGATTTTTAGTTTTGATAATAGATGTTAAATAGTTGGCTATTAGAAAATAGATAATAGGTATTGACATACATCTTCCGACTTCAGGCCTTTATCTTACAAGTCCCTTTTGTAGATACTGGCCCCTCCATTCGTATGCAATATGTAAATCAATGTTTTGTTATCCGGCGCATATGCCAGGGGTCCGAGGAATTGAGTCTTTGTTGTGAATACAACGCGCACCTCATCACCTTTTGCCAGATCGACTGAATACAGGGCCGCCTCCGCAGGGCCTATCCTGTTCGTCCAGTAGGCAGCCTGGCTGAGGTCAGTCGAGAAGGTAGCCAGCGGTATGATCGTATTGGGATCCAACGGTTTAACATAGAGCTGATTGGAGGTTCTCAGGGTAATGTTGTGAATAAAAATATGTACGCCGTCATCGTCATTGAATATCTCCGGGAAAAACAGCCCTTCTTCATTCCACAACAGGTAATCTGGCCTTGGTAAGCCAATAAGTTCTTCATCACCTGTACTAAGATCCAGTATAGCCATGTCATCATAGAAAAAGTTCGTGGCAACAAGTAATTGGGCGCCATTATCCGAAAACCTGATAGCCGCTCCTTCACTTCGTAATAATGTATCGGTCCCGGTTTCGATGTCCCTCAGGTAAATGCCGGTTTCGGACCGGTTGTAGGCGAGCAGACGGTTGTCCGTTGAAACCACGATATCTGCGTTTATAAATGCGACATCTACAACAACTTCCTTCTCACTTCCATCCAGCTTTATCCGGTACAATGCTTCTTTTTCTCCACTGGCTACCAAAGAATTGAAGTAATAAATGTACTGTCCGTCAGAAGTTTGCTTAAACCTGTACTTGGGGCCTTCATCCAGCAACCGGAGACTTCCATCTGCTACATTCAATGCAAACAAGCCCTTTCCACCGGAGAGAATAGCTTCGGGCCCTGTGGCCCATTCAATAACAAATGTTGACGCTAATTCTCCATCCGGTACGTCATCGCCGGCTATAAGCGTTCCAAGGTCTTCTGGTTTTGTAATAGTTGGTATATCCGGATCATTGCTACACCGGATGAAGAACAAGAGCACCAGTACAAGTAAAATTTGTAAGTTCTTTCTCATGCAATACATAAAACGTTAAAATGGCCCGACAAATATAGTAGAAGGTTTTGACCTGGCGCATAATTAGGACAAATGAAATGACATTCAAATCGGAGATACCATACAAATGCAACGTTGGGCATCATTCTCCATTCTGTATTCATCCGGCGTTGATCCAAGAAATTATTCTTTCAAGTACAAGAATCCCACAGGATTATGCACTGCATGACTGATCAGGCTGCTATTTTTGACGGTAATTTCCTGCGGAATTGACACTTTGGTAAATGATTTTCTTGAAAATCAACCACTACTGCCCGGAATACTTATAACCTGAAGCCGTATTCATCAGAACAATTCGCTCCTTAAAATGCAATTCACGCGCTTCCAGCATCTTCATAAATGCTGCCCACACTGCCCCTCCCTCTGGAGAAGGTAATATTCCCTCGCTATTGGCCAGATCGTCTATTCCTAGCATGATATCTTCTTCCTTCACAGAAATCGCCTTTCCTCCCGATACATTTATGATATTGGTAATCATAGTCAATCCCACAGGATTGGGTACGACCAGTCCATTTGCAACCGAAGGTTTATACAAATCCGGATTGATTGTCTTATTTGCCAATGCATCCACAACAGGTTGGCAATTTTCTGATTGTACAGCTATCATTCTGGGTCTTTTTGAATCTATCCATCCCAGGATTTCCATTTCTTGCAAAGCTTTCCAAATCCCAATAATACCAGTACCCCCTCCGGTGGGATAAATAATTACATCCGGTACTTCCCATTTCAATTGTTCCACGATCTCCAGTCCCATGGTCTTCTTACCTTCTATCCTGTACGGCTCCATTAACGTGGACATGTTGAAGGCATTTTTTACTTCTTCTATTTTCTGCGCCATTTTCCCACAAGCATTGATCAAACCATCCACCAGTATCAATTCGGCGCCGTATGAAATTACTTCTTCCTTGAACGGTTCCGGGGTTAGCCGGGGCATAACTACGATGACGTTCAAGCCGGCTCGTTTCCCATAGGCACTCAACGCGCCACCTGCATTTCCCGCGGTTGGAATCACAACGGTTTCTACACCCAGTTCAAGGGCTTTGGACACCGCCACACTGATACCCCTGGCTTTAAATGAACCTGTAGGATTACCTGATTCATCTTTTAAATAGACATTTTCAAACCCAAATCGCCGAAATGTGTGCCTTAGAGATATCAACGGGGTCATACCCTCACCCATCGATACCCGGTTTGCATACTCAAATACAGGTAGCAAAGACTCATACCGCCACATCCCGTTTGCCAGATTAGAAAGCTCTGATTTATCTATAGACAAATCGAGGTCATAATCGACAAGCAGGGCACTTTCACAACATGTGGAGACACTTTGAACTTCGTGAATGGTGTGCGTCTTTCCACAAGTAGAACAATGTAGCTGAAGAGCAGTGGAAGTAGTACGGAGGGTGATATTGTTCATTTGTTCCTCGTCCTTATTTATAGACTTGTTAAATTAATGGTTTTTCCTGATTGCGCAGCTTTATAGATCGCCTCCACTAACCTAATGTCTTTCAATCCTTCTTCCACGGAACCAGTACATCAGTATCAATTATGAGCACCAGCGCATTTTCATAGCAATAAAGTGAAATAATATCCGCGTGACAATTATACTCCAATCCTTACCTAAACTTCCATAAAACCGTCCACTTGTGGGTTCTTGCCAGGAGCCGAAAATCCTTCTTAGTAGAATGACTTCGCCTAGGTGGTATGACACGTGGGATGCCATTTCTGATAAAGTAGATCGTATTAAAGAATGCAGTGCTTGTGGCTGGTTATTTTTAGATAAAAGCAAAAATAAATGCCGTAAATGGTGCAATATGGAAACGTGCGGGAGCAAGGAAAAATCGAGGAGTTATTATCACAGACAAAAAAAATTAATAATTGAAAATGTTTCTAAACAGGGCAGATAAATTACAATGCTAAATAGATAGATTGACATCAAACGTTTGTCATTTTATATCATAGATCAAACATTTGAGATTCAAAGCGCAATCCTCTTGCCTTCTTTTGCGGATTTATAAATCGCTTCCACAATCCGGATATCCCGTAGTCCCTCCGCACCGGGTACGAGCACATCCGTATCGTTTATAATAGCTAATGCATCGTCATCCATTTGCCTGGCTTGCTGATTTGGAATGTGCTTATTGAATAAAGTGCCATCACTGGCACGGCCTTTAATGCCTGAATACGATTGAAAGGGTTTGAGTCCGTACCAGCCTTTTTCACAATCTACCCGTAATTCATTCATACTCATGCCCAGACTTGTTATGCAATTAGCTATCGCGCCGCTTAAAAATTCCAGGTCAAAATATGTGGTTTCATCTACTTCATCGTAGATTTCCGGCCGTTTTGTTTCGTGCCGCGCCACAACGGCAATGGGTTCCTCGCCGGTAACATACCGGGCCGCATTCAGCGGGTAAACACCCATATCGTACATTGCTCCACCTCCCAGCGCTTTGTTTTGTTTCCAGTGATCACTACGGCCATCATAATACCCCGCCTCAGCTTTCACCTTTATAATTTGGCCAAACGGTTTTGTTTTTGCGTACCGGATCAACGTTTGGGTATTGGGCTCATGTTGCATACGGTAACCAATGCTCAATTTAACCCTGTTTTTCCTGCATGCATCTATGAGCGCCTGGCATTCGGCAACGGTTCGGGCCATGGGTTTTTCACACCATACATGTTTGCCTGTATTAGCTGCGATCACGCCATATCTACTATGCAAACCTGTCGGTAAAACAATATATATCACATCAATATCCTTATTATCAGCTATTTGCGACATATTTTCGTAGTTATACACGTTTTTATCTTCGATGCCGTATCGCTTTTGCCATACAGGGATTTTTTCCGGGCTGCCTGTAACAATTCCTGTTAATTTACAATATGATGTTTGTTGCAGTGCAGGAGCCAGTAAACCGGTGCTGTAATACCCCAACCCCACCAATGCTACACCTAACTTATCAGAAGATTCAGGAACATTAATATTTGCCCAGGTTGCCGGCACAAGCAACGTTGCCCCCGCGGTCATACCGATGGCTTTGATGAATGTTCTTCGCTTTTGAATGGGTTTTTTCATTCCAGTACTAATTTAATGCAAAAACGTCAATTGACCCGTTTAAACTACCGGTTTCTAATTTTATTCCAACTGTTCAGGTAGCCGGTCAAACCGAATATGTGCTTGCTTTGTTTCTGACGCATTAATAGCTGATGAATAAGGCGTTACATCCAGCAATTTTAAGTAAATCTTAAAGCGATTAATCGAAGTATTAACCCCTACCGTCTGTTATAACGTGCCGTCCATTCCTGCTCCCGCTGTTCACGCTCTATTTGCGTCTGCACTTTTGGATCATTAAGTAAAGGATGCAGCCCTCCTTGTGAGGTAAGATGGTACTCACCACATTCATCGCACAAATAATAGTTGATGGCGGCTTTCAAAAACCGGATATGAGAGCGAATCAATGCCTCTTGCACATCGTCTTCTCTATAATATCCTTTTTTTTCCGTACTACAACTCATATCTACGCATACTCCAGGCAAAATTAGCGCTTATTCTTCTTTTTCCTCTTAAGAAACACTTCTTATGTATCCTCATAATGGGGCATTTGTTCGAAATGTGGTTACTTGATGAAAAAGAAGCAAACCTGTCCGTTTACAGGCGGGAAATCAAGGCCGCTATTTTTCGGCAATATATTTTTATGGGCAAGGTCTGATATTTTGTTGGTCGCAAGCATTCTCATGTTAATAACGGGCCTGACCCCATTTAGCGTCATCTTAGGGTTTATCTGCCTTCGGCAGGCCTAACCCGCTATCTTCATTCTCTTTTCCAGAGCTTGTAAGGCTTATCCACATCGGTTTTGAAAGGTAATGAAACTTTATGCCCGGTTCCTGCAGATTCATAGGCCGCAAATATCACTTCCAGAACGGCCTTGCCATCTTCGCCTGTCACCATCGGTTGTTTATCATTTTTTACACAATCCACGAAATGGGCAAATTCCTGCGGAAACCCATAGTTCCAGATTTCCTCATACATGGTAAAACTCCACCCAACCGTACTGCGGCTTTTTCCACGGCATATCCTACTCCTTTCTTGCTATATGTTTGAATGGAATTGCCCTGTAACACATCTGCATAAGCCACCCCTTCTGAACCGTGCACTTCGGCACGGTCGTCCATGCCCCCTGGTTTTGTCCAGCTTTCCTCTGCCACAGCAGTAACTCCATTTTCAAACTCAAGGATGATGATGGAGTTATCATCACCAATAGTTTTATCCATGTGCACACTTGTGTTCATCTGGGCATATACTGATTTAATAGGCGTCCGGTCGTTCATCCACCGGAAGAATTCAATGGCATGGCAACCCATATCCATGGTAACTCCCCCACCCGATCGTTCGACATCCCAGAAATGATCGGCATGTGGCCCGTCATGTTTTTCTGATTGTTTCAAAAGGATAGTGCGGCCTAATGCCCCTTCATCAACAAGCTCTTTAAGCCGAACGTATTTTGGTGTAAAACATAACTCTTCTGCATACATCAGCTTTACATTTGCCTGTTTACAGGCCTCGATCATCCGATCCGCTTCTTCAAGGTTCATGCAAAAAGGTTTTTCAACCACAACGTGTTTCCCTGCTTTTGCGGCAGCCACAGTAATTTCACAATGCACATTATTGGGAGCTCCAATTACAACCATTTCGACTTCATCTACTGCCAGTAGTTGCTCAAGGTCTGTGAAATACCGGGGAATACCGTACTTCTTTGCAAATTCACTTGCATGGTTTTCAGTTGGTGACATCACCGCCACCACTTCAGCATCGGGAACTGACTTAAACGCTTCGACATGGATCGTGGAAATAAATTGTGACCCGATAATTCCTATTCCTACTTTATCATTATTCATAATTTCATATGATGGTTAGCAATTTCAATAACCTGGATTGATGCTTCCACAGCATGACGGTAATGCGTGAATTTTATAACCTGATCTTCAGGCACACCGGTGTTTTGGCTTCAAATTCCTTTACATATTCCAGCTTTCCGCTGTCAAGTATCCGGAACAACACCACATTGTCCGAATTTTGATTGGCCACATACAGGTTTTTGCCATCAATGAGAAAGTTCCGTGGAAACTCACCCCGGGTAGGTTCATGGCCAAGGGTGGTAAGATGCCCGCTTTCAGGATCAATACTATACACTGCAATACTGTTGTGACCCCGGTTGGAGCCGTAAAGAAACCGGCCGTCATCGGTGATGTGTATATCCGCAGTATAACTATCTCCTTCAAAATCATCCGGCAGCGTATTTACCGTATGCACGGCTTCGAGCTGCCCTGTTTTGTCGTCATAGCGAAGCGCTGCGATAGTATTATTTAACTCATTGATCACATACACGTATTTTCCGAGCGGATGAAAAGCCATATGACGCGGACCTGCTCCCGGATCCATCTCAAAGTAAGGGGATACTGCAGGAATAAGCCTGTTTTTTTCGTAGTCGATACGATAGATCATAATTTTGTCTGTCCCCAGATCGGCCACATACGCAAACGTGCCCTCAGGACTTATATTCACCGAATGTGGGTGCGAGGATTCCTGCCGTGTGGTTACCGGTCCCTGCCCTTCCAGCCGGATCACCTGTGAAGCTTCACCCAATGCACCATTGGATTGTATGGGGTAAGCAGCTACAACACCTCCTGTATAATTTGTAATCAATGCAAGTCGGTCACGGGCATCTAGGGTGATATAACATGGTGCAAATGCATGCGATGATCGACTGTTGATCAACTCCAGGTTTCCGTTTGCAGGATTAATGCGAAAAGCGCTGACGCTGCCGGTCGTATCCACATCCGGACCTGTTTCATTCACCGCATACAGATAATTGCCATCTGATGAAAGGGTAAGGTAAGAGGGGTTGATTACCTGCTTTTCAGTAGCTATTTTCTCCAGTTCTCCCCCACCGGATACACGAAATACATCTATTCCGTCCGCTTTGCCGTAAACATGGCCTTCTTTCTTTGTGTAGGTTCCCACAAAGAGATATCCGGCTTGTTCTTCCTGTCTGTTTTTCATGGCATCCGTTTCTTGAGTATCTGCTTCTTTGTTTTCCCGGCAACCTGAAAACATACCGGTGATCATCAAAACGTACATGATCAGCGAGATGTGGTTTCGCAATTGTTTTTTTGTTATCATATACCCGAAAACTACGTGATCAGTCGTTTCCTTCCAAGATATGCAAGAAAAAACGCATCGTTGGGCAATGAAATACATTCATTTTCTTAAATGCGATGCTTTTAACTTGTCGTTCTCATCTTTATCTTCGGGCATAAAACAAATAATCATGAACCATACAAAACGCCGCTCATTCTTTAAAGTATTTCTCGCATCAATAACTACACTTGGGTTTGGACTGCCCCTTCTCGCCAGAGCAAAACCACTCATACACCCGCACGGCGAATTTATGCATGTGGTATATTTCTGGCTTGCGAGCCCGGACGACACCGCTTCCAGGCATACGTTTTTAAACAATATGAAGTCCTATCTCGATAAAATACATGTGATAAAGACAAAATACATTGGAATTCCGGTGGCATCTGATCGTTCTGTGGTGGATAGTTCCTACACATTCAGCCTCATCGTAACCTTCAATGACAATGCCGATCAGGAAATATACCAGTCCCACCCTGCCCATGTTGATTTTGTTGAAAATAGTAAATCTATGTGGAAAAAAGTGGTTGTATATGATTCCATTCCGGCATAACAGGTCGTAGATACAAAACCAGTACACAGCCAGCAGGGAGATGACTTCAATTTAACAGATGTACCAACTAACTCTCGCGCGCATTTGCAATGCGTGCGGATTTACTTCCTCACTCTTCTGCGCATTTGTCCCGAAGTAACGCCTGGGAGCCCCGAATGGATGCCTGTGGCACAATTCGCCCTTCCTAACAGGCACGCATTGCAAATGCGCGCCAGTGGTTACGCAAAGCAGTTGTAAATAATTTTGGGCATTAGTGGCATTTTATAAATGCTGTTTGTGTGTTTTCGGGTAAGTCTGCACGTTGGGATGTTGCTTATCTACGTACACATCATACGTGCTGTCGCTTTCAGGGTCTGACACCTCGAAGTAATATTTGTCTTTCAACTCACGCACAAATGAAATAGTTACATCGTTTCCCAACTTGTTTCTGATATGATCGCGTGCCTCCGTCTGATCAATCCGGATTTCTGTTTCGCGTATATGGTTACTATCAAAAACCCGAAATTCAGCTCTGATCAACAAAAATAGCGCCACTGCCAAGGTCGCAATTCCAGTGAATAGCTCTTTATTCATGCCTTGATGGATTTTGAATTTAATACAAAAGAAAATTCGCTTGTCCTTAGTTTTTTTAATATAAATACCCGTTATTTAAAATAGGTAAGTCGCCTATAGCCTAAACTATCAAAAGTTCCTGATAGTTTTATATTTAAAATCAAAACAGTACCAAAACCGGATTTTAGATAAGATAAATTTGAAGAAATTTTTCTGCTTTTATGTGTGCTCCTCGTATTATGCAGGTTTGTTATTTTTAACTCCCCATAATACATACAGCCACGCCCGCTCATGCAGATAATAGACAAGGAGTTTGAGAATGAATTCGAGGGCTGCCAAGGCGCCCGCTTTTTGCAAAACCAACTCATCATCGCGGAAAACAACATATGCAAGAATGAAGGTAGTGGATGTCGCAATTATTCGCCAGCTTATACCTTTTGCCAGACTCCTGATCTTTTTTTCTCTCATCATTATAATACAACAAAATGGGTTTAAAGGATGCAAATGTAATGGTCGCAGGTATTATTCCCTTGATTACGTTTTATTTGTTCCGGATTTTAACCCATTCACCTCCAGCCTGCAGGGATTTAGCAAGTTAAAACATTGATACACAGTTCAGTATATTTTAGCATTGAGGAGAATTTGACAAAGGTTTGAAACCAATTTCACCCAAAACGCTATGACATATTTTATGGATTTGCATATAAATAAGAACCATCACATGCTTTTTTTCATTTCAGGAAAAAATTCCACATTTTTATGCTGATAGTCCTCCATATTGCGCAGAATCTTATCCAGCAACTGCATAGCCTGGTTAATGAACCGACCTTTATTTAACATCACACATTCGGCTTTTAAGGAATTTACCGTATCCGTGATTTCTGCCCGCGACGGAATGCCGGTTTTGGCCAGGTTTTCAAGAACCTGCGTAGCCCAGACAACAGGCACATGTGCCGCACTGCAAATGGTTAAAATTTCTTTTTGAATTCTCCCGATATTTTCCCATCCCGTTTCAATGGCAAGGTCTCCTCTTGCAATCATCACTCCTACATGCTTCGTTTTCATTCCAGTCATAAGCATGTCTATAAGATTATCATAACCTTTTTTCGTTTCGATTTTCAGTATGATTCCAAGTTTTCCCAATACCCCGAGCCTGTCAAGTTCAGTAATCAGATCTTCTACATCCGCCGGAGAATTAACAAAAGAATAGTTCACAACATCTGCATGTTCAGCGATAAACACAAGATCAGTATGGTCTTTTGCAGTCAAGCCTCCCTGTTTCAGATTTGTGTCCGGCAGGTTTATGCCTTTATCGGCGCGGAGTTTGGTGCCTTTGGTTTTGGCATTGTGTATCATTACATCAAAAGATTCCTTTGTGACTTCGGTGACCTTGCCGCTTATTTTGCCATCATCAAAAAAAATATACTCTCCCGTTTTTACAGATTCAAAAACAGACGGATACGTACAGGGAATATGTGCTTTTCTGATGATTTTACCATTCGCATCATAGCTGGCGGATTCACCCGGTTCGGCAGAAGCATGCACAGTCAGAATATCTCCCTCCATAAGCAATAACCAGGACGGTATTGAAGGTAGTTTGATTACCGTAGCGGCATTTTCATCACTGTGGCTGGAATGCATCACGGTACCTTTCCCAATATAGCATGTATTGCCACAGTGGGTATAAACGACATGTTCATCCAGTCGTTTACTTACGATTAATTCGCGTTGTCTATCCCGTGTATCTTTAAAAACGATTTTGTCTCCTTCGTTCAGCTTTCGCAACCATTCGCCGCTTACAACCACACCGCGTAATTCGTTGTCAAGGGATTCGGAATCAATAAGGGGAATAACAGCCGGATTAATCACTCTGCCAAACGCATCTCTGTCAGGTGCATACCTCATAACCGGCGGGCCTTGCGCGATAGGGCCTGTCCGTATTTTAGGCCCGGCAAGATCCATGCAAATGGTGATTTTCCGCTTTATTTTTTTTCCGGCACGCTGTACATTGTCAATCATTTTTTTCCACACTTCAGGTTCGTCATGGGCACAATTAATACGTGCACAATTCATTCCCGATGAAGCAAGCGCCAGCACTAGTTTTAAATCATTTGCAGCCTCTGAGGGCAATGTCACCATGATCCTTACCCGTCTTCCTTTAGAACGATACCCCAGCAATGATTTGGTATGCTGATTGAGTAGTTTTTCGCCTTTTTTGATCGAAAGGCCTGGCTTTTTCAGTTTATCCGTTTCGACCGTGCTAATAAGCCTCCCAAGAACGAACTTTGTATTCATCAGGCTTGCCATTACGTGTTGTTCTGAACGGGCAAGTCTTGAAAGCCCGAGGTTACCCAGTTTTTTCTGTATGTCACGTAAATCCACAGACCGCAATGTGTGGTAATGAATCAGGTTGCGGGCACTGCGTCGATAGGTAGTGCAAACTGCTGAAAGCTGATTTTGACACATTGCCTCCTCCTGCGTAATACGATCGATGATATCATCAATCTCCTTAATGAGATTTTCAATTTTATCAGGCTTGATCTTCATATATTTTTATCGGGATGCCAGGGTTAAAATTTACTGAATTTTATAAAGATCATCAAATGAAAACATCATTTCCTTCAAATCCACTCATGCAGATAAAGACCAAAAAAATCCCCGCCGGTTCTGACAGGGATTTTTGTTTTAGCAGGACTTAAAGGTTGGAATACCAAACCTGATTCAAACCAATATAGTATCAGGGTGATCTAATTTTCCTCCCAATATCCAAGCTCAACGAGTTTCTTTTGCATGGCTTCAGCCTTATCCTTCATTTTCAGCCGGATGTATAATCCGCTTAAAGATTCGAGGATTGCCTGATCGTCAGGTAGAATTTCATTTGCCTTTATAAGAACCGGCAACGCTATTTTGTAATATTCATCAGCTTTGGCTTCAATCGCATCCCCTTTTTCCCGGTAGGTTTTCAAATCCATATCCATTGCTTCCTGTCTTATTTCCTTGGCCTTCTGCGTATAGGTATATGCCAGGTTGATATACGGATCGATATATTCCGGATCAGCTTCAATGGCTTTTTTATATGCCTCCACGGACATATCATACTCATCTATTTCACCATTTAAATATCCCAGATTATACCATAAATTTGCATTTCCCGGCTCCGCTTCCAAGGCTTCAATCAGCGCCTGTCTTGCTTCTTCTGTTCTCTCCAGTTTGATATAATAGGAAATAACTGATTTATCAAATACCTGGTCATCCGGAAATTTTTCCATTCCTTTTTGCGCGATCTTCAATGCTTCTTCGAGGTCTTGTTTCTCATTCTCAAGCAAAAATATAACCTGAGTGTAGATCAATCCAGGGCAGTCATCCAGTTCCATTGCGCTGTAAAACATTTCAAGCGCTTTATCTATATCTCCATCTTCCTGCGCACAATATCCGGCATACAGATAACCAATAGTATCCTTTGGCGCTATCTTAGTCACGTCTTTGAAAGTCTGATATGCCACTTCATACCGTTCCTCCTGGTATTCCGTAATACCGCGGTTCAGAACGATACTATACAACTGCAGAGCCTGCACCTCCGAAAGCACGTAATAGTTGCTTCCCTCCTTTTCAAGTGATTTTACTTTTTCAAACGATTCCGTTGCTTTTATAGCAGCCTCAGGGTCAATAGCGCGAACCGATTCGTCTTCGGAAATGGCAATAGCCTGATATACCATCCCCCGAACATACCATGTACGCCCTTTTTCCCTGGTCTTCTCATGTTCTGCCGCCAGATCAATCAGCTCTTTAGCTTCTGCCAGTTTTCCATTCTGGATATTGGCGTTGGCCTTATTTACATTGGAATTCTGGGCATTAACTAATATGCCCGCAAAACAAAACAGTACAAATAAAATAGCATTTTTCATTTTTTAATAAATCTTAGTAAAATGCAATGATATCAAATACATTATTTATCCGGAAAGTCTTTCATGAAAATAGCTCGTATCAACTTTCATTAGCTTCGCCTTTTTTACCGTTTATCTCTTTTGTTTCATCAACAACTTCAATTTTTTCAATTTTCTCTACTGATGAAATTTCGTCATTTTTATTTAGCCTGATCAGTCGCACCCCCTGCGTGGCACGTCCCATCACCCTCACCTTAACCACTTCAAACCGAATGATGATACCCGATTTGTTTATTATCATAAGATCATCGCTATCAACCACTTCTTTGATAGCTACCAGCTCGCCGGTTTTTTCTGTCACATTCATGGCTTTCACCCCTTTGCCTCCCCTCCTTGTTATCCGGTATTCTCCCACAGCACTGCGTTTCCCATACCCCTTCTCGGACACCACAAGCAGGGTTGCATCATCTCTTGCAACACATACCATGCCAACCACTTTTTCATCACCGATTCGTATTCCACGTACTCCTGCGGCGGTTCGTCCCATGGAGCGTACCTCCGACTCATGAAAATGAATGGCCTTTCCGCTGTTAGCCGCAATGATGATATGATTGTTGCCATTGGTCAGCTTTACTTCAAGCAAACGGTCACCTGGATTGATGGTGATGGCATTGATTCCGTTTTGACGGGGTCTCGAATAAGCTTCGAGCGTGGTTTTTTTAATTGTACCCCCTTCGGTACACATCACGAGATAATTGTTGTTTATATAATCCTCATCCGAAAGTGTTTTTACATTGATTACCGCTCGCACTTTGTCTCCGGGTTGAATATTGATAAGGTTCTGAATTGCCCGGCCTTTGCTGGTCTTGCTGCCCTCCGGCAAAGCCCACACTTTGATCCAGAACACCTTTCCGTTTTCAGTGAAGATAAGCAGGTAATTATGTGCAGAAGCTATAAATAAATGTTCTGTAAAGTCGTCCTCTTTGGTGATCACTCCCCTCGAACCAATACCTCCTCTGCCCTGTGTACGGTAATCCACCAGCGGTGTGCGTTTGATATATCCTTCATGCGAAATGGTTATTACCATATCCTCATCAGGGATCATATCCTCAACAGAGAAGTCTTCGGCTGAATGAACGATATCTGTTCTTCGCTCGTCGCCATAACGGTCGCTCATTTCATCGAGTTCTTCTTTGATGATGTCCATCCGCCTGTCTTTATTATCAAGGATATCTTTGAGATCAATGATCAGTTTCTGAATTTCCTCGTATTCATTTTGAATTTTTTCTCTTTCGAGGCCGGTAAGGCGCTGCAGTCGCATTTCCAGTATGGCCTTTGCCTGGATTTCCGAAAGCTCAAATTTTTTAATAAGCCCCTGCTTTGCCTCTTCCGGATCTCTTGACCCTCGAATCAAAGCAATGATTTCATCGATATTGTCCAGCGCAATGATGTACCCCTCAAGGATGTGGGCCCGTTTTTCTGCTTCCTGAAGTTCATACCTGGTGCGGCGCATTACTACTTCGTGGCGGTGCTCAACAAAATATTTGATCAGGTCTTTCAGGTTCAGCGTGTGGGGCCTTCCCTTAACAAGCGCTACATTATTCACACTAAATGAAGCCTGTAACTGCGTATATTTAAACAGGTTGTTCAGAACGATATTGGGGATAGCGTCTTTTTTCAGGTCAAATACAATGCGCATCCCATCGCGGTCTGATTCATCCCTGATGTCCGAAATCCCTTCTATCCGCTTATCATTTACAAGTGCTGCAGATTTTTCAATAAGCGACGCTTTATTTACCATATAGGGGATTTCTGATATGATAATCTGTTCTTTTCCTGTCTTTGTGGTTTCAAACTGAGTTTTACTACGAAGTATTATTCGACCTCTTCCGGTTTCAAACGCCTGTTTTACACCCTGATATCCGTAAATAGTGGCGCCGGTGGGAAAATCAGGCGCGGTGATATAGGTCATCAGCTCGCTGATTTCAATATCGTTGTTTTCGATATAAGCTTTCGTACCTGCCACTACTTCTTTAAGATTGTGTGGCGCCATGTTGGTAGCCATACCTACGGCAATCCCTGAAGACCCATTTAGCAGCAGATTGGGTATTTTAGCAGGAAGAACAGTGGGCTCATTGGTAGAATCATCATAATTAGGCTTAAAATCTACCGTACCTTTGTTAATGTCATTCAGCATTTCTTCAGCGATCCGCTTTAGCCGTGCCTCTGTATATCGCATTGCAGCAGGCGAATCTCCATCTACCGAACCGAAATTGCCTTGTCCGTCAATCAACGGATAACGAAGCGACCATGGTTGTGCCATACGCACCAGCGTATCATACACGGCGGTATCACCATGCGGATGATATTTACCTAAAACGTCGCCTACTATTCTTGCACATTTCTTGTAGGATTTGTTGTAGTTCACACCGAGTTCATCCATACCATAAAGGATGCGCCGATGTACGGGTTTCAATCCGTCGCGAACATCTGGAAGAGCCCTCGAAATGATAACCGACATCGAGTAATCGATGTAGGCGCTGCGCATTTCATCTTCAATATTTATAGGTATAATACCTTGTCTTCCGGGGGTAAGATTTTCTTGCTGATCGTCAGCCATACAATAGATTATAAAGCCTTAAAAAATAGACCTGCAAGGTACATAAGAATTTTCATTTTTTTAAGAATTCAGCGCCCTTTCAGACCACATTTTATTACCAGGAATCAATACAGATTGAGCTTACGTCTATTCTTTCTTTTATACTTGATAAATTGAGGGTAGTTCTGACCATAATTGGGGTTTTGCCACTTCCAGATCGGGTGTACTTTGCTTCTGTATTCTTTACTGTCATGTACATGATTCATTTGTATGCGACACCCCGGTACCGGACACCTGGGCAGTACGTGTATCCGGATCGTAGCACCAAACTGCACATACAAGGCAGGTTGCCTGTGATTTACTGACAAGCCAGATTCAGGAACAGTAAGGGTGTACGCTTTCCATTCCACAGACGGTCGTATAAAAACTTTAAAATATTCTGACAGCGATTTTTCAACCGTATAGCCGAAATTAAAGTATAAACCACTAGATATCAGGTCTTTATTAAAATGTTTACCCCGGTTAATTTTTCCGAATTGTAAATCTGCAATCATTTTATATTGCCATGATTCGTACGTGGTTATACCTATAAATCCAAAGTATTTTTTGAAGAATGAGATTGAAAAATCGGTTCGAAAACTACGCAACGTATTCTTTAATGCAGTTGGATGGAACTGGCTCATTTTATGCAATTCCATGGTAACGCCACCTCCGATGCGATACCTGTCAACATCAATGCTGACCATAACTGTGACAGGAATGTTATGGGCTATACTTTTGTAACCCAGTTTTATTGAATCAGAGCCTATTTTCAGGTCTTCCGGAAAGATCGGTATGCCGTTTGTAATAATTGGTGTTGACAACGAATCAACCGGAATTAAAAGGCCGCCAAATTCCTGCACATTATTCACCCAGTTGTTGTAAACAGACGGTAGTGTATCGCGGTCAATAAATGCCTGATCAAAGATGAATACACCATTGCCATTGGCTGGCTGGTATATGCCAAAGCCTTTTAGATTATGACTGTAAAAGGTTGCACCATAACCAAAAGAAACGCCATATGTAAATTGCGATAAAAAAGCAGTAAATATGTTACCACCTGATTTATAGTTCTTCTTGTTTTTTTTGCCTGCACGCTTGACATTTTCCTGTTGCTGCACGTCAGGCTTTTCTGCCTGATCGTCCTGTGCCATACTGGTAACGGCTATGACACAAAAAATAAGTAATACAGATATGAAAACAAGCCTGTTCAAAGAGTTTATCAGCGTTAGAGGTTATATTTCAGTAAGTATGACGAAACAAATTGCATATGGCAGGTTTATCCTAATACCTTGTATGTTGCACAAAAGTGTCTGAAAATCGGCACTTTTTTCAGGTCGAGCTTATTGCCAATGTCAATCATACGCTCATACTCAATCCGGGCAATTTTTCTTGATTCTACATTCAAAATATCGTCATCTCCAGAACAAAAAAATGATGTCAAAAACCGGACAAAACCATAAGGTGTTTTAAGCACTTCTTTTCTGAAACTGTCAGGGGTAATATCTTCATCTGCAATATTCTGGAAAATGAATGAGTCAAAATCAAGAGCGGAATTCATTACACTGCGGAGCAAGATAAAAAACTTCTCTTCCCACTTATCATAATGTTTAATCAAATGCCCCATCACAATTACTACCGGATCCTTCTTCATAAAATAGCCTCCTTTGGATAACTTGCGTGCTCTTTTATTCAGCGCCAATTCTTCAAACAAACTCACGCTTTCGTTGGCCAGGGAGATGCTGACAGCCGGTGAAAGAAGCACAAGCGATAAAAAATCATGATCGCTTATTTCCATAAATTTAACTTCATGACTGATAAAGTCATTTTTTAGTTCAATAACGGCATTTTCGATGTCTTTATTTTCCAACATCAAACCAACCTCATTTTCTGTAAACATTGGTATATATATTTATTTCAGCGACTTAAATATAATAAAAGTAACCCGTTGAATAAATGTTTTTGCTATTAATGGTATATATCTGATCCGATTTTCCCATCAAAAATCCATTAAATATATCGCACGGTTTTAACTGTACGGGGCAAAATCAATCCCGGCAAGTCATTTGGTTTGGTATAAACCGGCTAATCAATCCTGAAAATGCCTTTTAATAAAACAGTGAATTCATTATCCATAATAATTCAATTTTATCTTAAAAAAAACACCCGAAGGAATTTTCCGGGTATTTAATTTAACTGTTATACTTTTTGATTTAAACAAGCAAACTGAAATCAATCTGCTTTCACTTTTGCTGCTGAAACGGAGGCAACGATTGAATCATACCTGGATTTGAAGCTTTCATCTGATTTCAACTGATCCTTTATTCTTTTATAGTCTTTACCTCTGTCGCCTACCATTTTTGTAGCTAATTCGGAGTTCACTGTTTTGATCGATGCAATCCTTTTACTTTTAAAATCATCAATTTGCTTCAGAAACCGGATTTCCCAGTCTTTGGCGTCAATGGCCTGAAGCTTTGCTTCGTCATCTTTAGTTGCGGCAAGCTCTTTATATCGCTTGCCCGTCATTCCCTCCTGCGCTTTGATGATTTTATTTATCTCTACACTGATATCCTTTTTCATCAGATTTATCACTTCCTGCATTATCGCATAGCGGTACAACTGGTCATCCGTAATTTCTGTTTCATCTTGTGCAAACACACCGGTAGATACCATGCTCAACATGCAAACCGCTGCCACATATTTCATTAACTTCATCATAAATTTTTAGGTTTTATTTTTTTTAAAATAGGTTAAAAACATGCTTGTAAAATTATAAGCCCACAAAAGAAAAGCATTTTGTTCAAATTACAAACTCAAAATCAGAAAATCATACTTATTACCAGTTTTGCCTTTGAAAGAAACGATTTATCATCTGAAACAAATCATTTTTCAGTTTATTTCGCCAGAATGAGCCTTATTCAAACCTGAATGTCAGCTTTATGTTAAAAAACCGGTTTGTAAGTGTGTTGGGTACAGCGATAAAATTACCTGATAATTCCTGAATCCAGGTATATGAAATTGTATTTTCAATGCCAAACAAATTTAAAACTTCAAGGCTGAGCCATATGCTTTCCAGCCTGGAAGCACGCGTCAGAAAAAATATTTTTGAGAAACCGATATCTACCCGTTGGTATGAATCACCGTTAAATACGCTCCTGTTTTCGAGGTTGCCGGGTGGACCGAATGGCAATCCACTCCCATAAATGAAACCCAGGTTCACCCGCATGCTTGGATTATCAGGCAGATGATCCTCAAAAAAGACCGAAACAGTGAGATGCTGATCTGAGGGCCTTCGTACAAAACCCCGCTCATCATTGCTTAGATCTTCGCGAGTGGTGAGCAACCCGAGACTGAACCAGCTTTCTGTTCCAGGTATAAATTCTCCGCTGATTCGTATATCCATACCGGCGGCATATGCAACGGCAAGGTTTTCACCGTAATACCTGATCCGTATGTTATCTACATCATAAGGGATAACGTCCCAGAGATATTTATAGTAAAGTTCAGCTGTCCATTTAAAGGGGCGTAGCCAGAACAGGAAATTGTGGTCCAGGCCTGCAATCACGTGTAACGATTGTTGGGCTTTTACATTCCGGTTTACCACACCATTAAAATTCCTCAGTTCCCTATATAACGGTTGTTGCTGGTATAGACCTACTGCAGCTTTAAAAACATAGTCACTGTTCCATGCAGGTTGTAATGAGTATTGCATTCTGGGGCTAAAAAGCCATTGTTTATTCATGTCCCTATACGAAAACCTGAATCCATATACTAATTCGCCTGACTGACCTGTCCTTACACTATGCTGAACAAAACCACCTGTCATGTTTGCAACTGTTTGGTTTGTAATAAGTACCTGGTTTTTGATTTCTGAAAAATCTGCGGAATCAACAAACGCGTATTCCTCCAGGTAGTCGTCAAAATCATTAAAAGAATAATCAAGTCCGAATTCAAAATAATTTTTACTGTTTAAGGCATACCCCCCCTTTACATCCGCCATTAGCAGCGTGCTTTCAAGGGTATTTCGTGCATGAAAAAATTCTGTGCCGATTCCACGAATTGAAACGCATTCGTTAAAGGATGAAGAAGCCGGGTTTTTATCAACATCACACAGGCGGTATCCGCCTTCCACATCGGAATATTCTTTTTCAAAGGATTTAACCACAGAAACCGTGAACTTGATTGAAAAATCATTACTTAAACGGTGTAATAGACTGATCCCAGACTGCCAGGTATCGTAATTAAGTGATTCCTGACCTTCAAAAGCGACAAGAAAACGCAATGCGCTGCTGAATGTGCCAAATTCGGTTTCTCGTGTTTTGGGAATTACCTGATATCGATTTTGTGCATAGGAAAATAATAAACCTATCTGGGTTTGTTCCGGATGTTGTTTACCTGCATTCAGGTTTACATAGGTTTGTATATCAGTGAAGGTAGGAATAAATTCGCCGTTCACGTCCAATGTGTTCAGCAGGTATTGTGCCCTTTTATGCCTTGCGCCTATCAGGTATTGTAAACGGCGTTCAGATGTGGCACCTTCGAGATATGCAGACCCTCCCAATAACCCGAGTGTAACCGAGCCTTTTATTTTATCCGGTATTTTATAAGTTACATCAAGTACGGACGAAAGCTTATTACCAAAATTCGACTGCCAGCCTCCTGCATAAAAACGGGCTTCTTTCACCAGATCCGTATTCACAAAACTCAGCCCTTCCTGCCGACCTGCACGGGCAAGAAAAGGGCGGTATATCCGTATGCCATTTACGTAAACCAGGTTTTCATCGAAGTTTCCTCCCCGTACACTGTAACCGGTGGAGAGTTCGCTGTTGGATACCACACCTGGCAACATAGTCAATATTTTTGTGAAGTCACCAAATGGAGATGGAAGCACCCCGGCGCTACGGGGGCTGATGGTAACCACACTTGATTCACGTCGTGTGGATTCAGAAACAATATTAACTGTTTTCAAAACCTGTACTGCCTCTCTAAGAGATGTATTAAGCGTTCTGGTTTCATTTTCATTTAACTGCAAATCAAAAAAGATGCTGTCGTACCCAACAAATCTGAATACTATTGTTATTTGTCTGTTTGCAGGTACACTAAGCCGGTATCTCCCCAGTGAATCGGTATTTGTTCCGAGGCTGGTACCTGATAAAAAAATATTGGCTTCCGGTAAAGGGTTACCTGTTTGAAAGGATGTCACTTTACCCATTATTACCGCTTGTTGTGCCACAACAAGACCTCTGCTACTTAAGAAAATGAGAAGAAATATGAATATTCTGTACAGCATATAACCGGTCAGACTCCGGTAATTTAAACGTTCTTCAGGTTAGATATAGTATCTATGGGGTTTTCGGAGCGAAACACAAAACTTCCTGCCACCAGCACATCCGCACCGGCCTCCAGTAATGGCTTTGCATTTTCAATAGTTATACCACCGTCCACTTCAATTTTTGTGCCGGCCCCGGCATTGTCAATAATGCTTCTTAATGCCTGCACTTTTTCGTAGGTACTTTTTATAAATGTCTGACCTCCAAATCCGGGGTTTACCGACATCAGGCAAACAAGGTCAATCTGATGAATGACGTCGCGCAGCAAATTCACCCTGGTATGCGGATTTATAGCAACACCAGCCTGCACACCAAGGTCTTTGAGTTGCTGAAGATTGCGATGCAGATGCGGACATGCCTCATAATGGACACTGATAATGCCGGCGCCGGCGTTTTTAAACGCTTCGACATAGTTTTCAGGTTTTTCAATCATAAGGTGTACATCCAGTGGTTTCTTTGCATACCTGTGAATGGCCTTGCACACGGGTAATCCAAAGGAAATATTGGGAACAAAAACACCATCCATCACATCTAAATGAATCCAGCCGGCCTCACTGGCGTTCAGCATTTCTACCTCTCTTTGTATATTGGCAAAATCTGCAGCAAGAATAGAAGGCGCAATAATAGGTGTTTTCATCGGTGTTTATTAGCTACAGGTTGCGTAAACCCTGACGTAGTCATTGTATATCAATGACTATCGTATGCCCGTAGGGCAAAATTGTCAGTTCCAATGACAATTTCAGGGTAAATATAGTCATTGCCTTTTAAGCAGTGCAACCCAATCAAATTTTTACAACTCTGAGTTTTATAATTTCGCTCCCTGTATCAAGATTGATTATGTAAACACCTTTTCGAAGTGTGAAAAAATCTATAACCTGCGAATTATTTAACCAGCTAAAATACAGGGTGGTTTTGAGTTGTATTTTACCGTTCATATCAAAAATCTTAATGTCAACTTCAGAAGTTTCATCCGGATTGTTAGCCCGGATGATAAATTGACTGCCCGAAACCGGATTTGGATAAATGATGAAATCTTGATCGCTTTCATCAGATTGCATCAGGTTATCGAAGGCGATGAAATTGGGGATGCCGTAGCCGATTTCATCATCAGGGCTGGTTGCATTGCTGGCAGATATTTCATAAAAAATGCGGATCTCATCGGCAGTAAGATCCGGAAACGCATTCCAGGTTGTAGCTATCAAGCCTGCCACCAGAGCTGAAGAAAAAGAGGTGCCGTTTCCGGTGGTAATGGCGCCACTCGACGACACCACCTTTACCCCTGTTCCCAATGCGACAAGTTCAGGTTTGATGCGGCCATCAGCCGAAGGGCCGAATGAGCTTGATGAAGATTTGATGCCGTCCAGGTTTACATTGCCTACACTGATTATATTATGGGCATCTGCCGGAGCTGTGATGAAATTCCATGACAGATTTCCTTCATTTCCGGCAGACGTAACCACCACCATCCCCCTGGACGACGCAATTGAAGCGGCTATGCTTATCACAGCCGTATTGCCATCCATCTCTTCATAAGAATAGGTCATGGTAGGGTCTTCAAACAGGTTATACCCAAGGGAGGTGTTGATCACATCAACTCCTGCACTGTCGGCGAACTCTGCGGCGAAAACCCAGTTGTATTCTTCCACGCGATGTTCGCAGACACCGCATACATCTTCGGTAACGAACAGGAAAAAATCAGCATCATAAGCGCTACCGATAAACTCATCTTCTGCATAAGCGCCTATCAGTGAAAAAACACGCGTACCATGCTCCGTATATTTAAACACGTCGTTCTGGCCGGTCACAAAGTCATAGGTGTATTTCACTTTATTGTTGACGAACAGCCGGCTAAAAAATCGCGACTTATCCGCCCCGAAGAATCCACCATCCATTATAGCAACCCACTTACCCTGCCCGGTATAGCCCGATTCATGAAGGACGTCCAATCCCAGCATTTTATTCTGGTCCGAAGTTACATCACCGTGCGTTTTTCTGCGTTTCTGCCTTTTTGTACTGCTAATGGTATAATGTACATCTACCGGTTTTGTAGTAATTTTCGATCCGGGAGCAACAAATTCAACGGAAGCCACATAGGGAAGCGTTTCGATTTCCGGTACCGCACCTGCATCACATTCAACCAATACACTGTTAAACCACTTTGAAGTAAAAAAGGTTTTAATACCTATATCCTCAAGGCCGTTTACATATAGCGCTTTTACGGGAAGGTCCTGTTCGGTAATGGCGATACCCTGTTTTGTTCTTCTTTCAATAGCCCTGGCCGAAAGGTATGCTTCGGGATTATCGATGCGAAAAGATGTGTTTTGCTTATCCGTGAAGTGGACCATATAACGATTTACTTGCGTATAGCCATGTTGGCCAGACAAAAAAACTATTGTCAGTACAAAACCCGCTTTTACAAGCCTATTCCACCCCATATGCTATCAATGTTTGCTTGTAGTGCCTTCCTTCGTTTATTATTTTCAGACCAAAACAATCGTTTTCCTGACAGAATTTCAATCTTGAATCAATTTTATCAATAAGTCCGATATTTTGTGCATATACTTCAAGCCTGTAATCAAAAAAAATAAGAGAATCCAGATTTTCTTCCTGAATAACTGTTACGGTGCTGTTAAAGTTTGTGTCACCCAGCAGGTAAGGGGCAAACAGGTTGGTCATCTTATAATCATCCTGATTTTTAGTGTTTAGGCTATTTGCATCCCATCGTATATCTTCCATAAAAGGAAAAACAAGTTTTAATACAAGTATGTTGTTTTTATTTAATACCGCTTGAAAATTATTTCGATATGTTGACCAGATCGAATCGGGTTGCCAGTCTTCATTGTCATTAGCCCTTTTTAAACGTTGTATTACGTAATTAATCTCGCCGGCACTGTCAGTGAATGAATCTGAAATTATTTCTTTTAACTGAAAATAGTTGGTATCAGGCGGCGATAATATATTGTAGATAATTTCTTTTACCTGATAAACTCTGAAAATGCCATTTTCAAGTGGATAATAATCATATCCTGTCCGCGAATAATCCGGATCTACCGTTTTGCTTTCGCATGCCAATAGCAGCATAACGGGAATACTGCATGAAAGCACCAAACCGAAAAAATAAGAATACTTTATATACTTGAAATACAAGTTGTTAATTCAGTTTTATTAATGTATAACTTTACTATTTGTGCCTGTAGTAATTCAATATGCTGATAAAATTCAACTTATCGATTCCCGGACTTTGCTTGTAAACTCGTGTATTGTTTTTTAGAACTTCACTCTTTCTAGTTCATTTAAAACAGCACAAAAATACTTTACTTTGCTGCATTCGGCAAAACAAAAATAATGATCGTATTTAAACAGAATTGATATGACACTTAAAACCATGGTGAAAGTTGGACAAATAACCAATTTAAGCAATGCCCGCTATTGTGCCGGAATGGGGGTAAATATGCTTGGGTTTGTGGTTGATGATGGTAGTGAATTCTTTATTTCACCGGAGCAGTTTCGTGAGATATCAGGATGGGTAGCTGGTGTGGAATTTGTTGGAGAAATATCAGGGAGTCAGATCCCGGAATTGACAGGGTATTCGTTTTCGTATCTGCAGGTGTCTGATAGGGCTCTTCCTGAAATTGTTCATGCCTCAGGATATGCATGTATTTTTTACATCAATACAGCCAATTATGTCCCGGAACACATTGCACTAATGATGGAAGAACAACAAAAATATGTGTCATATTTTCTGCTTGAAGGTCTGAATCCGGATATTTTAGATGATGCTGAACTTGAGCGAATTACTACATGGGCTGCATCGTATCCGGTATGGTTGGGATCTGGAATAACTCCACACAATCTTGAAAAACTGCTTGCTTCAGGAATCAAGGGCATCGCTTTGTACGGTGGTACTGAATCCAAACCCGGATTCAAAGATTATGATGAGCTCGCAGATATTCTTGAGGCACTGGACATAGTATAGGAACAAAATGAAATTCTTAATAAAACTGCTTAACTTAATGCCCGGTTTATTATTGCAAGGAATTGGCATTGATGACAGATAATTCGTGCATCAGATCAGGAACTGCCTAATCCGATTTTCGGAAAGACGTTCCTATGCAGAATTTCGTACGTGTCAGGGGCGAATAGCAAAAAGAAATAAAAGTAACGAAGGTCGATTTTTAGCGTGAATTTTTCAAAAAGAATGAATGAAAGCAACCAGAATACTAATATTGCAATAAATACCAAAAGCTTAGACCACAATTGATAAAACCTGTTTTTGAACATTAATGAAAACAGATAACACATCAACAATAATAAGAGAAATGTCAATGAATGGTCAAGAATCCTATATGAATAAATGTACGACTCGTCCAGTATCATACTTATAATATTTCCAATAATTACAGCGTTGTACATATCTTTCGCTGTACGCTTGAAGGGGGATTCATTTAGCTGACTATATTGCTTTGATTCAATCGAATGCGGAAATTCCGGATCCCCCAGAAAGCCTATTATAACTATTTTACCTTCAAGCTCTTGCTTGTAAAAATCAGGATGAACTAAATCATCGTATTCAAAATATTTGTAACCCGAAAATCCGGCTTTATCAATATTATATCTGTAATAGATATATTCTAATTTTCTGTTTCGTTTTTTTAATTTTTTAATTTTTTGGGGATCGAACAGCTCCACTATGGAAACTGCCAGATGTTGATAAACTATTGAATCCTTTAAGAAAAAGGGATCGAAGGATCTCACGGTGAAATTTTCCTCAATATTGAAATTAGATAACCCCACTTCAGCATTCTGTCTAATGAATGGATGTGTCTCAACAAAAGTTTCTGTATACAGGTCATACCTTTTGGTTAACACCAGATTTTTGGATTTAATAATTGCATTTCTCAGAAGCGTATCTGCAGGATCATTTTGCAGGGACCGAAAGCGGACATCAAGTCCGATAACCCGTGGGTCAAACATATTTACAATTGTTATTATCTCCGCAATTTCTGAGCGCCCATATTCACCGATATTAACGAATACTATATTAGTATCTCTGGGATACGGTTCACTAGTATATTTACTATAGAAATAATGGTCGGTGAAGTCATAGTTTTCAAAGGAGGATTGTAAATCTTCAAAAATCCTAATGACAGAAGATGCTATTTCTATCAAAAAAGCAATGAGTATGCTTGTAATACTTGTTAGAACTAAACCTAATATTTTTTTAATAGCTGATTGATGCATGTAAACAATTATAACCTAAATATTTAATCTCAAAATTCCTATGTTGCGTGAAAACTATTTGAAAAAAGTAATGTCAATATCTAGTTTTGAATAATTTAATCGTCTGATATGCGGAAGTGAGAACTTGCCTGACCTCATGGAAGTTATTGTTTGCAGTTATCACTCTTATTTACTTCCTTTAATATTAATCAATCATTTTATTTTTTCACATGTATAAAAATGGCTTAATCCTGTTACTATTTCTTTTCCTTGCATCGTGCAATAAAATCGCGGATCCGGAAAAAAGCATTGAAGTAAAACCAAATATCATTTATATTCTTGCAGACGATCTGGGATACCGCGAAACCGGGGCATATGGTCAGACGATTATTAAAACACCTTCCATCGACAGGCTTGCCAACGAAGGGATGTTATTTACGCAGCATTATTCCGGCAGCACGGTATGTGCACCGTCGCGTTGTGTACTGCTTACCGGCCTTCATACAGGTCATTCCTATATACGTGGCAACTATGAGCTGGGTGGCTACCGTGATGATAATGAAGGAGGCCAGATGCCACTGCCTCCACATTTACCGAATATGGCTAAGATGCTTCAGGATGCAGGATACGTAACCGGTGTTATCGGTAAATGGGGTCTTGGCGGACCTGGCAGCACCGGTATACCAAGCAAACAGGGATTTGATTATTTCTACGGATATTTATGCCAAAAGCAGGCACATAATTATTACCCTTCCCACCTCTGGGAAAACAATCACTGGGATACCCTCCGGAATGAATATTTTTCGCCGCATCAGAAATGGGACGGCGAAGATATTCACAACCCGGAGGAATATAAAAAGTATAAAGGAGTAGATTATGCAATGGATAAAATGGGTGAAAAAGCCCTGGCATTTATACGTGATCATCAGGATGAACAATTTTTCCTGTACCTCCCCTTTCCTGTCCCCCATGTTTCGCTACAGGTACCTGATGTGGCGCTCCTAATGTACGACCACCTTGACGATACTCCTTATCTGGGAGAAAGATCATATCTGCCGCATATCAGGCCTCATGCAGCTTATGCGGCTATGATCACCCGCATGGATCACCATATCGGAAATGTGATGACGCTTTTGATAGAGCTTGACATTGAAAAAAATACAATTGTTATGTTTTCTTCCGACAACGGAACTACATACAACGGCGGAGTGGATATGGCTTTCTTCAATAGTTTGGGAGAACTCAGCGGCTATAAGACCTGGCTGGGCGAAGGTGGCATACGAGTACCTTTTATTGTAAAATGGCCGGGTGTAGTCGAGCAAGGTTCAATAACCAATCATATATCTGCTTTTTGGGACATCCTCCCTACCATAAGGGATATCACAGATGGTACTTATCCAAATCCGGTTGACGGCATTTCGTTGGTACCCATTCTAACAGGTCATGGTGATCAGCAGGAAAAACATGATTTTCTGTACTGGGAATATCCTGCCCGTGGTGGGATGCAGGCAGTCCGCATGGGTAGGTGGAAAGCCATCAGGCTGAATACCCGGAAAGAGCCAGGTGGGCCGATCGCATTGTATGATCTTGAAAACGACATTAGTGAAACTACTGATGTATCAGCATCGCACCCTGATATTGTGGCCAAAATGGAGATGGCAATGTCCACCCGTACCCGGGCTCATATCAAAGAGTGGAATCCGGAATGATAGAACTGAAACCCGACCGATCGATAAAACCCGTCAGGTCTTTTATTATTCTACATCTTTGCCCTCATCTTTCAAATCAATCATAAAGGCATACTCCAGGGCGGTTCGCCGGTATCGCCTGAATCTACCCGAGGCGCCTCCGTGTCCTGCTTCCATTTCAGTTTGAAGCAAAATCACCTGATCACCTGTATGATAAACCCTGAGTTTGGCAACCCATTTGGCAGGTTCCCAATACTGCACCTGTGAATCGTGAAAACCGGTGGTGACAAGCATATTGGGATATGCCTGTTTTTTCACGTTATCGTAAGGCGAATAGGATTTGATATACTCGTATGACTCCAGTTCATCGGGATTACCCCATTCATCGTACTCGTTGGTAGTCAGCGGAATACTTGCATCCGACATGGTGGTAATCACATCTACAAATGGTACTCCGGCAATGAGTCCTTTAAATAAATTGGGACGAAGATTAGATACCACACCTATAAGTAATCCACCTGCGCTGCCGCCCTGACCAAACAATTTATCCGCGTTTGTATAACCTTCATCTATCAGATATTCTGCACAATCAATAAAGTCATAAAATGTATTCTTTTTATTGAACATTTTGCCGTCCTCATACCACTTCCGGCCGTTTATCTGTCCGCCCCTGATATGGGCGATAGCGACTGCAAATCCACGGTCATACAAGCTCAGCCACGACATACGAAACGAAGGATCGATGGTTGCCCCGTACGAACCATAGCCATACAGCAGCATTGGGTTTTGTCCGTTTTTTTCAAATCCCTTTTTGTAAGCCACGGTAAGGGGTATTTCAACCCCATCCCTTGATGGAGCGTAAACCCGTTGAACCACATAGTCATCCGGATTATGGCCGCCTACAACTTCCTGTTGTTTTTTAAGTTTCTTCTCCTTCGTGATCATGTTATAATCAATGATGGAATACGGTGTAGTAAGTGAAGAATAATAATACCGCAATTCCTCCGTATCCATCTCATAGTTGCTTGTAGGAAAAGCAAAATAAGCCTCTTCTCCAAAATCCATATAATGCTCATCACCAGTGCCAAGGTGCATTATCCTCAGGTTTATAAGGCCGTTCTTTCTTTCGTTTAACACCAAATGATTTTTAAAAACGTCCATATCCTGGAGCAACACATCTTCACGTTCTGCGATAACTTCTTTCCAGTTGTCACGACCGGTATTTGCTTCCCCGGTTTCCATAAGCCTGAAATTAGTGGCATTCCAGTTTGTAATAATATAAAACCTGCCATTCACATGGTCAATGCTATATTCCATGCCTTCTGTACGCGGTGTGAAATTTTTAAGCGGCACATCCGGATTATCTGCATCAATCAGCCAATAGTCGTTAGTCTTAGTCGCACCTTCCCATATCACAATAAAACGACCCGATTTTGATTTATTGACTCCTATGTAATAGGTATTGTCTTTTTCCTCATAAATCAGCTCATCCTCCGAAACATCCGTATTTATTTTGTGTTTATAGATTTTCTCAGACAAAAGCGTTTCGGTGTTTTTGGTGGTATAAAAAACGGTTTTATTATCGTTTGCCCAGGCGGGGTCGGCAGACGTATTTGGTAGCTCATCCGGAAGCAGTTCTCCGGTTTCAAGATTTTTGAAATGAATGGTATATAACCGCCTGCTAACAGTATCCACCCCATATGCAAGCCATTTGTTGTCAGGACTAACAGACAGCCTGGCGACATTGAAGTAATCATATCCTTCCGCCATTTCATTTACGTTGAGCATGATCTCTTCTTCCGCTTCGAGGTCACCTTTTTTGCGACAGTAAATGGGATATTCTTTACTTTCTTCATACCGTGTATAGTAGTAATAGCCATTCTGTTTGTATGGCGCCGATTCGTCATCCTGCTTTAGCCGGCCTGTAAGTTCATCATACAGTTCCTGCTGTAACGCTTCGGTATGCACCATTATTTTATTCAGGTATACATTCTCCTGCTCCAGGTACGATTTTACCTTTGGATTATCACGTTCTTTCATCCAGTAGTAGTTGTCTATACGGGTATCGCCATGATTTATAAGTTCAACCGGTATTTTTTCTGCTTCAGGGGGAGTTACATTTTCATCATTCGTATCGAATGATTCGGAACAACTGTTTAAAAGCATGGATGATAAAAATATAATGTGATATGATCTCATAATGGCTTTTTTTAAAAAATCCAAGCTATAACATGATTGGATAAAATCAAAGATTTATTTATTACGTCTTCCAGCGTGGGCAACAGTAGTTATGCGACTCGATCCTTGCACCCGGCTGACTTTCCTGGCCTAAGACCTACCCGGCCTGACAACAACACTGGTTCGGAAGTTACTTCCGGCCCCATGCTTGTGCTTTACATCCGGTTTACCATACCATGAGCCCAAACTCAATAAATATCGTCATTATCCGAATCGCGCAGCGATTTCGGATAATCTCCTCATAAACGGGTCGTGTGAATTGGCAGTAGTGTTGCGTTAGGGGGATTACCCGAATAAATCGGATAATGACGGTTGATATAAATATTGCGAGTATTTTTTTTATTTGATCTCCCAGGTATTGCCGCCATTGATCAGGTCCTGAAGGTCGCCCTCACCTTTTTGATCAATTGCATTTTGTATCTGGTCATTGAATACATCTTCGTAAGTAAACCTTACTTCAGAATAAAAGACGCCAAATGGCCTTGGGTAAGCATCTTCATCCCTCGGATCATCAAATAACTGTGCTAAAATAGCAGCTTTGATATTGTCTTTTTCGTCATGTACCCACAAATCATCCTGGGAATATCCTTCATTTAAGTCAACCACCACTGGTTTAAACCCGTCAAGAATAATTCCCTTATTACGTTCCTGGCCAAATAACAATGGCTTTCCATCCTCCAGAAAAATGGTATGATCGGCTTTAGTGGATTTATCAGTAAATATAGCAAATGCACCGTCGTTAAATACGTTGCAATTCTGATAAATTTCTACAAATGAAGTGCCTTTATGATGGTGGCCACGCAGAATGATCTCTCGTGCATGCTTTGGATCTCTATCCATGGTACGCGCAATAAATGTACCTTCTGCCCCTAGTGCGAGCGCTGCCGGATTGAATGGATGGTCCACTGATCCGAGCGGAGTTGATTTGGAAATACTACCCCTTGGTGAGGTAGGGCTATACTGGCCTTTTGTCAAGCCATAAATCTCATTATTAAAAAGCAGAATATTAAGATCGAAATTTCTTCTTAGCACGTGAATAAGGTGATTCCCTCCTATCGATAGAGAATCTCCATCGCCGGTAATCACCCATATACTTAATTCAGGCCTTACCGCTTTCAGGCCACTTGCAATGGCAGGAGCCCTGCCGTGTATGCTATGCATCCCATACGTGTTCATGTAATATGGAAAACGAGAAGAACATCCGATTCCCGATATGAATACAATATCTTCTTTTGGAATGCCTAACTCAGGCATGATGGTTTGTACCTGTTTTAATATGGAATAATCGCCGCATCCCGGACACCACCTCACTTCCTGGTCCGATGTAAAATCTTTGGATGTCAATTCCGGCAACACTTCTTTCGTGGCAATAGTCATAATCTTATCCGATAATGGTTTTTACTTTATCTTTAATTTCTTTTACGGTCAGTGGCAGCCCTTTTACTTTATTAAGTCCCTGTGCATCCACAAGATATTTTGCCCTGATCAGCTGGCGTAACTGTCCCATGTTTAGTTCGGGGACAAGCACACGATTAAATGATTTCAGGATTTTACCCAGGTTTTTCGGAAACGGATTTAAATAAACAAGATGGGTATGTGAAACATTTACACCTTCGTTGTGCATTTCTTTAACCGCTGTTTTTATAGATCCAAATGTTGATCCCCAACCTAGAATAAGAAGTTCTCCTGATTCCGGTCCTGAATCTATGGTTTGCTCGGGGATATCGTCTGCTATTTTTTCAACTTTGGCTGCCCGGATCTCAATCATATGCTGATGATTTTCAGGATCATAAGAAATATTTCCTGTTTCATCCTGCTTTTCCAGGCCGCCAATCCGGTGCTCAAATCCTTTCATTCCGGGTATTGCCCATCTTCTTACCAGATTTTTATCTCTTTTATAAGGTAAATACGGTCCATTTTGACCATTCGTTGCCTGTTTTACAAATTTAGTCCGGATTTTGGGAAATTCATTTAAATCAGGGATCAACCATGGTTCAGCGCCATTGGCAATATACCCGTCACTCAGGAATATTACCGGTGTCATGTATTCAATCGCAATTTTTGTAGCTTGGAAAATGGTATTAAAACATGATGCCGGAGAGTATGCTGCAACAACCGGAATAGGCGTTTCACCATTGCGTCCCATTATCGCCTGAAACAAGTCAGATTGTTCGGTTTTCGTAGGCAATCCGGTTGACGGACCACCACGCTGCACGTTAATGATCACCATGGGTAATTCGAGGATCATGCCCAATCCCATGGCTTCTGTTTTCAATGCAATGCCCGGCCCCGATGATGCAGTAACGGCAAGAGCACCGCCATAGCTGGCTCCAATTACGGACGTCATGGCAGCTATTTCATCTTCGGCCTGAAATGTCTTTACCCCGTAGTTCTTGTACCTTGATAAAAAGTGAAGCACATCCGAAGCAGGCGTAATGGGATAACTGCCATAAAACAAATCAAGACCCGATTTTTTTGCGGCCACTACAAGGCCTATCGCCGTAGCCTGGTTGCCCATTATATTGCGATATACTCCTTTTGGCAATTGAGCCGGTTTAACTTCATACCTTGATATAAATGCTTCTGATGTTTCTCCGAAGTTATAACCTGCTTTCAATACGGTTATATTTGCATCCCGGACCACCGGATTGCTTTTAAATTTTTGTTTAAGAAATTTGAAAGTATTGTCAAGTGTCTGGCTGTACATCCAGTATATATAACCCAATACAAACATGTTTTTACTCCTGTCAATATCTTTAATACCCATTTCGGAGTCTTTCAAGGACTCACGGGTAAGTTTAGTGATATCTATCTTATGGAGTGAATAATCATCGAGGCTTCCGTCTTCCAGTGGATTCTGGCCATCAATATATTCGGCAAGCCGCAGGTTTTTCTTATCAAACCCATCGGTATTCACAATGATCACCCCTCCCTTTTTCAGATCATTCAAATTTACCTTAAGTGCTGCGGAGTTCATTACAACCAATACGTCATATTCGTCTCCTGCTGTGAATATGGCATTACTGCCAAATTTCAACTGAAACCCGGATACTCCTGCGAGGGTTCCTCGCGGTGCTCTGATCTCGGCAGGAAAGCTTGGAAATGTAGAAATATCAGCCCCGACAAAACCTACTGTTTCGGAAAACTGGCCACCCGTAAGTTGGATTCCGTCGCCAGAATCGCCGGCAAAGAGGATTACCATCTCTTTTACTAATTCTTTCGCTTCTTTTGTAGCTGACATGAAATTGTATAATTAAAGCGTGAAGTTAAATACCTGAAATGTAATGTTTAGAAATATGTAAATAAACATTTTAAAATTTATTAATAAGCTATTATTTTCTTGATCCACCCTATTGATCTATTATTTCTCATTTCATTCTTTTCAACCTTTACGGGTACTGTCAATTCGTTTACGAAATTAAAAATTCCCCTCCCTGGAGGGGTTAGGGGTGGGTAACTTGTGCCTGATCCATAGCTCAATCTCTTCCAATAAATCACTTTAGATAGATTTTATTTCCATTTCATCAATGCGCAAAAACTTCACCCCAAGTAATTTCAGTTTGTTTTGACCCTTATCATCATTGTGGATTACTCCTTCGTAACCATGAGAGTCCCCATAAATTTTAATTGCAAACGGTATTATTTTTAGCTTATAAGTGTTTAATTGTCTTCTACCCTTTTAGAACCCACCCCTGTTTCCCATCCCTGCCTGCCGGCAGGCACTGCGCCGGAGGGGGCTTCATAACGATTATTAATTCAACTATGTTTTGCACTTATCTTCGCTATTGACCCTTTCAATAAACTCAGCTAAAAATAATGAATCAAAATTACTAAAGTTTTGGAATTTTTACAGGTGACCTTTAAAATAGAATTTTATGTATTTTATCATGTTTCCTCCTGCCGAAAATTCTTGTTCATATTTAGTTTTTATATTATAATGCTCAGCCAGCAACGTAGAATTGTACAAGTCGTCGGTTGCATTAAGAATATGCACGTCCGGCCTGTTTTGAAGGACTTCCATTGTATATTGATACAGGCCGGTATTGTCTGTTTTTAACCTCAGAAAACCACCGGGTTTTATCAGTTGTTTATACATTTCCAAAAAACGTGGACAGGTCAGGCGCCTCCGTTCATCGCTGTTCTTAGGTCGCGGATCCGGATGAATAATCCATAACCCGGAAACCTCATGATTGCTGAAATAATCCCCGAGATTCTGAATATGCACCCTCAGAAAGGCTGCATTAAGCAAGTTTTCCTTCTCCGCCTGCTGACTTCCAGCCCATATTCTTGCCCCTTTAATATCCACACCGATAAAATTCATGTCAGGAAATTTTCGTGCCAGCCCAATCGTATATTCACCTCTGCCACAAGCCAGTTCCAGTACAATATCATTATCGTTATGGAAATATAATTTATTCCACTTTCCTTTCAGTTTATCAAAAAGTGGCTTACCGGGTTGCAACACATGCCTGTTAGCGGCATTATCAGCAAATTTTGCGGTTTTACTGCGCCCCATTGGTAATTATTTATTGATTTATTGATTTATTTAATTTTCATTCTATTAAATGTCTTTGATTTCTGCAACAACAAAAGTGCTGCCTCCAATGAATATCAAATCATCGGAATGGGCCTGTTTGATAGCTTCGGTGATTGCCCTGTCCACATTTTTTATTATGCTGCCTTTAAGGCCTGCCTTTTTTGCAGCCGTATGTAAGCGTTCTGCCGGCATGCCACGTGGTATATCCGGTTTGCAAAAATAATAGCTGGCATGTTTAGGCAAAAGGCTGCAAATTTTTACTGCATCCTTGTCATCTACCATGCCCCATACCATATGAAGTTTCCGAAATTGAAGCTTATTAATTTCCTTAATTACTTCATTAATACCGGCAATATTATGGGCTGTATCACAGATAGTTAAAGGTTTATCATAAATCACCTGCCATCTTCCTTTAAAATGGGTTAGCTTTTGAAAATCGCACAATCCGTGAGTGACAGCATCTTCCTCAATATTATATTGCTTCCTGCGCAGTAATTCCGTAACAGCCAAAACACCCGGTATGTTTTTCAATTGATATTCAGGCAGGTAATTTGTTTCTGAAATACATACGATCTGCTTGTTATGGTTATCAAATAATCGTGTGCCGGTGTCATCCCACGTGTAAATGGTATCCGCAAATGTGATGGAAGCATTTTTTTCGGACGCAATGCGTTTAAACACATCCGTGGTTTGTATGTCTGATTCACTTATCACTACCGGTGTATTCCTTTTTATGATACCACCCTTTTCTACTGCAATTTTAGTTATTGTGTTTCCCAGCATCTGCGTATGATCGAGGCTGATATTGGTAATGAGCACTACTTCCGGATTCAGGATGTTGGTAGAATCAAGCCTTCCCCCCAGGCCGGTTTCCACTATTGCTATATCAACATTCTGCCTTGCGAAATATTCAAAAGCCATCGCTACCGACATTTCAAAAAATGACGGCTTTATCTGTTCTAATAACTCTTTATTTCCCGCTACAATACGCGTAACTTCTGATTCGGGAATTTCTCGGCCATTAATTTTAATCCTTTCGGTGAAGTTCTTCAAATGTGGTGAGGTGTACAGACCTGTTTTATAGCCGGCTACATGCAATATAGCCGCCAGCATATGTGCACTGCTCCCCTTGCCATTTGTGCCGGCTATGTGTACACTGCGAAACCTATCCTGCGGATTACCTAATGCTTTGCACAAAAGCCTGATGTTGGTAAGGTCTTTTTTGACCGCAATGGTCCCCACCCGCTGATACATTGGTAATGCACTATATAAAAATTCAAGTGTTTCATCGTAATTCACGCTGCGAAATTATACGATCCGTTGGACAACACGAACATATCATGGGTAATTGGGTTAAAATAAGATTGGGCCTAAAACGGATGTTTCATATACAAAACATGAGGTATTTTATGAAATCCATAAGGTTGATGGATGTAGTGCAGGAATGAAAAACAGTCGCATTTCATCAGAAAATCCAAAAGATGGCTAAAAGGAACTTACTACTGCAAAACATGGTGGATAAAATGCAATTTTCATTATATTTAAGGTAGCAACGGGCATGTATATGCAGCTAAGGGCATAGCGTGGCTGTTAGACAATCGTTAGCAAAAATTAAAACAACAACTAAATCAATTTAATAAGTAAAAAAATGGAAACAATGAAAGAAAAACAAGTATCTCCTTCTAACATAATGCAAATTGGAATGGGGTTTTGGGCATCAAAAACACTTCTCACAGCGGTTAATATGAACTTGTTCACTCACTTGATAAAAGGGGAGTTATCCGGACAGGACATTAAAACGAAATTAGACCTACATGAAAGAGGGCTTTATGATTTTTTGGACACCTTGGTTGCATTAGGTTTTTTGAAAAGAAGTGGACTAAAGGAAACCTCTATGTACAGCAACTCAGAAGATACAGACCTATTTCTCGACAAGAATAAACCAAGCTATGTTGGTGGTATGTTAGAAATGTGCAATAACAGGTTATATGCCTTTTGGAATGATTTTGAAGAAGGATTAAAAACAGGATTACCACAAAATGAAACGAAAACCGGAGGTAAACCACTTTTTGAAGAATTATATGCCAATGAAGAAAAACTTAGAGAATTTTTAAAAGCAATGGGTGGATTACAAATGGGAAATTTCATGGCTTTTGCAAACAAGTTTGATTTTTCCAGCTATACTACGCTGTGCGATATAGGAGGTGCAGGAGGATATCTGGCCGCACAGGTAGCCATGAATAATGCCCACATGAAGTGTATTTCCTTCGACTTGCCTCCAGTAGAGCCGGTTGCCACAGAAAATATTAATATGTTGGAGCTAAGCGATAAAGTATCTATTCAATCAGGAGATTTTCTCAAGGAGGACTTGCCAAAAGCTGATATTATTACCATGGGAAATATTTTACATGATTGGGGTATTGAAGACAAGAAAATGCTAATCAAGAAAGGATATGACGCACTACCACAAGGAGGATCATTGGTGGTTATCGAGAACATTATAGATGATAATCGAAGTGAAAATGCTTTTGGACTAATGATGTCATTGAATATGTTAATAGAAACACCCGAAGGGTTTGACTTTTCTGCAGCGGACTTTGATGGCTGGGCAAAAGAAATTGGTTTTACACAAACCTCCAAAATGCCATTGACCGGACCTTCAAGTGCTGTAATCGCTATAAAGTAAAACTTTTGCTAACAAGGGCTAAAAAAACATAGGGCGAACAGTGTTTAAGCAAGTTTTCTGCTTTTAACAAACTTACTGCTCGGCTGAAAGTTCAGTACTATTAAAGCCACACGTTTTTTAGCCGGAACGTTGTCGGAAAATTATAAATAAAACAAAATGAACAACCTGACTAAAATTCTGCTGTTGACAATGTTGACAGCCAGTTGCAATACAGCAACCAATACAAATGACCTTAAGGACGGCAAAACAGATACCCCTAAACAAAAAGTAACAGTTATGAATGACACAACACCAAAAGTTACAGGCATAGGAGGCATTTTCTTCCGGTCTATAAATCCTCAGGAAATAAGGGAATGGTATGGTGCAAACTTAGGACTGGCAATAGATGACAACGGCTCGCCATTCGAATTCAGAAACGCAAACAGACCAGAGGAAATCAATTATCTCAGATGGAGCCCGTTTGAGGAAGGAACAGACTATTTCAAGCCGTCAGAGAAAGAATTCATGATTAACTACAGAGTACAGAATATTGAAGGGCTGGTAAAAAAACTCAGAGATAATGGCGTCACCATAGTGGATGATATTGAGGAATTTGAATATGGAAAGTTTGTACATATCATGGACCCTGAAGGAAACAAAATTGAACTATGGGAACCTATCGACAGCTTTTTCACTCAAATGGGAGGGATAACAACTAAATGACGATGGTTATGGACGACAAACTACACCCATTCCTAAAAATGGTTGAACACAAGGAGAATAAAAAAGAAAAAAGCGCTACCTCGACTTGATAATAAAGGTGATTTTACCAGTTGAAATCGGGGCTGGAGGTAAATTGTCAGTTTTGCTGAATGTGAGTTTTTCCACTTCTGCTTTGTAAATCTTTTCAACGGACGGACTCACCGTTTTTTCCAGTGTTTTTATCGAAATGATCTCACCCTGATCATCGATTTTTATTTCAAACACAATTCTTCCAATTTCATTAGAAGTATCGTTGGGCTCAGGTTTAAAATCCCATATCCATCCGGCCAGTTCGAGTGATGATCCGCCACCGCCACCGGGTTTGCCGTAGAGCGCCCGCTCATCAATTACTCCCTGTACATAACCCTGGTCTCCGGTTTCATCGGTTTTATCTCCCTGATTAGCAGTAACTGGTGTGTTTTCTTTGCCTTTATCGCTTTCCGGCACTACTTTCTCTTCTTCCGTTTTTTCTTCGGATTCAACCGGAACGGGTTCCTCTTTTGCTATTGTTTCTTCGACAACATCCGTATCTTCCGTTTTTTCTTCAACAACATCCTCACTTTCATCGTCCTCAAACACTTCCGTTACCTCTTCCACAACAGGTTCGCCAATAACTTCGGGTTCTGGTTCTTCTTCCGGGCTTTCTTCCGGCTGTGTTTCTTCAGGCTCCGCTTCTACTTTATTTTCTATCTGTTTTACCGGCGTTTCAGGTTGCACTTCTCCTGTTCCTGACTGGTCAACCCCGAAATTCAATACGATTCCGTACTCGGGCAGGGGGGGATCCGGTTCCTGCCAGGCCGTCAAAAAGGCAAAAAGAAGCAATAACAGGGTGTGTACAGTCAGAGAAACTATCATACCCACACGCTTGTTCTTCTTTTCTTCCAACGAAGTCATAACATGACAAAATTAACGATAAAACCTAATTGGGTTTGGTTGCAATTGAAACCTTTGCATTTAATGACGTAGCAATCCCGGCTAGTTCTACCAGAAATCCGCTGGGAACACTTTTATCGATATGCAAAGACACATTTCCTTCCTGCCCGTCGAGTTCTTTGCGCAACGCATTTTCCAGGTCTTTTTTGTTTATGGGCCTGTCATTCACATAATACTTCAGATCTTCGGTAATGGTTACCGTTACTTTCTGCAATGTAATCTTCGAACTTTTACTGGTAGGCAGGTTTACAGGCAAACCTGACGGGGTGATAAACGATGATGTAAGCATGAAAAAGATCAGCAGCAAAAATATAATATCGGTCATGGATGACATGCTGAAAGAACTGTCAACCTTATGCTTTGATTGTAAATCCATTTTAGTTTCTAATTAGTGTTTGTCTATAAAGTCGTTTATTCAAAGAAAAATTGCCGTGTCTGAAGGCAGGCAGGAATGATTTTATTTATAAACCCACCCCCTACCCCTCCGAAGAGGGGATTTATGGTATTCTATTTTTCTTTATCGCATGTCTATTGACAGAATCTAATTACTGTGGTTCCTGCAATAAATCTATAAACTCCACGGAGTTATACTCCATTTTATGTACGAGTTTCTGCACTCTTGTCACGAGGTAGTTATACCCCAGATAAGCAAGAATACCTACAACCAGACCTGCGGCTGTAGTTATCATGGCTTCGTATATTCCTTGCGACAACAACTTCGGGCTTACCGAACCTTCTTCTTGAGCAATCGCAATAAATGCTTTGATCATACCTATTACGGTACCCAGAAAGCCAAGCATAGGCGCAGCGCCTGCAATGGTTGCCAGTATCGAAAGGTTTTTCTCAAGCCGGTATATTTCAATTTTTCCCACATTTTCGATAGAAACTTCAATATTTTTCAGTGAACTGCCGATCCGTGAAACACCCTTTTCGATCATCCTGGCAATGGGTGAATCTACATGAGCGCACTGAATTTTAGCACCTTCTATATCACCACGGGTCACTTTGTCACGTATTTCATCGATAAAGTTATCCGGAGTTCTGGAAGCCGATTTAATCGTACGGTACCTTTCTACAAATACATAGACGGCTACGACTGAAAGGAGCAGGATGATAATCAGTACAAAACCTCCTTTTGAGAGCAAATCCAGCACCGTAAGCGTATTGCCTCCTGCCTCTGTGGCCAGTGTATCTGCAACAGAGGTTGTAATTTGAAGTATTTCCATTAATTTTAAAAATTGGTTCTACTGTTATTTTGGTAGAAATGATTAACTATATAAATGCATAAATGATTGAATGCGAAAATATTTACAATTGCTCCTTGTGAATATATCTTTCCCTGTCATCCTTCACTATAAAAATTTATTTAAACATTTAAGCATTTTAGCATTCGGTTAAAAATCCATTCTTCATTAAATTCGTGGTAAAGCCTTAATATTTTAAGACCCAGATATTTTCACCATAGTCCCCTTTTAGTCCGTTGGCGTTGGTCTGGGCTTCCGTCCACGAACTATAATCGGACAATGCAACCCTGTAAAATCCTTTGTCAGGTGGTGAGAGAATCATAATTCCGCTTCCTTTTGCCGCCAGATCGTTCCCGTAATCATTAGCAAGGTCTCCATCTACAAAACTACCTACTACAACGTAATAACGTCCGGTTCTCTCAGTTATTATCGAAATAGTGCCCGGCTCTGGTTGTGCACTTTCCTCCTCTGCAGCAGCTTCGGCTTCAGCAGCAGCCTGCTGCTCCAATATTCTTGCCTCCTCAGCCGCTTTTTTAGCTGCTTCTTCCTGTTGTTTTGCAATAAGCGCTTCTTTTTTTGCTTTTTCAGCCAGGGCTTTATGCTCAGGCCGGTAGAAGCCAAAAAACCATACAGCAGCTACCACAATTATAACGCCCAAAATTCCCAATAAAATTTTCGGGAGAACGGAAGGTTGCCTGGGAGGTACATAACCTGTCCTGACCGGTTGCGATTCATCTTCCTTTTCATCTTCAGGTTCGTAAGTTCCTTCCTCCAGGTCTTCGAATTCACCTTCATCTTCTGCAAAGTCTTCTTTCTGAGTTTCTTCTGCAGCCACCTCATCAACAGATTCGATCTCCGATTCCGGCTCAGGTTCAGGTTCTTTCTCCTGCTCCGTTTCCGGCTCAGGTTCAGGTTCTTTCTCCTGCTCCGATTCCGGTTCTTCAGATGGCTCTTCTACCTCATCAAGTGGTTTAAAATCAACATCCGGCAATCCAAAGCTTTCGTCTGCATCGTCTATGCTTTCAATAGATTCTTCGTTGATATTTTCATCTTCAACTTTTTTCTTTTTTCTTTCGACCTTAGTTTTTTTCTTTTTTTTATCGTCTTTCATAATGAGATAGATATAATGCGAATAGTTTTCAAGGTAAGAAAACTAATTTTTTGTTCAAAAATAAATTCTGCCGTGAATTTAATTAAAATTATTTATAACCTGTAAGTTAAAAGCTGTAAGATAATCCTGCAAGCCATTGAAGCCCTCTTGTTGAATAATTAAGATATCGTTGATTTTTCCTGCCGATTACATTAAATGTTTTGAAAAATACCGAGGCTTGTTCGGAAATAAGATATGAAAAGCCCAGATCAATATCCTGGATTGCATCCATTTCTATGACGGTTCCGGTGCCCGGGTCGCGAGCTTTGAGTCCACCCATTACGTATGCATCTGCCGTAAATTTGAATTTTTCAAAAAGTGCGAATGTACTTAAAAAGGTGATGTCGTATGCCGGCCTGTGCCAGGCCTCTGTCACCTGATCCGAAGTATGGTAGAAAAAATGTTCTGCATTTAGCCCGATGTTTATATTTTTTGTGACATCGTACCCGATCGATCCTCTCAGATGATTATAGCTACTTGATTTGGTATCATAAATAACCGTGAATTTTATGGTATCCGCAGGATCGTTGATAAAATACGGGCGGTTTTTAAAATAGATAAGGTCGGTTCCAATATCATAGCTCCATGCTTTACCCAGTTTACCTTTGATGCCCGCATAAAAATCAAATGTGCGAATCTGGTTAAAAACATCGATCTCCGGACTTAAATGCCGGTTTTCATTAAGCAACGATTTAAGTGAAATTTTATCAACATCCGCCCTGAAACCGCCATATGCTTCTGTGTTCCTGCTTATACTATATGACACGTTGAACAATGGGAAAAACCGGAAAGATTTATCTTCACCCAAAGTATCGTTGACAAACACCGCACTAAAACCCAACGACATATCAAGGTTATCCAATGTGTAATTCAGGTATGGTTTTATCCGTACAAAATGTCGGTTGTAGGAAGGTGTACGCTCATCTTTCCGGTTTATCAGATATAAATCGGATATAATTTCAATGGTGTAGTTTTCCTGAATTGGGATCCTGCCGGAAAAATTGAAACCAAAATCCGCTTCAGTGGCGGAATAGTAATCTTGAACATAATCGAATATGGCCTGCACCGAATACCCTGATTCCTTATCCGGAAGATTTGTGGTGATTTTGCCCGCAAATGTGAAATTATTCAATACCTGCTTAAAGGCGTCAGGATTTAATTCAATAAGCCGGAATATGGTATCCGCGGGGTTATACCCATAAAAATCAAATGCATCACGCCTGTATGATAATTTACCCCAGATTGTAGCCTGGTTAAGGAAAATATTTCCTGAAAGATCGGCAATGCTTTCACTATCTCCTGAATTTTCATCTGCTACAGGGCCTTTGGCAGATGACCGGTGCCGTATAAACAGGTTGAAGGAGTGTTCGTCATTTCTTATGGTACCCATACTGCCTTCCAGATACGCTGTACCGTAATTTCCATAACCTAATTTTACATTGTTTCCCCTTACCACAGGCAATGACTGCGTTTTGATCGTCAATGGTCTGACGCGTGTTCGCAGGTCGCCCGGTACAAATTTTGAGGGTATATAATTATATTTCAAGCCCAGTATTCCTGACTGAAGTTCAAACGATGGCACTTTTTCAAATATACGTCTGGTGCGTGGCAGTACAACCTTTCGTTCTTTTTCAATGATCACTTCCGCTTCTTCTATTTCGCCCATTCCTTCCCAGTCTTCCTGCGCTAAAGCAACGGATGAAATCGTTACTGCTATTACATTAAAAATCAGAATCTTATGTATTATTTTCATTTTATCTGTTCTCATCCTGAACTGTATCAGGTAAAATAGTATCCGCATCTTCAATCCTATAGGAAGTGTCGATCTCATCTAAATGATCCAGTTTGATCTTAGCCAGGTTAGCGATCAGTCCCGATTCGGTATTGGCTATAATTGAATTCAGGGTAGCCCTGGTCTGCAGGTATTCTTCCATGGCCATATAATTATTGGCAATAAGAAGGAAAGCCATGCCTAACCAATACTCATAAATGCTAAAGTTTTCAGTCATTGTAAACAGCACCTCGTTGGATTCTTTGAATTTTCGTTGCTGATGAAACACCTCCCCTATCAGGTATTGTGCTTCTGCAGCGCTTATTTCTTTGGCATTGTCAATGGTGGATTCAAATCGTTCAATAGCTCCCTGGTAATTCCCTTTGGCATATTCTACCTTTCCCTGGTAAAGCGTAGCAGCATTTTTAATACCGGCATTAGGAGGTCCTTCTTCGAGTACTTTATTTGCATACACCGCCGTGGAGTCATACAATGATACCTGATAAAACGATTTCATCAGTCCCGTCCACGCGTTAAAAAGCTGACGTTTGGTAAATGCATTTGATTCAAGTCGCCTGTAATAACTTATAGCTTTGGGGTAGTTTCGTGCCTCATATTCAAGATCAGCAATACGCTGAATTACCCGTATAATCCGGGTGATTTGATTTTCGGTTAATAGTTCATAATACAGCGGCAGCGCATTAAAGGCCTCCCTTTTTCGGTAATACGATTCGGCAATATAATATTTAGCATCGTGCACCCGGTGGTCTTCAGGATATGTCTGCATAAAGGCTGTAAAAGCAGTAATTGCCTTGTCGTACTCCAGGCTGTTATAATAGGTTCTGGCCGATTCAAATTCCACTACTTCAAGTCCTTCTGTATCCGGATTAGCCAATTTGTAGGCAGCAAGGAATTGTTCGAATTCATGTGATTTTTTTTGTTCTGCCAGAACTTCCTGAAGGCCAAGAAGTATATTATTTGTCTCATTATGGCCAGGGAATTGTTTCAGAAAGTTTTTATAATCTTCTTCAGTACGGCGGTAGTTTTTCAAATTGAAATGTGCAATAGCTCTTCGCTGCATGGCGTACGGCACAAACGGGCTGGCGGGCTTTTTTGTGATCAGGTCAGAAAAGCCACCCACAGCGGCCTGATAATTGCCTCTTTCAAAGTCCAGCGAGGCCTTTTCAAAGAGGGCGTCATCTACATAGGGTGACTCGGGATACACATTGATTACCCGGTTTAAACTTTCTTTGGCGCTTAGTACCTCACCATTAATTCGTTGCAGAACACCTATTTGCAAAAAGGCATAGGCTTTTTCTTTCACACCCCTGCTGATGGCGTCATTATAGTGTGCCATGGCCGTGGAATAATCTCTGGTTGCATAGTAGCAATCAGCCAGCCTGAGCAGGGCGTCCTGGTAGGTGCTGTTTCTTTTACTGCCGGCAAAATTATCAACAAACGACCTGAAACGCGGTAACGCTTTGTTGTAATCACGGGTGTTGAAATAGCAGTATCCCAGCCCGTACTGGGTTTTTAGTTTGAGTTCGGTATCGCCACTTCCTGCAACGATCAGATACTCAGGGATTGCTTCTTCATATTTTCGGCCTACTGAAAATGATTCACCTTTCCAAAAATGCGATTGATTAACAAAATCTCTATTTATAGGATATTTCAGCGATTTGTCATACAGTTCCACCGCATCCCTGTATTTTCTTTGATTAAATAGTTGATTGGCTTTCATGAATGTGGCCTTTTGATAAGCCCCTTTTGTTTCAAACGACATAGAAGGAAGTGACTCCATATGCCGGATTGCCAGATCCGGATTATTGCTGTTTACATACGCTATCGATAATAGATCATTGGCATCATTCAATTGCGGGCTATCCGGAAAATCCGAAATAAATTTTATAAGTTGTCTGACCGCTTCGGATGATCTTCCCAAATCCACACTCACTTTGGCATATTCAAAAGCTGCTTTTTCAGCAATTTCAAGATCAATGGTCTGATCTGATGCGATTTTGAAAGCAGCAGAAGCAAATTCCAGGTTATCCTGCCTTAGATACAACCATCCCAGGTAAAATGATGCCGCAACACCATAAGAATCTTTTCTGGCAGCGATCAATTTCAAGTTGCGGATAGCATCCAGGTCGTTATTTAGGTTAAAGTCGGTTACGGCCATTCTGAATACGACATCTGCAGGAGGTGTTCCTTTGAACCGTTTTCGATACGTCTGATAGTATTCGGAAGCCCTGGCGAAATTATTCTGCTGATAAAATCCTTCGCCGGTAAGCAGGTAGATGTCACGGATATTAGTCAGTTTTGCCCCCGTACTCAATGCATTTACACCATAGTCAGCAAGATCACTATATCTTTTTTGCCGGTAGTAGATGTTAGCCACCATGTAGGGAACAATTGATTTATAGGCATCACTATTAGCAGCAATTTCCAGGTCATTTAATGCAAGCTCATATTCTTCATTCTGATATTCAATATAAGCTGAATAGTATGCAGAAGGATATGTATAACTATTGTTCTGATGTTTCAGTATATTGAAATGCGTGAGGGCATCAGAAAATTTACGTAAACTGAAATATGCGTATGCCAGCTTAAAACGGGTTTCATGCTGTTGTTCAGGGGTGAGCTGCTGAAAATTAACCATTGAGAGATACCGGACGGCATCTTTATAATTTTTATCCTGGTAGAAAAAGCTACCCAGATCATAATATGCCGTAAGTGTTTTCGGATGCGCAGGATAATTTCGAATAAAATCAACAAAAAGCTGCTCTGCATCGAGGTTGTACAAGTTCAGAGCACTGTATGCGATATAGTATTCTGCCACAGGCTTTCTGAAATCGTACGGCGCCAGTAGCAAAAAATTCCGAAAAGAGGCCCTGGCATCAGAAAAGTTGGCTTTTTCAATCATTTCCAGGCCTGTGCGAAAATAAAATTCGGGAGAATACAACGCTTTGCTACCCTGCGAAAATGACCACAGGGGAATCAGCGCCATAATAATTACCATTATTTTTTCCCGTAAATGTTTCATTGCATATCTTGTAACAATGTAACCGATGCTTTGCTGAATTATTGCCATTAAGTTTGATGCTTTATACGGATAGTCGTTTTGAAAGGCCATCAGCTTTCGTGAATTAATGCAATATTTTAAAAGTCAGGTCCCGTAATACCTGGCCGTCGGATATGGCCGGCCTGTCAACACCCTTCATCAGTAAGTCGGCTGTTTCAATGTGCCCGATATTCTCCAGCACTTTTGCAAGTGAATAATTACCAGCTCCTGTTTTATATTCTCTTAAAAAATACGGATTTACACCCATCGCAGCTACCAGTCCTTTATCTGATTTATCCTTTGAAGTGTGGAGAATAAGAAGCCGGGTGAAAAGGTTAAATATCAGGGCCACAACGGGTATCACCGGATTGCTTCTGGTGTTAGCGTCAAAATAATTTACAATGCGGTTTGCTTTCATTACATCTTTAATCATTATGGCTTTTGTAAGCTCAAATACATTATAATCTCTGTTTATCCCTACATATTTCTGAATCACCTTTGCATCCACTGCATTGTCGTCTTTCAGATTGACGCGTATTTTTTTTAATTCGCCTGCAATGCGATCAAGATTTGTACCATTATAATCAGCCATCAGTTTGGCAGCATCAGGTGTGGTTTCCAGTCCAAGGCTTTGTGCGTAATTCTCAACCCACGCAGGTACCTGATTGTCATATATCTTTTTTGTATCAACAAACACTGTATGTTTCCTGAGTTTGGCACCAAAGCTCGTGCGGCCATCTGTTTTTTTATACTTATTACAAAATACCAGTATGGTTGAAGGTAGCGGATTCAGAATATATTGCAACAGCATTTTCCGGCTTTTTTCTGTATTAAAATCTGTTATTTCCTGCGATTCTTTAACGATGACAACCTGCCTGTCAGACATCATCGGAAACCTTCTGGCATTAAGCAGCACCTGGTTCATGGCTACTTCTTTTCCGTATAAAATGACCTGGTTGAATCCTTTTTGAGACTCTCCGAGGGCGTTGGCTTCAATAAATCCGGCTATTTCATTAATGTAGAAGGGCTCTTCTCCCTGGAGAAAATATACAGGAGCATATTCTCCACTTTTCAACACGCGCAATACTTCTTCAGGAGATACAGCCATGTGGTTTTTGGCAAATTAACAGATTGCTGAACAAAATTTCCAATACTATTTAAAAATAAATCTTTCAGTTACAGAATTCAGGATTTGTGTACAATGATTTTAAGCAATGAATCGGTAATGTTCAGAAAAGTATTTTCAGAAACAACCCCTGCCAGTTTATCGTTTTTTCGACAGGCAGGCATCCGATCCTGCTTTTCTTCAACACATTCAGCGCCTCATAAATGGTAGCTTCCGGCTGAATGCAAATAGGATCTGTGATCATGATATCACCTCCACTCTTATTTTTTCCCGAATCCATTTTGCGAAAATTTGTGGAGCAACATTCTGCTTGTCGCCAGACCTGTGAGTTTCCCTTTTTCATCTTCCACCGGAATGTACCGTAACTTTTGCCAGTCCATGATCTCTGCTACAAATTCAAGAATATCATTTTTGTGCACCGTAAATACATCGGTAGTCATAACTCCTCGACCGATATGGATGCCGGATGCCATTCAAGAATATCATCAAATGAGTCCCGTTCCCATTGGTGTACCGGCTTATAATGATTGTCAATCAGGCATATTTCTTGCGCAGCACCAATATGAAGGGCGCCATTTTCAGGAAACCAACCTTCATTTAGCATAATTTCAAGGGTTTTTACATCTCACGATAAGTGCGAAGTGAAGATATTACGTTCTTTTTGGTTTGATATAAGTCTTATGTTGAGATCACCAATACAATATGGTTGCTAAATTTTGTATGAATAATAGTTAAAGATGCGTATTATTAAAAATGGAATTGAAAAATTGATTGACAAAGTTTCAGTGTCTATGATGTATTTTATATACTTGAGGAGTAAATTTGGTGATTATTATATACACAATATGAAAAAAATCATGTTAGGATGTGCTTTTTTCCTTTTTGGATGCAACCATTGGGTTCAGGCACAGGAAAATACCGAAATTTTTATTTTTGATATTAAGATATGGTACGATCAGTTCAGCGTGAGTAATCCGCGAAATGTATCAAATCATCCGGGATATTATGATGATCAGCCTTATTTTTTACCCGAAGGCGATTCGTTCCTGTATTCTTCATCTGACGACTCTGGCAAAACGGATGTGTATGTATATGACATGAGAAGTCAAACCAGCAGAAGGCTCACATACACACCGGAAGTAAGCGAGTACTCTCCTGCCATTACTCCGGATAAAAAAGGATTCAGTTGTATCATTCAGGAGGAAAACGGCACACAGAAATTATGGAAATATTTTATTAATGCACCGGTCGCTTCGCTGGTTACGGATATTGAAAGTGTGGGATACCATGCCTGGTATGATCCGGATAATCTGGCATTGTTCATAGTGGGTGATGACAATACATTGCATCTTGTAAATCTGAAAACCGGTGAAGACAAGACCATTGCCTCCCGGATTGGCAGGGGATTATACAGAATACCGGGAAAAAACCAGATCAGTTTTGTAAATATGGAAGACCGTAAAGATTGGAAAATCATGTCGGTGGATATAGATACCCATGTGGTTAGTGAAATCATTGAAACATTACGTGACTCACAGGACTACACATGGACCTCTGACGGTATCCTGATGATGGGTGACGGCAAAAAACTTTATAAATATGATCCTGCCAATGACAAGACCTGGGTTGAACTGGTTGATTTGAGCGCATTCGGTATCAATAAATTTACAAGGATCGCTTTGAACCCCCAGGTATCCAAACTGGCGGTAGTCACTGAGGAATAGATTCTTCCCGAACCTGCAATCAGGTTCGTCTGCATGTTTTATAAAAAAACGTTAACTTTATAACAGGCAATGTTAGTTGGCAGTATATGGCATAATGCATTTGCTCATATATAATTAGTAATAAACTATACTGATCGTTACAGAATAAGTTTCCCTATGAACCTGCGAGAAAAAGGATGGTTTCAGAAGTATCTTCTATTCAGAAATAAGATAAATATCAGTAAAGACAGCGAGATACCTGCATTGACAGAATCAAACAAAGATTTTTCACTTTATCGAAGTATTCAGCCGACCGGGCTTATGTATGGCCATCCGGTGCTGCCTTCCTATATCAAAGACGATAAACTAAAAAAACTGGCTGTAGATGAACGCATGAAGATAGTGTTTATCGAAAGTCTTCTTCAATTTGCAGATTATGGGATGACGGATATTCAAAAATCGGATTATCCGGATTTCAGTCGTGAATTTGCCTCCAGTCTTACGGACTATTACCTGGCATTATATCCCGAACTCGAAGGAAAGGCGACTACTTTCTGGGGAAGAAAAAAAGAAAAAGAAATAATAGCCGAGGAAATTCTTGATAAAAGGCTATATATAAAAGGATCGATGCTGGAGAATTTATGGGTCAGCTTTTTCCATAACAGCCTGTTGTTTCTTGATGTATTTTATTTCAGGAAGTGGATGGAGGACAAAGAAAAAATAGCCACTATTGATCAGTTACGGAAAGAAAAGGAAGCATTACGTTTTATGCTACTCCAGGTTATAGCCGCCGCTTCATATGCCGACAACGAGATCGAACGCCGTGAAAGAAAGCTCTTTAACTTGTTTCTCAAATCAGCTGATCTGGACAGTAAAACCATCAAAAAAGCAAAGAAGCTTATTGATGAACGATTGACGGTAGATGATATAACATTGCCGGAATTGGATTCCTGGATAATAAAAAAATATATTCTTGAACTGGCCATCCTTACTGTATGGGCAGATCAGGAGGTTGCAGACGATGAAAAAGAATTCATTCAACAACTCAGCAAGAGACTTGGCTTTTCGCAGGAAGAGATGGATGCAAGCATGGTTGCTATTGAAAGTTTTGTACTTACAAACTGGAATGACATCCAGTTTTTCTTAAAAAACAAAGACTATAAAATTGTTGGAACACTGCTGGTAAAACGAATATCAAAGATTGCCGGGATTAACAAGGACAGAATTGTCACCGAAATACGTGAAAGCAAAGAATTAATGGATTTAATGACGGCTTCCGTGTCTCGGGAACTTACCGTAGAAGAAAAAGAAAAAGTAAGGGTACAGCTTATTGATATTCTTAAATTGCTTCCGACTTTTATGATCATTGCGCTTCCGGGCACATTTTTAACGCTTCCTATTTTGTTCAGCGTGCTTCCTAAAAGCGTTTTACCAAGCGCCTTTCAGGAATAAATTTTTATCCGGATTGCTTTTGGTTTGATTATTGTAATTAAATTGCTTCATTAACCAGATATGATTAATTTTAATGATAAACAGCAATATCATGATTAACAGTTACAAATTTGCTATTTGGATACTTATTGCCATGTTTTTTATTGGATGTTCTTCCGGCAAAAAATCATATAAACATGGAAATTATTACGACTCCGTGTTGAAATCCGTAAACCGGCTAAGGAAAAATCCAAATCATAAGAAATCCGGCCAGACCCTGAGAGAAGCCTACCCTTTTGCAGTTGAGTATTACGAAGACCGTGGAAATAAACTGATAGCCTCCAACGACCCGAATAAATGGCGGGGTGTAGTAGATGCTTATACCAGGATAAATACAATGTATGAAGAAATACGCCGTGCTCCGGGAGCTCTCCGGGTTATTCCAAATCCGGTTGATTATTATTCACAATTGGAGAATGCAAAAAACAATGCTGCAAAGGAAAGTTATGCACATGGAGTAGAAGTGCTGGCTATCGGCACCCGCGAAAGCGCCAAAAAAGCCTATCGGTATTTTAAAACTGCTAATGAGTTCGTGCGCGGATATAAAGACGTTGTGGACAAAATGGATGAAGCACTATGGTTAGCTACTCTGAAGGTAGTGGTGGAACCTATTCCTGTTGCTGCGCGCAATCTGGAAGTTAGTTCGGAGTTTTTCGAGAATAAGTTTAATGAATACGTGCACAGCGCTAACATCAATGAATTCGTGAGGTTTTTTACGGTAGATGAAGCGATGTCAGCCAATCTGGAACATCCGGATCACATCATCACATTAAGCTTTGATGAATTTCAGGTAGGTCAGATTTATTTCAAGGAAAAGGAAGTTCTCGCCACTAAAGACAGTGTTGTAGTGGCTACCATTTATCGGAATACGGGTACCACCGGAACCGGAAACAATAATAACAACAACCAAAATAATGATAATACCAATACAGGTGATCAGAAAATAACGGTTTGCCATAATCCTCCGGGAAATCCTGACAATAGAAAAACATTGCAGGTAAGTGTTGCGGCATTGCAAGCTCATCTTGACCACGGCGACCGCATTGGGCTATGCGATGGTAATTCCATCACCACAACGTCAGGTGCCAATGTGGTTTCCTATACAAATACACGCCCAGAGGGTGTTAGTAACCAGGTACAGGAAGAAAAAATTTATGCTACCGTTAAAGCCACTGTCTTTATATATACTAAAACCATAACCTCAAACGGTGTGCTGGATTTCCGTATCATTGATGCGGTAAGCAATTCGGTAATTTCACAGGAAAAACTGCCGGGTGAGTTTATCTGGCAGACACAATGGGCTACCTTCAATGGTGACGAGCGTGCATTGACCAAAGAGCAGCTTAAGCTTTCAAAACTCAAGGAAGCCCCACCTCCTTCACCACAAACTCTTTTTGTGGAATTTACGAAACCCATATTTGATCAGATGACCCGTAAGGTTCGCGATTTCTATAGAAACTACTAATTACGTACGCTTTTAACACCAACGAATAAATAAGGGTTATTTTGTTGCTCATCATTTCCATGTTATGATAAATTCCATGATAACATGGAATAGGTTGGCTATCGTCGTGGGGGAAAATGAATCCGGGTTGCAGGTGGTTGCTTTTATATTTATATTTATATTTATATTGAAAACATAAACCGGAGAAATGGTTGTATTAGATATCTTCAACCCTGCAATATGCGCCTGATTTTATATACGCTGGTTTTGTATTTAGCACCTGTTTTTGCGCTTTTCGGGCAGAAATCATTTGAAGGATTTGAATTTTTTGGTGATGATTCCTCCATTATCGAATGTAAAATTACCTCCGACTTTAAATTTCTAAGAAAGGAAAAATATAAAAGTGCGTATCAGCCTGCAAGATTTACCATGTTTACAAGTGAGGGTGATTCCACAACTATCAATATTAAAATAAAAGCACGCGGGTTATTCAGGCGCAAACATTGTTTATTTCCTCCATTCAAAATCAAATTCAGTAAGGATGATTTTGCCGGCTCTTCCGTGCAGGAATTTAATAAGCTAAAACTGGTAACGCATTGCAGGAGCCAGTCTGCCTATGCACAACGGGTGATTGAAGAATACCTGATTTACAAAGCCTATGAGATGTTGACTGATTACAGCCTCAGAGTGCGGATGCTAAGGATCAATTATATTGATGAGGGCAGTAAATCTGATCCTGGTTGGAATTACGCATTTCTCATAGAAGATCCTGATCAGATGGCTGAAAGAAACAATGCCATTGAATTATCCATAAAAAACCTGCATCCGGAGCACACCGACCGTATAGTATCTACAATTATGCCTGTATTTCAATACATGATAGGCAACACAGACTGGTCGGTGCATGCACAGCATAATATCAAATTAATTAAAATAAACGATCCTTCTAAATATTTTTCTATAACGGTTCCTTATGATTTTGATTATTGCGGCCTTCTTAATGCTCCTTATGCCATACCACCTGAAAAGTTGAATATAGAAAAAGTTACTGAAAGGGTTTACCGTGGATTTTGCCGAACCGATGAAGAGTTTCAAAAGGTATTCGATATGTTTTTAGCGCATAAAGAAGAGATCCTGAGTCTATTTCAAAACAATGACCTGCTGACCGACAAAAATAAAAGAATTTGTCTGGAATATATGAAAGAATTCTTCAGTATCATTGAAAATGAAAAACTTGTTAAAAGAACCATTTTAAGTCAATGCCGGACGGATAGCTGAGCTGATCCCCTCTTCACAAGAATCATCTTCAGGCTTGCAGCACTCTATTCCATTAATCCTTAAAATGCCAAATCATTGAACCTAACAGGGGTCAAAATTACGAAGCATGGTGTTGGCCACCGGTCATCTTCTTGCGTCAGTGGTTATTAATTCAAAAGCTTTTGACATAACATTGCGTCCAACAACAGGTTATAATTATAGTACTAAAGTTTCGCACCTCCAATTGCAGCCCATTTAGCGGGGTTGAGGTGCCTCTATTTGCTATAACATTTTTTATTTTGCCGGCCGGCAGGCGGGCATTTCTGGCATTAAGCAGCAATCTTGCCAATATCTTTATTACCCAATATACTATTGAGGTATTCAGCAGCCTTCTCATCATTGAACAACTTTTTGATGATATCATCATAGTCAATTCCATCAAATACTGTTTCTATTATCTTGACCAATTCAAGGAACAAGCCCCAAAGCCGCTCATTGAGCCGGTATAGAATGATATCTTCTTCCCGCCAAGCGGGATAGCGCCCCTTTACTTTCATAATGGTCAAAGCGGAACCTCAAGGTCAATATCAGGTGCTGCACCATTGTTATGGTCAGGTCGGTTATCTAGTGCATCAAAGTCGTTAGACTGACACCTGCCCAGTCCCAACAATTGCTTCGATTCTTTTAAAAAATACCTCTATTGTCCATCTAGTCTGATAGATTTCTATCATCTGAATAAAGGACAAACCCGGATTGGTTGTAATAAAAACTTTCCATTTGCCGTTCTTCCCCTGACGGCTGAAAAACAGTTTGATCTTCTTTGATTTCCATTCCACAATGGCCTGTTTATAATAGAAACCAAAAAGGAAGTTACCGGTTACAACTTCAGCGTCATCAATCGTACCTGCTCCTGTCCCCGCAATCTTTTTACCATCAACATGAACATCGTTGACTGGATGGTAATACGCATCAATTCCAAAGAACTTGTAGGTTTCAACCAATGGTTTAATAAATAATTGAAAGCGGTGATCTGATCTTGCAGGCAATACGCCCTTCTGAAATATCCACTGCACAAACAACTGCCCCTCAACGATATACACTGTCCCTCCACCTGTTTCTCTGCGTATTACAGGAATATGATTTTTCTGACAGTAATCAAGATTCAATTCCAGAGCCGCATCCTGAAAAAACCCAATACACATGTACCTGCTTTGTGGTGTTACCAGCACAATTGTATCAGGCGTGTCAGGTGTTTGCACGTAACTCAATCCATGATAAAGGGTCTGCGACCTTACAAATGACACAGTCCCCGCATCGATTAACCTCACAGCCATACCATATCAGCCCGGCAATCCGGGGTATATATTAAATAAACAAACTCACATTTGCATCTGCTGCGAATTCCAGATAGGTTGCAGCTCCCGCAATTTCAGCCTCCTCAATAAATTCCTCCCTCTTGAATCCGAATACGTCCATAGTCATCTGACAACCAATCATTCTGACATTCATGTCAATTGACATATCCCGTAACTCCTCTATAGAGGCCACTCCCTTGTTTTTAAAAGTCTTTTTCATCAGACTTGTAGCCATCGATTCGAATCCGGGAATGTTATTTGCAATCAAATTCGGAATCGGCCAGTTGAAATTCTGAAATCCTTCAGGTCCAAAAGGCATTTTCATTGGCATTGCTGGATTGCTGCCTGGTGAAATTGTTGCTTTAAAATCTTTTTTCAGCAACAGCAACCCGTAAAAAGTGAAAAATATCCCCACTTCCCAATCCATCGAAGCTGCAGCAGTAGCCAAAATAAATGGCGGATAGGCCCAGTCCAGGGTTCCGCGACTGGATATCAATGCAAGTTTGCGTTTTCCATTTTCCATAACATATAGTTCTAATGTGTTTTCCTGATTAAAAAACGAAATGTCTCTCCTTCATCATGTGATTCAAGAAGTTCATGCTGCGTTTGCCTTGCCCAGGCTTCCATATCCGGCATGGCACCCGAATCGGTGGAAATCATCTCAAGGATTTCTCCTACCTCTATTTCCGTGATTGCTTTTTTGGTTTTTACTATCGGTATCGGGCAAAGCGTACCCGAACAATCCAGTGTTTTAACAACTTTAAGGTCATTCATTTTGTTGGAAATTAATTTACTACTAGATAAACAGGTTTATGATCGATATAGTTTAAATATTACAATTATAAATACAGTCAAAAACTTTTGTGATTTCTTTAAGCGCCAGTTTGTAATAAATATTCCTCCCCTGCCTCAACGATTCGATGATTCCTATGTTTTTCATTTTCTTCAGATGAAGTGAGAGTAACGAAGGTTCTATTTTAACTTCATTTAATATTTCGCCTACAGAATACGATTTGCCGTCTTCTAGCAATTCGGGAATTTCAAGCCTGACCGGGTATGCAAGACCTCCGAATATCTCAGCTACTTTGCCGAGTTTCATCGGGCTTATTCTTCTTTTTATTGCTCCCACCTTAAGATATTATTTTGAAAACTGAGTTACAGTAAATAAATAATTTTACAATAGTTCAAGTATTCAAGTGTTGATTTTTTAAATAACTTATTTTGCACAATAAATGCCCTGATAAATGATATTCAGAAAATGAAATTGTTGTGCTTGTATGGCAAGATTTTACAGGCACAAAGGCAGGCTTACGTTTCCCGATCCCGATAGCTATCAGGGATCAGGGACCAGCGCCAAGACTTGCGTCAGGGAGAATTCATTGCCAGCTTTATCCGGTTAATCCCCGAAATAAGTATACCGTCATTACCCTGTCTGCCTGTCCACCTTCACTTCGTTTGCGTCTGCGCCGAAGTCGGCTACGACGCAGGAGCACGGCGGACAAAGTCCGGTATGGTTTATCCTGGTAGGCCCGGGTAATCCCTAAAAAAACACTGTCATTACCCGGTTTCTTGTCTGCCGAAGCTTAAGCGTAGGCAGAATCCGGGTAATCCCCCTAACGAAACACTAATTCCGGTTTGTTCTATACTGACTCAAACGAGGGGATTATCCGATATCGCTGTGCGATTCGGGTAATGACGTTTGATTTGGAGATTGTATGACCCGTCCTGAAATTGGTTGACTCTTTTAACTTTAATATTAGCAATATTTGTTGCCATATTTTTTGTTAACATTAATTCAAATCATATTTGCAATGCCACGATGAAGCGGAGGCAAGCTCTGCTTGTAATATCCAGTGATACCGAACGGATTGCACCCGCTTTACGAATGTCCTCATAAAGCCTTTTCAGAAACGGATCATCCAGGTATTGCCTGATTACAGACATGATCTTTCGCTACTATTAAGGATAATATTTTTTTGTGGCCGGTAAAATTATACCGTCACTGCCTGACAAATCTAATGGGCAATACAATGTTGTCAAAAGAGAGATATAAAATATAAACACCCATATTTAAACCTGAAACGTCAAGATTGTTTATCACACCAATAATTTTCTTCTTTACGTACACAAGCCTTCCCGAATTATCAATAATATGTATATCTAACTCTTTTTGAGCAAGTTGAGATAGGTCAATGAATAATGTATGCTGTACCGGATTCGGATAAATTCGAATCACAATATCGCTCAGATTTGTTTCGATAACTCCCGTTACGATATCCGCCATCGTTGTGGCTTCACCCGTACAACCTTCAATTGTTACTGTTAAAACATACTCACCCTTTTCATATACATTCACCATGCTATCTGTTGAGATTATACTCCCATCAAAAAGCCACTGATTTCCTGAGGTATGTTTTGAATTTAATATGGCATAATATCCCTGATACAAAACCTGTATTTCAGGCGTCGGTATTACACAGAAGGTATGCGTTACCGCGTTTGCAGAATCGTAAAACGCATTGCCATTCTGAGTTGCTTTAACAGACACAGTACCGGGGGAAAGGTTGATCAGGCTTGAATCAACAATTGTTGCGGTACCCCGGGTTATATCCAGGCCAACCTCAAGTTCTGAGGTAGCATAAAAAATTAAGGTTATTGAATCAACCGATTCGTTAAAATCCGGTATCGAATCAAACACTATTTCCTGCAGGGCCCTGCTTATATCTATCGTCTGATCAACTTCTTGCGCAGGATGGTAATTCATATCACCTCCCTGCCGGGCAATAACCGTAAGTGAACCTACTCCGGTTGCAATAAGCTTATTTCCTTCTGTGAGGGCAATATTTTCATTGCCGGATAAAAATGATACTTCCAGTCCCGAACTTGCATTTGCCACCAGAATAACGGTGTCTTTAAAACGTAAGGTTTGAATGGGCTCAAATGAAATGGTCTGATTTGCTTTTTCAATCACCACCATACGCACTACAGTATCAGGCAGGTAGTTTTGATTTCCTTCCTGGACCGCCGACACTTCAACATCTCCTGCACCTGAAATTACCGCTTCATTCACATTAATAATCTTAAGCACATTCTCATCAGCGCTAAAAAAGTTTACAGGCAAGCCCGAAGAGGATTCGGCAAATAATTCAAATGACGGGTCTCCAAATATTTTTGCCGGTATTTCGTCAAAGTCAACGACCTGTTCTGTTTTGCCAACTTCGACAGTCTGCGTGGATTGTGGCGCCGGATTATAATTTTCATCACCTGACTGATCCGCTGATATAACCACAGATCCTGCATTATGTATGGTAGCCATGCTACCCGACACCGAAATTATCTCCGGGTCGGAGGAAGTAAACACAACTTCCATTCCTGATGTAGCATCCGCTATCAACAAAAAAGGCGGATCGTTAAAACTTTTAGCCGGAACCGGCTCAAATTCTATTGTTTGATCAGCTTTATCAACCGTTAAAATATGTGCGACCGGCGTGGCAGCATTGTAAAAGTAATCACCCTGCTGGTTGGCAGTGATAATGGCATTTCCTCCACCGATAATAGTGACTATACTGCCTGACACAGTTGCCACCGAGGGGTCTGAGCTTGTAAATATCAGTGGAAGCCCTGAATCTGAAGAAGCTGTTAGTTCAAAAGGCGGATCATTGAATTTCATAATCCCCGGTTCACTGAATGTGATCACCTGATCAAACTTGTCAGCTGCGGTTGATGTAAGCAAGCTGGCTCTGCGTGGTGCATTTTCGAGCACGATTGTCATTCGTTCCGTTTGTCCCGCGGAAAATATATTCACACAGGCGTCCCACGTATAGTCCATGTAATTTTCCCACATTTCCCTCACCACACCGCTACAAGTTGGCCCTTGCACATCAGGGCAAAAATTGTTAGGGTCATCCTGATTAGGTGTGTCGTCAACATAATCATCTTCCGTACAATTATCGCCTGATTCCTCCGGCCCCCAGAGGTGGTATAACCCTAACCAGTGACCTGTTTCATGGGTAGCAGTTCTTCCTTTTTCATACGGAGGGCTTAATTCACTGGTTCGTCCGAATACATTGTATCTGATAATAATACCGTCGGTTTCAGGTGGTGAATTTGGAGGAAGATCGTCAAAGGGCGCTTCCGGAAACTGTGCAGCGCCAAGAAGTCCGCCATTCAGATCGCACACCCAGATATTAAAATAATCATCAGGGTTCCAGAACGTGGCAGGTTGGATGACAGAGGAAAAATAATCATAATCGTAAGGTGGTGCATCAAATTCCATGCTGTTTCGGTCAATACGATGAATGCCCGGTTCAGCAAGCATTTCACCTGCCTCATCTACCAGAGCCGGTAAAAAGTTAATGTTCATACTGCCTGCCACATCTATAAATTCTGCTGGAGTATTTACCGTATCGGCATTAAGCCGGTTAAAATCTTCGTTTAAAACTTCCAGTTGAGAAAGCACCTGCTCCAGACTGATGTTTGTTCCGGTACCCAACGATTCACCATCGTGTACGATATGTACGATTACAGGTACATTAAACACCTGTTCTTCCACGGCAAGAGTGCGAAACCCTGCACGGCGTTCTTTTATCCTGTTTATCCAGGCATCGAAATCATCCGCGCTCACGTGTGTGTTTACCACACAACTCCTGCTCTGAGCCCGCATATTTCCTGAAGCCACCCAAAGGAACCCCCACAAAAAAATAAGAAGTGATCTATACAACATACCTATCCACGGATTAATTTGAAATGGTTGCTTACAGGTAACCCCCCCCCGTTCAAAATTACTGTGTTATCCCGTATGCCCGATATTCAGACATTTCTTTTTCAAAACTAAGCTTTTTGTGAATTTCAGTTTGCAAAGCAATATAGCTTGATACTTTCGGAACTTCTTCAAATGAAACAGCCGTGGCCCAGTATCCTTTTTGCCAATACAGCTTATTTTCATGATTTGTGTTAAACCAATGACTGCACTCCCCTTTTGTCCAGCCTACCACCTCTGACAATGAACGATAGGAAGGAAGTTTGATAAGAACATGAAAATGTTCCGGGGCACTATTGATAGCTACAACTTTAGTATCACGCATTTTGAAATTCCGTAGCAGCCGTTCCGTTATTTCAGTACTCAAATCGTTCGTTAATAATGGCGTCCATCCTTTGGTAGCAATAATCACATGGACAAACACATTTACAATTGAAACGCTCACGTTAGTTTTTATGTTTGGGATAGCTGAATCTGCTTAATTGAGTTAAGTTACTGTAAATTATGCAGAAATACGTAAAGACTTCATGCATAAATGTCTGTTTAATTTAATGTGGCTAAAGCCGGTTTTTGTTATGTTATATCTGTCCGTCCCGTAAACGGGACGGGGATTTGTGGATTCAGGGACTATGTGTTTCCCGAGAAAAACAGAATACCCGATATACCACGTCATTACCCGATATTGCTCCGCAATTCTGGTAATGACGCTCTTTTTAAGAAGGTTGGGCGTCGCTTTCGCGATTCCTCCCGCCAGGCGGGGGGCAGGCGGGTAATGACGTCTGATAGTCAACTGTGGTATTTAGGATACATTGTTGCAGATGGATTACAGATAACTATCAATCACCTGCTTCAGCATGTGTGCGGGCACCACACCTGACTGCCGTCATACCCCCGTTGGCCATTTTTGAAGAGAATGAGTGCAGGCACTCCCTGAATGCCGTACTTTGCCGTGACCTGCGGATTTTTATCCACATCCACCTTGATAATCCTTGCTTTTTCACCAATATCCGACTACAATTGCTTTAGCACAGGAGCCATCATTTTACAAGGTGCGCATCAGTCGGCATAAAAGTCAACCAATACAGGTTTACTGCCAATTATCATTTCATTAAAACGGGCTAATTTTTCGTTTAGCTGCTTTGTTTCTTCTCAAGTTCTGAAATCCTTTTTTCGATTTCCATGAGTTTATGAATAATGATAATATGCGTTTCTTTGGCATCGATACCTACCACACTCTGATCTGACACGATCCACTCAGATATTTGTTCATACGCTTCCCTGGGCACTAAATCATCTTTCATTTTATTATGTTATTTTAGAATTAACCATTTAAGTTCTATTTATAAGCAAATGTATCCTTGCTTTACTCTTTTGATTCTTTCTTTCTTCATTTATACTTTTCAACCTTTACTTGTATTTTTTTTCGCTATTGAACCTATCAATGACATAGTCATGGCTATGCCATTAAGTTGATCAGGTTTGTTTCTTTAAATTATTCAAACATTGTTGTTTTATTTATTGTTAAGTAATTGTCTCTGAAAAAATTAGTAATATTTAAGTGGTTAGTTTTATAATATTTTAGTTGTTATCGTTATCCTTCTTATTAAAACCAGTCTTCAAATCATTATCAGATAGAAATAAGCTCAATCCGGTTACGATACAGTTTGATTTTTTCCATCTTCTCCAATTGTTTTAAGAGCCTTGAAACCGCCTCGCGCGATGAGTGAAGGTCATTGGCAATTTCCTGATGTGTGATATGCAGCATTTTTTTTTCTAAAAGCCGTGCCTTATCGCCAAGGTATTTCAACAATCTTTTATCCATATTCTGAAATGCAATCAGGTCAATTGTGCGAAGAAGCTCTTCAAACCGGTCGGAATAGGTCATCATTACAAAATTTTTCCAGGATGAATATTTCTGCATCCATTCATCCACATAATTTACGGGCAGTAAAATAAGCAACGAATCTTCTTCTGCAATTGCCCTTATCTTACTTTGAGAATAACTCAGACAACAGGTAAGCGACATGGCACATGTTTTACTGTCGTCAATATAATAAAGAAAAATTTCATTTCCTTCGGCATCTTCGCGCATCACCTTCACAGAACCTTCAGCGACCAGCGGAACAGATTTAATGTAATTTCCAATATCCAGAATGACTGTTCCTGCCGGCACTTCTTCAATCTTGCCTACCGCTTCGATCTCATCTTTAAGCTCTTGTTCGTACAAAGAAGGAAATTTTTTTTCCAGTATTTCTTTAATTTCCATGTGGTTATTAATATGGTTATACTGTTGTTTATGTGGAAATGATTAAATGTGTAAACGATTAAATGGGTAAATGTTATTTATTGTTCATACAGGATATTTCTTTCCAGGTCATCCTGCTCTACAAAAATTTATTTTAGCATTTTAGCATCTTAGCATTCGATTATAAATCCAATCCTCATGAATTTCGTGATAAAGCCATAAATATCAATGGTCTAAAAATAAGGAACAGCAGACTAATATATTAAGTCCGCCGCCATATTTATTTACCAGTAAGGATGTCCTTATAACATGGAGAGCCGTTCAACGTGTTCTGTGACGGGTATTTTTGTTTCAATAATACTTTCAAACCCTTCGGTAATGTCAATCAGGTCATAAAATCCGCGGGTTCTCATAATGGTATTAAATATGAGTGACCTGTATCCTTCCAGGCAATGCACGTAACAGGTTTTTGTTTTGCCCACTATATCCATGTCCCTGTGGTTATTAATGAAATCAAGCGGGGCGTTAATGGCGCCAACTACATGCACGGTATCATACTCACTTGCCTTTCTTATATCAAGTATGTTAAGTGATGTGTCAGAGGAGGCGTACAGGCTGGCGAAATTTTCAACGCTCAGTTGCTTAACTGCATCAGCAGATTTCCCTGCGTCAACTTAAGATTTGAAACCACTTTTAAGTAACCAAGAGCGTTGTCGTAACCAATCCTTGCCAGCCTGATAACCACCTCTTTTTCTCTACTTTCGTCTGCCACAAATACGATGAGCGCTTTCAGGTTGTTTCTGCACTTATGCAAATGTAGGCTGGCGCTTTTATCCTGTCTGTAACTTTAATCACAATGAAAAGTGACTTTTATCAGCAATGTTGTCGCCGGTAGCCATATATCGTTTGCCAGCTTCAGTGTACCCACTAACCGATAATTAACCATCTGACTCGCTTGCATCTCTCATCCCGCAACACCTACCTTTACATTTATAATTGCTGCAGAATGACTTCCCGTGATGTATTTCTGAAATATTTGGCCCAGACTTCTACTGATCCGCTGCTGATAGAAGTGGAGAAGGCAGACGGAATTTATATTTATAGTCCGGACGGAAAAAAATATATGGACCTGATATCAGGAATTGCTGTGACCAACGCAGGCCACCGGCATCCGAAAGTAATAAAAGCCATCAAAGACCAGGTTGACAGGTATCTTCATGTAATGGCTTACGGAGAATTTATTCAGGAACCGGTGAACAGGCTTGCAGTAAACATAACTTCGCACCTGCCCGACAAACTTAATTCGGTATATTTTGTAAACTCCGGTACCGAGGCCAATGAAGGAGCAGTAAAGCTGGCAAAACGGCATACCGGCAGAACAGAGATAGTGTCATTTTACAACTCTTACCATGGTAACACACATGGAAGTCTCAGTTTTACAGGAAATGAAGAAAAAAAGTATGCTTTCCGTCCGCTTATGCCGGATATCCGCTTTATACATTTTAATCAGGATAATGAGCTTTCAGAGATATCACGGAAGACCGCGTGTGTAATCGTTGAACCCGTCCAGGGTGATGCAGGTGTGATACTTCCTGCGAATGATTTTCTTAAAAAACTAAGAAAGCGATGTGACGATACCGGGACGCTTCTGATCTTCGACGAAGTTCAGACGGGCTTTGGCCGTACCGGAAAATTATTTGCATTCGAACATTTCGGTGCTATTCCAGATATTATCACGCTGGCAAAAGGACTGGGTGGCGGACTGCCGCTTGGCGCTTTTATATCCGGTTATGAAATCATGCAAAAACTCTCACATAACCCGAAGCTGGGACATATTACTACTTTTGGCGGCAATCCGGTATGTTGTGCAGCCGGAAATGCGGTGTTGGAAGTTCTTACCGAACCGGATATCCTTGATAAGATAGTAGCAAAAGGTGAGTTATTCAAAAAGTTGTTGCAGCATGATCAGGTGGTTGAAATCAGGCAGATTGGTTTAATGATGGCCGTAGAATTCGAATCAGCAGAAATCGTGCAAAGAATTGTACATGGATGTATTGAAAAGGGGATAATTACCTTTTATTTTTTATCAAACCACAAGAGTTTGCGGATTGCTCCTCCCCTGACAATTTCGTTTGATGAGATCAAAACGGCCTGTAGTATTATTCAGGAAGTTTTTGATAAATACGTAAAAAAGTTTCACACAAAATCAAGTTACTAAATATCAGTGATTTAGAAGTAAAAAAGCAACATGAAAATTAAGAATTAATCTTATCAAGTACCTGGAAAACACTAACATCTTCGCTTTTCCCTTTTACTTTAATCGGCTCCCAGGCTTTAGTATTTACTAAATGCTTGGTCTTATCAAAGATAGACTCACTAATTAAAATGCTGTTAGGGTGGCTTGTTGTTAAGGATTCAATTCTCTTTGCTGTATTGACGGTATCACCAGTTACCGAATACTCGATTTTATCCTCCGATCCTAAATTTCCAGCTATAACCGGCCCATAATTTAGTCCGATTCCAACATTGATTTCTGTTCCCAGTCTCCTTTTTAAATCAAGATTCAGGATTTCTAACTGTTCAATCATTCCCATGGCGCAATACACGGCTTTTTCTTCACTCTTTGTTATTGGAAGGGGAGCCCCGAATGTAACAAAGATCTCATCTCCAACATATTGATTTACTACCCCATCCCATTTTTTGATTACTTCATTCATATGTGAATAATAGGAATTAAGTAATGCTACAACTTCGTTAGGTGATATTCTCTCACTCAATGGGGTAAAATCCCTTATGTCACAAAACATAACCGCAATATCGATTTGTTCACCTTCGAATATTGATTCGGTTTTTCCACTAAGGGCTTTTTGCACAACAGGCTCAGGAACATATTTCATAAAGAGATTAAGTGTCTTTTGCTGCTCTTTATTGAGATCGGATAATTTAGTATTAATTTCCTGCACTTCCCTGAATCTTTGCTGTTCAGCTTCGAAAAGCTTTGAATTTTGAATGGCAATTGCTGTCTGACTAGCAAGTAATGAGATCAATTCTTCATCCTCTTCCTTAAAAATGTTGAGCTCTGTACTCTCAACAGAAAGAACTCCTACCAGTTCCTTCTGGACCAAAAGAGGAATTGCTACCTGGCTCATAGGATTGGGTAAACCGGGAAGTTTTATAATAATTTCATTTTCGGGATGATCGGTGATATCTCTTCCTCCACTCATATATCTAAGTTGGGTGGTGATATTTCCAAGCCGCAGCATTTGTTTCTTTTTCGCAACCATGCCTACAATTCCTTTCCCCACTTCTACTTTAGCTCCGATTCCCTGATCGGTATAACCATAACTTGCAAATACTTTCAAAAATCGATCTTGTGTTTCGGAAAGTAATATCATTGAATGCCTAAAAGAGAAATATTTGTCGAGTAACTCCAATAAGTTGTTTAGTGTAAGATTGAGGTCGAGAGAACTACTTATTCGTACAGAAACTTCCTTTAGAATTTCAATTTCCTTCTTTTTACGCGCTAGTTTTTGCTGAATTTGATCAATTGATGGCTGGACATTTAAATCTTTATCCATAGGTATTAAAGATTTTTCAGGCTATTTGTTGTACTGCTATTATTTTAAAAACCTCGGCATATTTTAATTTAAAGACATCTTCCATACCAGTCATTGAAGCGATGGCCTCAAGCTGTAAACTCATTTGATCATAGAGTTCTCCTTCATTTTCGGAATGCGAATACTGTAAATCTAGCTTCCACATGCTAAAGTCCTCAGGGCTTACAATATTTACACTCGCTTTAGGATTTTCGCGAATATTTCTAATCGACTTATTGAAGAATTGATGTGAAAGCGCTACATGTTCTTCGTCAACATAATAAACCTGCGAAATATACGTGGCATTAGGAATTCCATCTTTGGAGCATGTTACTATGCACGAAGGTACAATACCCTGTAGAGCGGGCTTCATTTCTTCTTTGATCATCATAGTAATAATTATTTACTGATGCTTTTCCCGGCTCCAACTTTTGGAGTCTGTTCAAAGATTTCCTCAACCTTCATCTCGATAGCCATGCTGGGCTGAGATGGCCATTTATAAATTATCCCATCACGAATACCAAGTATGTTTAAGGCATCATTAAAACCTTTTAAATATCTTTCAATATTACCTTGATCAATTTCATTAGAATCTCTGTAGGTAATACATTTTCCTTTAAATTGATAACATTCATAACTTAACGGGCTTGCCAATGTTATTGAGATTAATTTATTATTATCAATATTTTCTATGGCTTTGACTGAAGTATCTTTAGCTGTATAAAAAGTTATGATACCATCTTCATTTACACTTGCTCCCAGCACCCGGGTATATTCTGGGGTCAAATCTTTGTCCCTGGTACCCATAGATATCCCTTGAGAACCTTCGATAAAGACCTTTAAATCAGGCGTAATTAATGATTGCATTTCTTATTACAAAATTCAATAATTCAATAATTTACAATTAAATTTAACAAATGATGCATAATATAACAATATTATGATATACACTAATAGTAAATTATTTAGCTTAATCCAGTTTCATATCCAAGCTTTCGACATGTCCATTTTTATTAAACAGGGAAAGCAAATACCCAATTGTTCTTAAATGATTAGAGGATTTCGAGCAGTATTATACATTACATGAGGGCAGCAATAGATGCTCAAATTGAAGTTGATCTTATTCAAGCGGAGTATCCTCTATATTAGCCCATTCACAATTGTCCATCCCCTGTTGATGCCAACCCTGTCTAAGATAGTTTGCATCTCCTCTGCAGAGCGGACAACAGCAGCGCAAGCAGGTGCAGGTAGGAAAGCTATGTATAATCACCTCTAAAATACTAACTTATGATCTTGACTCTGGTCCAAAGGCCATTATCCTCAATAACATAAATGATATTGTGGATTACTAATACCCGGTTCAAGTCGCACAGTAAAATGAAATTATAAAAATATGTTTTAGTTTCTGGCTTAACTCGGAAATTTCACTTGAATTTTCCGTTCGAAGGGCCGACTAATTGTAAAATACTGATAATCAGCTAATTGGAGTTTAGGAAAGATTATTATAAAAAAATGCAATACTCAAAAATGAGTATCCTAAATTTTACAATAGTCGGGGTTAACCCTTTCAATTATCGATTCCATCAAGGCTGTACGGGTTTTATATTAATTTATTACTTCAAAAAAATACCAGAAATAATACCAATTTGAAAAATTACTTTTGTTTTACATAGTTAATTACTCCACCTTTTAAGATGATTTCAACTTGTCTTTCACTAATATTATACGTAAATGGAATCCTAATATCTTTTCCAACTACGGTAGCTGTTACCGAATCTCTGTTTTTAATGGCTGATCTCAGGCCTTCTATCCGTAAAACATCGCCTTGTTCTAGTTTGTCCCAGTCAGTTGCATTTTTAAATTCGAATGGGATCATGCCAAAATTGATTAAATTTTGCCAGCCAATACGAGCATAGGATTTGGCAATAGCAAGCTTTTGTCCAAGATACCTGGGAGCCAATGCTGCATGTTCTCTGCTTGAACCTTGGGCGTAATTTTCACCTGCTATTACACAAAAACCCTTATAATTTTTTTGATTTTGGACGGCTCGATCATAGAAACTTTGATCAATTGCATAATAAGCATATTTGCTTATCTCCGGAATATTTGAACGTAAAGGCAGTACATCGGTACCGGCTTTCAGTATTCCATCTGTTGAAATGTCGTCCCCCATTTTCAATAGGATTGGAATTTCCAATTCATCAGAAAGCTCTTCAAAATCGGGAAGTGTTTTTATGTTCGGTCCTTTGATCAATTCAGTAGATGCCCCATTTGGAGCAATTAACATCTGCTTACTTATCTTAATTTGGGCTGGTTCTTCCCATTTTGGATAAGTAATTTTCAATAAAGTTTCGAGTTCCCTAGGATCAGTAATTTTTCCCGTTAACGCAGAAGCTGTAGCAGTTTCCGGGCTACATAGGTATACCTGGTCATCAAGTGTACCAGAACGTCCTGGAAAATTACGCGGCATAGTTCTAAGACTGATCGTATTGGTAGCAGGTGCTTGCCCCATACCAATGCATCCCATACAACCGGATTGATGAAGTCGTGCACCAGCAGAGATCAAATGTCCGAGAGCACGCATTTCCATCAAATTTTCCAACACCTGGCGGGAAGAGGGATTGACATCGAAAGAAAGATTTGGAGAAACAACCTTTCCTTTTACAATTTGAGATGCAATCCAAAAATCACGCTGACCCGGATTTGCAGAAGAGCCAATAACAACTTGTCCCACTTTTAACCCGCTCACTTCTTTTACCGGCACAACTTTACCCGGGCTGCTGGGAAGTGCAATTAAAGGTTCCAACTCAGATAAATCAATTTCTATTTGATGATCATAGAATGCTCCTTCATCGGCTTCCAATTTTATCCACTGATCTTCACGTCCTTCTTGCCGGAGAAATTCACGGGTGATTTCATCGGAGGGAAATACGGAAGTAGTAGCGCCTAACTCTGTACCCATATTAGTGATAACATGACGATCCCAGGCACTCAGAATTTTCAAACCGGGACCATAATATTCCAGGATATATCCACGTCCTCCAGTTACATCATACCTACGTAGCATTTCTAAGATCACATCTTTAGCACTTACCCAGTCAGGTAGCTTTCCGGTAAGTTTGATGCCCATAATTTTTGGCATTTTAACAAAATAAGGCTCACCTGCAGAAGCGAGAGCTACATCAAGCCCCCCCGTACCCATGGCAAGCATTCCGATACCGCCTCCTGCAGGAGTATGACTGTCTGAGCCCAACAGTGTTTTGCCTGGCTTACCAAAGCGTTCCATGTGTACTACATGGCTAATGCCGTTTCCTGACCTGCTGAACCAGTATCCAAAGCGTGCTGCAGCTGACTGCAGAAAAATATGGTCATCCATATTCTTATAATCCGTTTGAAGCAGGTTGTGATCTACATACTGTACTGCGATTTCTGGTTTGATTTTATTTAAATTAAATGCTTCCAATTCCAGCATTACTAAAGTGCCAGTGGCATCTTGCAATAATACCTGATCAATTTTCAACCCGATTTCGGTTCCGGGCTTCATCTCACCGGAAACAAGATGAGAGCTGATCAATTTTTGACTTACGTTCTGTATTTTCATTCTGGATAGTTTTATAATCTTTTTTAATTGTTTTACAACGTTAAGTATATAAAAAGTAGGTGGTTGAGTTCGAATCACCAGTCAAGTTACACAAAGGTTGAAGTTGTGATATAACCCATGGCAAACCTATTGTCTCGCCTATTTTTTATATATATTGTGTGTGCCTTGAATGGTAAATATAGTTCTTTAAAAGAATGTCCCAAAGGGTGCAAGTCCCGGATGCATGTGGGTGACGCCTCGAAGCAAAGCAAGTGGCAAAGCCTGCCCCGCTGGTTTCTCGCGAGAGATGTACTGAAGCCCGCATGCCAGTCGGGCAGGTAAGCCAGACTGCGTGGTTGGTACTGACCCCGATACGCTAAAGCTACGGTGCAGGCAGAACAGGAACCGTATAAGAGGCTTACAAAGTTGGATAAGCAAGCAGACCTGTCCCGCAAGACGGGATCATTGTGATATCCAAAACACCATTAGATGAGTACTTTGTTAGTGGATACGGCAAGGATTGGGTGAAAGAAGATGTTCTTACCTGGGGAGATCTTGGACTAGGTTCGGTATTCCTATAAGCTAAATGCCGATATATATAAGTTTGTCAGTAACGCTGATCGATCGGCACTTTATTTATCCGCGTATTCATCTCTGTAATATTTACTCGTAATGCGGCATTGCCCTTTTGATAAAGTGTAGTGGCGTGAACATAAGTTGCAACGTATGCGGCCATCTTTTCTTTTTTACCAATATCGTGCTACATAATTTGTCACTAAATTACTGGTATGAACATTCTAATTACACTCCCAAAGGCAATCCATGAGTAGCCTATTTTAATATAATCAATTCTACAGCACAAAATTATCTATAAATTGATTGATTCGGTGGACAGCACAGATTCAATAAACTTTTTCATTCTATGATAATGTGATCCTTTCCAGTATACCCGGTGGCAGGAAGAGCAATGGAAAAATTCCTGGTAATATTGTTTGGTAGCTTCCTTTAGTAAATGTAAAACCCTTTCTTTTGGCACGGGAATGATCAGGCCATTGCATCGTATACACCTGTTGAATGGTTTGAACATGGAGAAAAGTCTGAATTTTTTTACTACTTCCTCAAACTGCTTTTTGGGATCTTGTGACCGAATCCAATATCCGCGGGTTACTGCACCATTTTTCAAAATGCCCAGGTTTCTGGTCAAAATGGTCCGGGCTTCTTTAGCGGCAATTCCAATTATATCCTCACCCGAATTGTCATTTTCATAAAAACAATCGAACCCTGCCATGCGAAGATAGGCAGTCAGTTTACCCAGGTGTACATCCAATATAAAATTGAGTTTACGCAATCCTTTGGACCTTAACAGGGTAACCGATGTGATATCCAATGACTCAAAGACCGGATATACGGAAATATAATCATCATTACAGATATTATATTTAAAATTAACGGGCCGGCTATTGACAAGAATCAGATCCACTTCGGTATGTGGCACCCCTAAGGCCTCAATGGCATCCTTTACCGAAGGTTTTCCTGAGAATTCAAACGGGAATAGTCTTTTTCTTTTTTCCGGGGAAAGAAAATCATTCAATTCTTCATAAAAGCGGAAAGTTGCCGTTTTTGTCATATCTCTTATAATATAATTATAAGATTTAAAATAAATAGCATTGCATCACATCACCCCTTACCCCCCTGTAAAGTTATATTATTCTAATTTCCTATAAAATATTTTCACATTGATCAAAACTTTCGTCACTTCCCTGATGTAGTTTAATGAGATTTCAACTTCTTTCGAGTGCATTTAAAGTTTATAACATATTGATTACAAGTAATATATAATAATTTTATTCAAAATTTAATCTTTGAAGTTTGCAGAAAGAGGAGGTATTTAATGGGGGTGGTAATAGGTCATGTTTTTGAAATATATAATTTATAAGGTCTTTGAATCCTTTAGATAAAATTTTACTGTACTGATTAAAAATCCCCGATCTTTTTTTAAGGCTTTTTTTAGTAAAGTTAAATTACTTAGGGTTGTAGATAAATGATCCTTAAGTAATGTTTCAGTAATCACCAGGTCATGCCAATCTCCAAGTAATTCTTCCAATAATTTCACTCTTTTTAATCGTTGATCAAATTTATTCCAATCTTTTAAGCTAAACTTTAAAGCCTCAATTAAAAACCGTAACTTTTTCAACAAGATTCTCCTTTTGTGCCATACGTTGTAATTTCTATCATTTTCAAAGATAATTTCCCTCTTTAATTTATTTACCAGTGTGTTTCCTTTTGATTTAAGGACTTCATCTTCTATCTCATAGGTGGCTTTAACGAGTTTATCCTGTCTGATAAGAAAAGGTTTTATATCATGCGTTTTAAGCCAGTTTCTAAAATTGCGTTTATTCTTAACTATATCTGATCGGAATAACTTTAAACAATCATTAAAATTTTGATCCAGATAGTTTTCGTATTTCTTTAGGACAATCTGTGCAACATGATAATCTCTTATTTTACCGATTTTTTTAAAGAACTTTTTCAGTTCTTTGGAATCCTTCTTGAGGTTAAACTGAGATGGATTTAACGATTCTAACAGAAAAAACAGCGCATTGATCTTTTTATTGTTGACCCGGAGATCGTGGATTGATGTTACGTCCATTTTTGCCACCATGTTGGCATAGTTGCTCTTAAATTCTGCAAGAAGGGAACGGTGATATTTATGCAATAAATTTTTTCTCATGCAACAATTTATATAAAATATCAGGAATGATGGTTAAAGGCATTGGTTACAGGTTTCAAAAGTTGAATTTACCATAATCCGGGAAATGTTGCCAAGATAGATTTTGGGTATGAGGGTGTTGGGTCACTTTTAAATAAAAATGTCTTTTGTGATACAACCAATAGTGATACCAGTATCACTTGCTAAAAGCTTCCTGAAATACATTTCTAAGTACTTTTAAGGCTAAATCTATCAGTTTATTGATTTTGAAACACCAAAATATCGACACGTTTTTCTAACATTCCCAATCTCTTTTGCATGGTGCAAGATTCTTAATTTTCGTTTAATGTCCTGTTTTGCTCTTGTATTCATCTTCTTTTATTCCCTTGAACGTTAGTTTGATTTTACTTTTGTGTTTAATTTTCAGCTGTCAATCATCTATCACCAGCCCGGTAAAAAAAATTGGGGTGAGGGATTATACTTTGGCCTGATGTCAAAAATGCCTTTAATACGTTATCGGAAATTACAGGTGAGGAAATTACCACAGAAGACCTGCTTGAAATCATATTTTTAAGTTCTTTATCGGAAAATAGACAGTCAAGCGTCACAATGTAAACGATTCCCTAGTCTATTGAAGTTGTCTCCGATGAAATTGTGTCGGACACAACTTTCTCAATAATTTTGCTAACACTGGTCTTTCTGGAGGCAGCCAGGTAATCGAGCTTTCTGTGCAATATGGGCTTGATACGAATGGAAAAATGACCCGAATAGGTCTTTTTCACCGGTTTACCCAATCGCTCACAGTCTTTGATATATTCATCTACAGCTTGATTAAAACTGTCCACAAGCTCAATGAGATCATTTCCGCCATATATAACAGTGTCAGGAATACCTACAATCCTGCCATGCAAACACTTGTCAGCTGCACTGTATGCCACTGTGCCCTTAAATCCTTTGTGCTTAATAAAATCAGCCATTTTGTTCCTCTTTTGTTGTTTTGATATAGTCACTTATAAATTTCTTCGCTGTCCGTTTTTGGTAAGTCTTCAAATCCTTTTCCGGATGTGGCTCATGCATTGCAAATTGTAAACCAGACTTATTCTCGAACTTACGGGAACTGCCCTTTCCTGGCTTGTACTCCTTCACCCGAAAAATTCATAGGAAAGCATAAAAAACAGGCATAAAATGTTTATATTTAGGTAGTTAATCACAAAATAAACATATAATTTATGCCTGAATATAAGGAAAAAGATACCGCATTTTATCGAGGAAAACAAGCCTTCAAATTTAATTTTTCAGCATCGGCCATTAGCTCGGACGGGGCCATATTGTTGAGTGAGAAAGTAGAGAAAAAAACCGGACTGTTAAAGAGCTTCGCCTCACTAATCCCAGACTACCGCAACCCTTTTTATATCGACTACACCTATGAAGATATGCTTCGCCAACGGGTATTTTTAATGATGCAGGGCTATGAAGATTGTAATGATGAACAAAAACTCAGGGATGACCCGGTAATCAGTAAAGTGCTGGATAGCGGATTGTGTTCCCAACCTACTTTAAGCCGGTTTGAAAACAAAGCCGATAAGCATCTGATCTACCAAATGTGCCAATGGTTTGTGGAGCGTTATGTAGAGGGGTTAGATGAGCAGACCGGTCAGATCATCATTGATGTAGATGGTACCGATGATCCTACCCATGGGTATCAACAGCTCTCTTTGTACAATGGCTATTATGGACAGACTATGTACCATGAGCTGTTCTTTAAAGATGGTAACACAGGGCAGGTTATTTTACCTGTTTTACGTCCGGGGAACTGTCATTCCAATAAATGGTTTGTAGGGCTTTTGAAAAGGATTATCCTTAAAATCAGGAAAAAACTGCCTGGGATAAAAATCCTCATACGCGCAGATAGTGGCTTCTCAGGGGCAGCTTTTTATCGGTTGGCCAACCGGTTTAACCTTCAATTTTGCCTGGGGGTTAGTAGTAATGAGGTCTTAAAAGGCCTTACCAAAGAGACTGTTGATCAGGTAAAAAGGCAATATGCCTCGGTAAATATCAAACACCAGGAGTTTGTCGGCCCCATGGATTACCAGGCCAAAAGCTGGGACCGCCCCGAAAAGCTTTACGCTAAAGTGGAATCTACCGGCAAAGGCATGAACATCCGTTATTTCGCCAGCAACTTTGAAAACATGACCGCCAGACAGATTTATTTCGGATTTTACGTCAAACGGGGGGATGCCAGCGAAAACCGCATAAAGGAATTGAAGAACATGACTTATGCAGACCGGCTTTCCTGTCCTAGCTTCTGGGCCAACTTCCTGCGGTTGATGACCTCCACCCTTTGCCTGCGAAATGTTTCGCCAGATCAAATTGATGATTGCCAAAACAAAACACTTCTTTGCCAAATGCTGGCAGGTGGATAACATCCGGCTTTACCTGATGAAGGTTGGGGCATGTCTGAAAGAAAGAAAAAGAGCGGTGACGATTCAGTTCTCCCGAGCCTTTCGGTACCAACCTGCCTGCCAGCAAGGCAGGTATCTCTTGGGTGATTTGCTCAGGATGTGCTAGCCGGGTAGCAAATTTTATTGCCATTTTCATTCGTGGTTTCGTACACGTAATCTTCAATAATTTCGGTAATGGTTTTCATCGGCATATTTTCTGAACCGTAAAAATAGAAAATTATGTATTATACATAAACCCGCTAACGTTAATGTTTGATATTCTTTAATTTCGTCTAATTGATTTTATTAAATATCTTTATTATAGCAATAATGTTGGTAAAATATTTGTTCTATTATTAAGTAAGTTTAGAGTGTTATGAAGTATCCGATTTTCCCATTAAATATTTTTCTTCTTCCGGGTGAAATTACGATACTTCACATTTTTGAGCCACGGTATAAAGAGTTGTTGAGAGATGTGGAGGCTAAAAATATGTCTTTTGGAATTTACTATGAGAATGATAACAACGTCGAAAACCTCGGAACAATGGTGCATTTGAAAAAAATTCATAATCGGTATCCGGGCGGCGAACTGGATATATCTGTGGAGGCAGGTTATATATTCAGGCTGGACGCCTATTATCAGTTTTTCGAAGACAAGACGTATTCAGGAGGAAGTATCTCGAAAGTAAAAAACAGTATAAATCATGAGATACGCGATGATGTATTTGGTGAGCTGGTTGATTTATTCAGGGAAAGAAAGTCAAAAAAGGTGATAGAGATACCCAGGCGAATGTGGGATGTGGCCTTGTCACTTAATCTGAAATCTGAAGATAAACTAAGACTGGTAAGTATGGATGATACGCGAAGCCGGGAAAGTTTTATTGCGAGCCATATCCGGTTCAGTAGGGCCCTTCTTAAACAGGAAAAAGCCAATCAGTACAATTTTCATTTGAACTAGAAGATGTATTGATAGTCTTTGGCATCAGTTATTGCTTTTTATGTTCATTAAACCGATTTGTCCCGCAACATCTATCAGGAGTGGTAGAATGCGATGAATTGGAGTTAGCCCTTAGCAACAAAGGGGAAAAGCATTTAGAAAGAAAATCCCGCAAAGGTGTAAGCATGCGTAACATCCATGTACTGTCAGGCCATAATTCCTCCGGAACAACTGAGATATACACCCAGCCACGACGAACCTTAAACGCATTGCCAGCCTCTGATTGATTCGGTGAAAATTATCTCCAATGAGATAGTGTAACTATGAGGAATTTCCTATATTCGGTATAGTGCAATTCCTATAATGAAACTCCATTAATTTCCTGGAGCTAAGATCACTAAAATGGAGTTTAGAAAAGGAAAAACGAACGAAATTTTGAAAATTAGTAACCAGTTGAATATCAGCTACAAATAATTAAGGTAATAAGAATAAAAAAGGCAGTAAAATGAAAAAATTAATAGCTATAATAATACTTTATGTAATTAACACATCTATCTTATTTAGTCAAACGGAGACTTTAAAGAAACCTAAATTGGTAGTTGGAATTGTAGTGGATCAAATGAGATTCGACCAACTCTATAAATATGAAGAAAAATACTCTAATGATGGTTTCAAGAGGTTAATGCGAGAAGGGTTCAATTACAAAAACACTCAATACAATTACATACCAACAGTAACTGCGCCAGGTCATGCTTCCATCTACACCGGTACAACTCCATCCATGCATGGAATAGTAGGTAATAGTTGGTACGATCGGTATTTAGGGCAAGATGTGGACAATGTCAAAGATACTACTGAAATCATAATTGGAAGTAAGGAGGGGAACAATACTGGGATCTCACCAAAAAAGTTGCTAACGAATACTATTTCAGATCAACTTCGTATGAGCAATAATTTCAAATCAAAAGTTATCAGTATTTCCTTTAAGGATAGAGCAGCAGTTTTACCAGGCGGACATACTGCCAATGCGGCCTATTGGCATGATTGGCAAACGAGCCCAGGATATTTTGTTTCCAGTTCTTACTATATGAACGAATTGCCGGATTGGGTAACTAAATTTAACAATTTGGGACGTTCCAATCAATATCTGGACACCGTTTGGAATACACTTTATCCACTAGAAAACTATATTGAAAGTGCCGCGGATAATAACAAATATGAGTGGATATTAAGAGGGAAATCCAGCCCCACTTTCCCTTATGATTTCAAAAAACTTAGGGAAACATACAAGGAATTAAACACTGAGTATCAATTGTTGTGGATTTCCCCATACGGAGATAAGCTACTTACAGATTTCGCCATGGAAGCTATAAAGAATGAAAATCTTGGAGTTGATGATGCAACAGACATGCTTACTATCAGCTATTCCGTTCCTGATGTAGTAGGGCATACCTTTGGACTTCAATCCGTAGAATTAGAAGACATTTATTTAAGATTAGATCTTGAGATAGGCAAACTTTTAAAATACTTAGATGAAAAGGTTGGAAAAGGTGCATATACACTCTTTCTCACTTCAGATCATGGTGCGATCCAAGTCGCATCATATTTAAATGATCTTAAGCTGCCTACGGGAATTGCAAGAATAGCACAATATAAAGATACTCTCACCGGCTACTTAAATACGAAATTGGGTGATGATTCCTGGATTCAAAATTTTGATGGAAACCAAGTGTATTTAAACAGGAGTACTATTTCCAAACATGGGCTACAATTGCAAAGCGTTCAACAGGATGTTGCTGACTTTTTAGCAAATTTAAATGGGATTAGCGGAGCCTTAACTGCATATAATCTACAAACAAATGAATATAACGACGGTTTAAGGAAATTGCTGCAAAATGGATACCATCAAAAAAGATCAGGCGATATCATTTTGACTTTTGATCCTGGTTTTATACAAAGTTCAAATTCTGAACTAGATATATCTTCAGTAAAAGGGGCTGCCCATGGTACAGGGTATGCCTATGACACACATGTTCCTTTACTTTGGTTTGGTTACGGAATAACCCATGGAGAGTCGATAAGAAAAATCTCGGTTACTGATATATCACCTACCTTGGCTATGATGCTTAATCTGCAATTGCCAAGCGGTAACATAGGAAATCCCCTGGCAGAATTATTTTAAAATTATTTCGAATTAACTCATGATTAAAGGAGAGCTGTGAATAAGTCGGAAGTCGGGATTTAAAGGCAATGAAACGGAGAATAAATTACCTTCATTAAGCAGTAAAAAAAGCACCCAAAAAAAATAAACGCCATTCCAGCCTGCCATGCCTGCGGCAGGTAAACCGGCTGGCAGGAAAACAGGCGTTTAATCAAACCGTTACTACCGGGAATACCGGCCCGGTACGTGGCTGTTTGAAGGTCCATATCATCACCTGTATAGTGTATCGTGCATTCGGGAAATATTCAAACGGGCCATAATGGCTGCAGGAATACAAAATACAGCGGACATACATATAGTACGCCATTCATTTGACACAATCTTGCTTGAGACTTTCCTGGTCGTAGGGTCACACTACGACCAATCTCAGTCCATAATTTGTCCGGAAAAATGGAGATATACACTCAGCTACGACGAACCTGACAAGCATTACCAGCCCGATCGATTCGATGGGAATTAACCCTAATGACATAGGTTAAATACGTGGAATTCCATATATTTAGGTGTTGGCAACAATTATTACATTACGTGGTCAGAGACTTGATAATTAGAGATGAAGCAAGTTAGTTTACTTGAAGAATTAGATCATTCGAAAGAAGAATTCATGGCCATATTGAACTCAAAGAAGCGTTAGAATTGAAAGTCTTAAATTTTGATGAATCTGAGGATCGGCTAATTTTTGTTTATGAAATTTAAAGAACATTCTATTTTATCCAAGAATTTAAATAGCTTGTAAATTTTAGTGTTTATAAAACTATAAGGTGAATAAATGAAATGCTCAAAGGTTATTATTATTGGAGGAGGACCAGCAGGATCTACTTGTGCATGGAAATTAAAACAGAACAATATCGACTGCATACTTCTTGATTCTCAAAAATTTCCGAGAGTAAAATTATGCGCTGGATGGGTCACTCCTGAGGTCATTGATCAACTGGAATTAAGTGATTATCCCAACATACAACTGAATGCAAATTATGTTAATTTCTTTGGCATCGATAAAAAAATAAATTCAAAATCCTATGCAATAATACGATATGAATTTGATGACTGGCTTTTAAAAAGATCAGGTGTCGATGTATATCATCATAAAGTCCTTAAAATCAAGAAGCAAGATGGATTTTATATTATTGATAATGAATACAAATGTGAGTATCTTGTAGGAGCAGGGGGCTCTCATTGTCCTGTTTATATTTCTTTTTTCAAACAGTTACATCCAAGAAACAAGAATAATTTAGTATGCTGTATGGAGCAAGAAATAAAATATGATTATAAAGAAAAAGCGAGTCGTACCTGGTTTTATGAAAACAATTTTCATGGATATTCATGGTGTATTTCAAAGAAAAATGGCTACTTGAATATTGGGGTTGGAGGCCTATTTAAAGATAAAAAAGTGAATATAAAAGAGCATTGGGATTATCTTGTTAAAAAGCTCAATGAGCTTAACATCGTCAAAAATTATGAATTCGAACCCAAAGGATATGTGTATTTTATAAGAGATCGAGTAGAAAATTGCAAAATAGACAATGCGTTCATTATAGGCGATGCTGCTGGTCTGGCAACAAAAGACTTAGGAGAAGGCATAGGTCCTGCTGTAGAGAGTGGATTTCGTGCAGCAGATTCAATTATTTATAAAACTAAATTTTCACTGTATTCAATACATGAAAGAACCGATCCTGTCCGCCTGGGAATACTGTTTTTTTTATGGCGTATAATTAACTTTTTTAGAATAAAAAGACCTTCAAAACTTTCCGTCAGATTAGTTGAAAATTGAAGAGGAAAAATTCAAAGATTAATAAATCAGATTCCTCCCGAAAACAAAATAATCAAAAATTTAGGAAATGAATTACTTAAAAAAATAGTGTAACATTTGCCAATAACGTATATAACTCATTGCTAGTACGTTGTTAATCCAAAGTTAGTGAACATTTATGAAGTTCCGCCAAATTTATAATTTGGCTTTTAAAGTAAAATAAGATAAAAACAAAATGCAAAAATTTGGCTCTGTACTTAACCGAAAAATAAGTAATTTTAAACATGCCACGAGCCATACACAAGACCGTTCGCAACAATAAAAGGAAAAATATAATCGGTTGTCATATACCAGAATAGCGCTATAAAATTTCGATAAATTTCAATGAATTTTTTATTTTCTTAGCAGTCGGTCACTTATTTAATACTGAAAGAATATAATAATTCCTTTGCCAGGCCCAATCCAACGACTGCCAGACCAAATTCAAGCACCGAGAGACTCAATTTGGCCCGGGGGTTAGTAGTAATGAGGATCAACCCAACTCAAAATATCTTTAGAAATTTCTTTTATGTCCTAAAATGAGTCTTTTTTATTGAACCCAAAAAGTTCATTAGAACTTTTTGCACGAAGTGCAGGCGATCCCGCCAAGGCGGGATGCCTGGGTTAACCCAGATGAAGTCATTGTTTATCAATGACTTTCGTCTGCCCATAGGGCAAAATTGTCAATCCTATTGACAATTTTGGGTTTAATTGATTTCTCTTTTATGAAATTCTCAAAAAATCAAAAATACAACCAGTGAAAAGTGGTCCCAAACTTATTGATTTCGACTGCCGGCATGGGAAATTTAAACGTGTTAATAAACCGAAGGAGGATTTTTACCCCCTTTCTTTGCGTTTTAAATAACGCCACCAGATCAATGTCAGGAGACAGATAAAACTGCCTGTATCTTTCGTGATATGGCAGATATGAAGGATTTTCAAACTCTTTAAGCATGCCATTGGCCCCGTATCCAATGGCAAAACTCAGCCATTCCGGCAAGTTTGATTGTTTGAAAAACATTTTCAGGTTCAGGCTTGCCCAGTAGGTCTGACCGTTGTAATCAGTAAATATGCGGGCAACCTGATTATTATTTTCGTAACCTGGTTTTATATCCGCAATTGATTCGGGGGAGTATGAAAATTTTAATATAACGCGCTGTTCATTCCAGAGTGCCTGTTGTGTTGTAAACATCGCAATACCAGCTGTATTTGCTATCATATCGCCCCAGGAAAAACCAAATCCTTCATAAATACCATCCAATACTTCAATGGTTGTCTGAAATACGGTGGTTGTAATGCCACTGTATAATAATGACTGCTTTTTGCCGTATTTGTATGACTTGAATATCAGGTAGGAAATATCATTAACGTGATATGATATAAATGCATGGGAAACCTTATCAACCTGCATCCAGCCTGCATTATCATTATAAAAATGAAATGAAACCCGCCGATGACCCGCATACCAGATCTGGGTTAAGTAAAAAGTTCCTGTAGCATATACGGCGCTTTGAATTATTACCGGAGCGTACATACTTTTTGTTTGAACCGAATCGGCCTGCCCGGCAACAATTTCAGTGATCAGTAAAAATAATATGAAAGCAAACTTGTTCACCGGCTTATTTATCGAAATATAAATATATCTGCGATAACGATAACATGTATTGATTTTATATAATTATTCATACAGGTTCAGTGCGGAATGGTACATCCGCTTAGAACCAGGGCGTAACGCAACATTTTCAAGTGTTTTTAACAGAAGCATGCCATAATTATTTTATGACAGGATATTCCGGACGAATGATTATCAGGTAACCTATACATTTCCTGATTCTAATAACACTTTACGTTGGACGTTGCTACCAATGATTCTGCTGTAATTTGTGATACCGTCATAAAATCCGGACAGGCTGCTATATTTGCCCGATATTTTGTTTATGAAATTTGCGGTTAAATTAGCCAATTCAAAAACACTTTGGAACCTGACAGCAGGTTTTGGGCTGCTTGTTTACACGTTGGGTTTGTTCATTACCATTATGGAACCTGATGCAGCCACGTATGCCATCATACCGATGGAGATGCTGCAACGAAACAACTTTATCGAACTGTTTTCGCGTGGCGCGGATTGGCTTGACAAGCCACACTTTCAGTTCTGGATTACAGCCCTTTCATACAAAATTCTTGGAATTAATAACCTGGGGTATAAAATACCGGCGATTTTGTTTGTGCTGCTGGGTGTTCGCTATACCTATCTTTTCGGCAGGAGATTTTACACCTCGAAAACCGGATATATTGCAGCTTTGATGCTGATCACAGCACTGCACCTGATTCTCTCCGCCAATGATGTGCGTGCTGAACCGTATTTACTTGGACTGACCATTTATTCACTTTACTATCTGGCTGTTTATCTGGAAGAAAAAAAATGGAGCCAGTTGCTGTCAGGCTGCCTGGGATTGGCTTGCCTGATGATGACCAAGGGGCTGTTTACCATTATCCCGGTAGCGTCTGCAGTTTTGTTCAGTCTGATTTATCAAAAGAACTGGAAAGAACTCATCAGTTGGCAGTGGATTGCAGCAGCATTCGCTTCGCTGCTGTTTATGACGCCGGTTTTATACAGTTACTACTACCAGTTCGATTTGCATCCTGAAAAAGTTGTGTTTGGACAAACGGATGTTTCCGGCATTAAATTTTTTTTCTGGGACAGCCAGTGGGGACGGTTCGCCAATACAGGCCCCATAAAAGGAAAAGGCGATCTGTTTTTCTTCTTGCATACGTTGCTCTGGGCTTTTGCCCCATGGGCATTTCTGGCCTGTTTTGCATTATATGACAAAACCAAAAGACTCATAAAAAGAACTGAAACCAGCGAAAACTACACCTATTTCGGATTTATAGTACTGGTGCTCATTCTGTCATTCTCACGCTTTCAGCTTCCGCATTATATTGTGCCCTTGTTTCCGCTTTTAGCCATACTTACGGCGAATACATTACTGAGATTTGCCCGGAACCACAGATTTCTTAAAATTTTCTCAGGCATACAGCTATTTACTACCATAGCCTTTTTTGTAACTGCTTCAGCGCTGGATTACTTTTTCCTAAGAAGACTGCCATATGCCGATACGATGATTATTGCTGTCATGGTACTTATACTTTGTATTGTCATTTTCAAGCGTTCTTTTGGCAGAATCAAACAAATTTTGTTCCCTCCGGCTTTAGCTGTTTTATTTGTAATGTATTTTATGAACCGTGATTTCTACCCGGAACTGATGACCTACCAATCTGAAAGCGAAGTGGCCTTTTACATGAATGAAAATAACCTGCCTCCCGATAAATTGGTTTATCTCGACCGTAATACATGGGTAACTGAATTCTATTTAAAACGGGTGATCCCCGTTCAGAACAGAGCAGAATTTAAACGGTCAGAAGTGTCGGGAAAATATGTGTTTTGCGATGATAACGGGCTCAAAACCCTGAAAATTAATGGTGTTTCATATGAGATTCTTAAAACATTCAGGGATTTTCATGTAACCACCATGACGGGTACATTTATAAATAAATCCACGCGAAAACAGACACTTTCAAATACGTATCTTGTAAAGGTGCCGGAGGCTTTTTAAAACCTGCCAACTGTTAACAACAGGGGAAACCAAGTCATTCCATCAGCCGTCATTACCCGGGATATCAGGCCTCCTAAAAACCCGTCATTACCCGGATTCTGCCTGCGCAAAAGCTTCGGCAGACAAGAAACCGGGTAATGACGTTTGTTTTTTCAGCATGATAATCTGAATTACAGGTTAGCCGAAATGTAAAGGGTAGATGACTCCTCAGATATCAACTCCCGGAAAGGAATTTATCAATTCTTTCAAACACCATCTCCGGTTGTATGCCGGTCATGCAGGGCCGCGTTTCGCAAGTGGTTTTGCGGTGGTTGGCGGCACTGACGCAGGGCGAACAGGGCAACCCCAGGTAAATGGCTTCTGCGTTTCCCATAGGTAAATACAGAGTCGGCGTTTCCGGTCCAAACAACACAAACACTTTCAGATCGGTAACAGCGGCAAAATGCGCCGGGCCGGAATCATTGGTAAGCATGAGTTTGGAGATGCTGTATAACGGGACCAACTCCTCAAAATCAAATACACCGGCTGAATTCACAAACCGTGCATTTCCGGCAGCATCAACAACTTTTTGTACAAACTCCCGCTCTTCAGGAGATCCGGTGGCGATTAGTAAAACTTCCGGATACAACTCCAGGATTTTGCGCGACACCCAGGCAAAGTATTCGGGAAGCCAGCGACGCTGCGGTAGCAAGTCCGAAGCATTTGCATTGATCAAAATGAGCTTTTCATCACGCCACGGCGGATACAGTATCCTGATTTTTGATTTTACCGCATCTGTCTCTTTCTTGGTGATTTCAGCTTTTGCAAGCTTCAGATCAGCCGGATCAACGGGAGTAGTAGGATATGGTGTATCATTCAACCCCAGTGTGGTTTGCACCAATGACATAAAATTGACCGACATATGCACGTGCGGATTGTAGCGAACAGGATAGTTGATAATGGTGCCACGGTACAACCCTTCGTCGTGAAGATTAGTAAACCCTACCCGGGCCGTGGCGCCACTAAATGCGCATAGTATGGCTGTGAATCTTGAAAATAACTCCAGATCGATTACTGTAGTGATCCTGTTTTTTCTGCACCATACTATAAACTTAAAAATATCAATTGCCATGTGAATCAGACTATCCGAACGCATGGTAAATATATTTTTTTGCACCACTGTATTCAGGAAATTCAGGCTTTTATAATTACTTCTGAATATGGCAAAATAAACATCCGCCTCTACTTCTTTTATCAGCTTTCGCATGGCAGGATCAACGATGATTGCGCTTCCCATCTCAGAAAGTTCAATAAATAACGTACGGGACGGATCCGGTAATTTCCTTCGCTGGAAAAGAAGCGTTTTTTTAAGCCAGAGCAATACGGATATTACCATAGTGATGGGTATCCCTGCCCACCTGTCAATTTTCCGCATGCTGTCAATGTTTATCACCGGATATCCGGGTAAAATGAAATGCGAAGTTAATTAATGTAAACAGACATAGAAATTTCCGGCAGCGATTCCGACACAGATTTCGGGAGATTCATTAATATTTTATATTTCTATGGAATATTCCTTAACCTGAGCGTGAATATGGATTGTCCCTTAACCTAATAAACGTACAATTCAGTGGTCTTTACTTTCGGCTGTTTTTGTCCTGTTAATCGGTTGTAATTCCAGTGCAGATGAGATCGTGCCACGTACGGTACCCGAACAAAAAGCGTTATTTCTTACCGAGTATTAGGAAGATGGCAAAATCGCCCTTGAGTTTACATACGATTATACATTGCTCACTATCCGAATTATTTACGATGCCAGAGAGACATAATATTTGAATTCGAATTATACTATAATAATTTCAACCACAAACCCTACACTATGTCTGCCAAGGTGGATGACAGGGTTATTCAGCTGCATTTTGATTACAACCGGACAAGACGAGTATTTGGCTACACGTTTTTTGTTGACCATTACATCCACTATTTCATATTCTGCCAGCCGTTGCTTTGGCTCTCCCAAGGCGAGCGGCACATTCGTAATCAATGACAGAAAATGACACGTTTTATAAATCTTTCAATTAAATCACCCTCCACGTCGTATCAGGCTAAAGAAATTTTAAGATGTTTTATTATAAATAATTTATAATATATTGATATTAAAATATTTAACCTGTATTAATTAAATACTTAGTTTATCCCATAAGAATGCAATACTGCCTGTTTATTTCGCCAGCACAAAACGTACATTCAAACCAAACCGGTCAATCTTAAAATCGGTATTTTCAATAAGGATAAAAGTCGGCCTCCAGTCAATACCCAGCGCTATGGGTACGTTATCAAATCGATATTCAAGTCCTATTTCACCGGGTATGCCAAGTTCGAACGGATCACCAAGAAAGGCCGATGCTCCAACCCCCAGATACCAGTTAAACGCTTCATCACCCAGAGGGCTTACAATAAAATCATACACGCCCACAACGCCTAAACCACCATTTCCAAATGAAACATCCGCATGAATTCTGCTTTTTTTGAAAGCAAACACCCCATCAATGGCAACATTGCCGCCTACCGTATCGCCAAACCGGACGCCAATTTCCTGGCCAAAAGAAACTTGTGAAAATCCGATAACGAAAAACAAAATAATAAGTACATTTTTCATAAGATTATGATTTTTTGTGCAATTTATTGACAAATGAAGTTATCATCATTTATAAATCAATTATTTTCTGTAAATAGCATAACTATATAGTTAATTCCCGAATATATTTCGGTTGTTCCCTCCCCAAAAGGTGACTTTACGGGATTTCCAGTTGTATTTATCGCCTGCAGAAAGCAGAAAAAACTTTCCGCTGATAGGGGACGTATTTGTATTCCATAAGCCGGCATCATATACAGCCACATATCCGTTTCCAATCACCTCAAATTCATCGCCCTGTACTACGAGTGCTGTATTTTCATCAATTCCAAGGCCCAGTAAATCTGGTTTTGCTTCAATTATTTCAATGAGGTCGAATTGACGATTTCTGCGAAGCAAATGCTGATCGATAGCTACACCAGGCAGAAACCCAAAGCCTTCTTCATGGTCTCCCATCATGATTACATTGGTTTTGGTATCACCCCTTGCAAGATACGAGCCTTGTATAGTAGCACCTGCGGAAGAGCCTCCGATCACCCCACCCTTCCTCAGTACATTGTCAAAAGCCTGTTGTGTGAGTGTTCCGAGATAGGAATCGGCAATACGCCATTGTCTTCCTCCGGTAAACCACACCCCGTTTGCTCGCATTACAGGATCAAAAAATTCTGGTGAATTAGCTTCTTCCCGGTCTTTAGTATGCAAAACCGTTACATTTGTGGCTCCAAGCATAAACATCCTTTCTTTTGTTCGTTGAAGCATTTCGTTTGTAATGGTATCTGCCATTGCAGTTGGTATAACTACAATAGGTGCATCATTTCCACCCGCAAATCTAAGAAAGGTGTTAAAAATAGTGGTATCTCGCATGGCCCCACCTACAATTATAAGTTTGCCTTTTTCCAAAAGATTTTTACTCTGCTCAATCCCGGGATCTCCCCTGGTACTGCAAGCAGTGCCTGCTACAGTGAACAATACAAACAGCAATAGCCATTTAACATTATTGTATTTTTTCATCTTTTTAATGGTATAAAATCACTTTTTCTAAGAATCATTGAATTTAAGAAAGATTTTCAATTTATTTTGTTTTATGGACGTTCACTTTATACTTACTGAACCCTCACATCCGGGAAATGTGGGCAGCGCAGCACGCGCAATAAAAGCAATGGGTTTTAAATCGTTACGGCTTGTAAATCCCTGCGATCATTTTTCTAAAGAATCAAAAAAGCTTGCGTATGGTGCTCATGATATTCTCCATGCAGCCACTGTTTTCCCCTCCTTGTCAGAAGCAATTTCGGATATCGACTTTACCATAGCAACCACAGCAAAAAAACGAACTTTATGGCACGACTATTTTACACCAGAAGCCTGTGTGGATCTCATCCGTAGTAAAGGCACTGTATTTGAAACCATTGGCATTGTATTCGGTCGCGAAGAAAGTGGTTTATTGACAGAAGAGATGGCATTATGCGATTTGAGAAGCCTCATTCCTATAGCAAATCCTTATCCATCCATAAATCTAGCTCAAAGTGTGATGATTTATGCTCATATATTTTCCGTATATTCAATTCCTCAAAAAAACGATGTTCCGTTATCTGTAGATCTTAATGAACAGCGGATACTCAAATCAAAGGCCATGGTGTTACTCGAAGAAATTGAAGTGACTAAAAACCCGAATTTATATCGCAGAATGACTGAAAGGCTGATGCAGATCAATGAAGATGATACACACCTATTTCTTTCATTTCACCGATATTTGAAGAGAAAGCTTAAAAATATTCCGTAATTTTGGATCAAACCAGTTGTAAGAATGTATCTGTCAGTACTTATCACTTACCTGTTCTTATCATTCAGCATACCTGCCCCGCAAGTGGAAACCTGGTATGTATGGATCGATACGTATGTAACGTCAAACGGGCATCAAACCCGGATGGTATCGGAAAAGCCCTTTGCAGTGACCTGCTGTCTTAAATCAGGAAAATATAACCGGCTGAATAAAGCAGCTGAAAAATGGATCAGGAAAAATTACGATCCGGAGTATAAAGACACTGCATTAAAGAATATTCAGGATGAAAGCCTGGCTCTAATTGTAACTGAAAAGGCCATCCTGGAATCAAAGGAAAACAATTCAATAATAATCGTAGATTATACACGGGTTTGTAATTAGCTCTGATAAGCATTAAGGAGGGAATCAAAACGGTTCCAGAAACTACTTTACTTTTTTTGCAAGTGTATCGTTATGTCGATAAATAAGTGACCTCAAATAGAGACTAATATCGCTGACATCCTTAAATCCTGCACTTATCGCTGCCTTTTCTTCTTTTCCGTAGGGTATATCTGCGCTTTCAGCAAAATGCTTGGTATCCCGGTAACCTCCAAGCGTAAAAATGTCCCAGCTGGCTCCGGTTGATTTCACAAATATCAGATTCTGAACCCGGTTTAATTCCGTTAAATACACATTTTCCATTTCCTGTTGATTGCGTAATTCTGCCTGTTTTTCCAGGGAGCGCCTGAAACATCTCCACATGAACACAATTATTGGATTCAAATAAATACGAAACAGATTTAAAATCATTGCCATTTACAAATATGTTTTCATAAAATGCAATTAGGTTATAAAAATCATCCACATATTCCGGTGTAAACATCTTAGGTAATTTCTTACTTCCGGAATAACATGAAGGAAGATTATTGATGTATTCATATATCACCAAATCCCAATGGTCACCCTGACTGTGACGGATGATATAAGGCTTTTCACCACCCGCTATCACTTACAGTTTTGATTTTGACTTTAACTCCTCGATAAGTTGTATCAATTTGCCCTGTGATGCCCTGAATAATGAAATTTAATATGTGTTTTGAGTCCTGCCAAGGTGGCCAATAAAGACAAGAATCATTAAAATGGCTGGTTTTGCGATCTTCATGATCTTTATTTTAAAAAACATTAACAATTTCAAAGGTAAAACGTATATCCAAATACAATCCAATCACAAATTTCAATAGAAACAACTATGATGAAAAAATTTCTACCCTCTACACTAATAGTATTCTGTTTATTCGTAACTGGTAAATATTCGTTTGGACAATCGACCATTGATGCACGTGATATCCTTGATGATATCAAACATGGCAAGGATGTATCTTATAAGAATGTAAAGATTGTGGGTGATCTTGACTTAACATACTATTTCGAAAAAAAACACGAAGAAAAATATGAAAAGAGAAAAAGCTGGTTTGGATCGGATAATAATGTTGTTGAAGAGATCATAGAGAGTAATATCCGATTTGAAAATTGTACCTTCGAAGATGATGTCCTTGCATATATCCATGATGAATACTCTGATTATACTTTCAGTGCTTCCTTCAATAATGATGTGGTTTTCAAAAATTGTAAATTCGAAGAAAAATCAGCCTTTAAATATTCCAAATTTGATAGTAAAACGGATTTCAGCGAAAGCACTTTTAATGAAGAAGCCAATTTCAAATATGCAAAATTCAGACAATCGGCTAATTTTGGGAGCGCATTTTTTAAAGATGATGCGAACTTTAAATATGCAAGATTTAAAAATGGCCTGAATTTTTCAAATACAACCTTTGATCGTGATTTAAACTTAAAATATGTTAAAATCGACGGAAATTTTTCATCAGCCAATATGAAAGTTAAGTACGATCTTGATGTCAAATATGTTAAAGTGAATGGCGAAAGTTTTTCAAAGTATCTGTTAAGCCAGGATTGATTCATTTGATTTCACATAATTCAAAATTATTTACCTCCTGAATGGCGAGTTTTTCGTAAAATATTTTGCAAGGGAAAATAGTGCGATAACAGGATGAAAATTAATTATGAAGATTGTTACATTCCAGCGCCCTGATTGATGAAATGAGGCAATTTCAGGTTGAGCCCGCACACTTCATTTAGTTTATTTGCCATATACTGTGCCGACACAATCGTGTCTTTTTCGCTTTTCTGATGCAGAAAAAAATATACTTCCGACAATCCGTTATCCATCCAGCATCTGATCTGCTCCGCCCAGGCGTCCATCCGCGTAAAATCGCTTGAATGGAGGCCATACCCCGCAAACCGGACAAAAGCTTTATTTGTAGTAAGACGCTGGTGCAGACAATCTCTGCGGCCTGCCGTATCGGTAATGATGAGTGTCACTTTTTGTGCTTCGAGCAAACGGTAAAGTTGTTCTCTTACGGCTCCATCACTGAACCACGCCTCATGGCGAAGTTCTATTGCATATGGAATAGTTCCCGAAACAGTGCGAATATAATGCTGTAACCGGTCAAAATATTTTGGTGAAAAATTCTCAGGCACCTGGAGAAAAGGGAGACCAAGCAGTGAGCCGAATGCTGCAATGGCGTCAAAAAACCGGGCTGTGCTTTCTTCACATCCATTTAATCGCCTGATGTGGCTTATTATCCGGTGGAATTTTGGGCAAAACTTAAACTCATTATCCGGAATAGTTGTCCAGGCTTCTATATGGTCTTTTTTTGTCTGATAAAATGTTCCGTTTAACTCAATACTGTTAAAGTGGTTAACATAATTACGCAGGTAATCTGCCGGTCTGGTGCCATCCGGATAGATTATGCCTACCCATTCGCTTCTACCCCATTTTGCACAGCCTACATACGCTTTTGCTTTTTTTGCTTTCCTGCCATTTAAAATACGGCTGTTATCCGGATTATCTGCCGGAAGCTCAAGATGCAGGTGTTCCAGTGCATGGGCGTCAACATGGCCAAATTTCATACTTTTGAATAAAGCGTTTTAGATAATTATCGTCTTATTACTTTTGCAACAAGAGAGGTAAAACGGTCAATTTCATCTTTATTGTTATAAATATGGGTGGAAATACGAATTGCATTCAGTTTCGATTCCGGTACAAGCCTGATCCTGAATTTATTTTCAGATGCCAGCTCTCCAAAATCTCTGTAGTGCATATCCGGCAGTCTGAATGTTACCATTGTACTCCTGCTTATTTCTTCCTCAGGCGTTAATATCTCCAGATCACCGTCCAGGTTAGCCAGGTTGTTTCGAAGCAGGGTTGCCATGCCTCTTGAATAACTTTCCACAAGAGGCATGCCAATTTCGTTCATAAATGCCACAGCTGCTTTCAGTCCGTTCGACAATGCAGCGCTTTGTGTGCCGTAGTCATACCGGTGCGCATCCGGCACATAGCCCGACAGCGTTTGTCTTTCTTCAGATATTTCCCATCCTGTATCGGAATATGCACCGATAAATTCTGTCTGTACGATATCAAACATTTCTTCCCTGACATACAAAAAACCAGTGCCTGATGGGCCCAGCAGCCATTTATGACCGCATGACGCATAAAAATCACACCCAATTTTCTTTAAATCCAATGCGATCGATCCTGCGGCATGGGCACCATCGTAAAACACCCAAATTCCTTTATCATGTGCAAGGTCTGCTATTTGCCGTACCGGAAGCAAATGGCCGGTTGTACAGGTAATGTGCGGTACAGCAATTACCCTGGTCCGGTCGGTAATCAGATCATTTATAAGGTTCAGGCTTTCATCAGCTGTGTCGGCAGGCGTGAAAATCCTGATTTTAAATCCTTTGAGCTTCTTCTGGTTCAGCCAGGGCAGCGCGTTGCCGGCATGCTCATGGGAGGTCATGATCACTTCATCTCCACGTTTTAGTGGCAATCCCGCAGCAATGATGTTGATGCCTTCGGTCGTATTGTGGGTAAGACTTATCTCGTGAAACGGCACGTTGATAAAGTCGGCAAGGGGTTTTCGGCTGTCTTCCTGTCCTTTATACTCACCCAGTGCATTCAGTTCCTCCATTTTTAACCGTACGGCTTCAAGGACAGGATAGGGCGAAGGACCAATGGTACCGTTGTTGAAATACGTACGCGCATGCGTAAGCGGAAATTGCTTACGAACCTCTTTCCAGAATGCATCTTCATCAGAGACATTCTTAATTTTCAAAAAACGCTGTCCACGGCCGTCGGCATTTACCCCTGCAAGCAACGATCCGGCGATAGTAAAAGCAGATTTTTTAATAAAACTTCTTCTTCCTGACATGGCATGTCAAGATACGAAATATGTGGAAACAACAGGAAAACAAATCAGCCAATATGGAAGTCAACAATTGTTGCAAGCAACATCAGGCTTTCCTTCAGATAGGTGTCGTCTATTTTCATCACCGTATCTTCTGTAGCAGTATTTTCAATCAGAATAACGGCATTTTCAATCAGAACTTCAGGATTGCTACCGGCGTTTGGTTCATCATCGGTTTTAGCTGATTCTTCCCTCCGCCTGGCTTCATTTAATGAAATGATGGTATTTTCTCTTTTTTTTCTTTTTTCTTCCAGGTCTTCAACCAATTTTCTCAAATCAGGGTTGGAATTCAGGTCTTCGATATACTCATTGTTTAATTCATCCAGCAGCATTTCCGTAACATAGTTCACCGGGCTGAAATCGGTAGGTTGAATTTTGTCCCAGGGCAAGGATGCAGGCATGGAACTTTCGCCATACAATTCAGGGTTAAAAGCAGAGGGCAAGGCAATATCAGGGGTTACTCCTACATTTTGTGTACTGCTTCCTGTTATCCGGTAGTACTTTGCCAGCGTAATTTTAAGGTTTCCATATTTATTTTCCTCATCACTATAACGAATAACCCTGTTCAGGTCGATCAGATTCTGTACGGTACCTTTTCCGAAGGACTGCTCTCCAATCACCACTCCCCTTTTGTAGTCCTGAATAGCTCCGGTGAAAATCTCAGAAGCAGATGCACTGGAACGGTTGATAAGCACCGTCAACGGGCCATCATAGTATAACCCGGAGTCTTCATCCTTCCCGATATCAATTTTATTTGACCGGTCCCTTACTTGTACAACAGGGCCCTTTCTGATAAACAACCCTGACAATTCAATAGCTTCGTCAAGGGCTCCCCCGCCATTTCTGCGCAAATCGATCAGTAATCCGTCCATTTTATCTTTTTTAAGCCCGGTAATCAATTTTTTCACATCCCGGGTTACCGAAGTGAAGTTTTTGTTGCCTTGCCGGGCATCATTGAAATTTTTATAAAAATCAGGAATGGTGATCACCCCCATTCTATACAATTTGTCGTCTTTATTAATTATATACAGCTTGCTGCTTGCCAACTGATCTTCGAGGTTTATTATATCACGCACAAGCCTTACTTCTTTGGGCATAGCCTGTGCTCCATCTTCTGCTTTCAGCACCTGCAAGCGCACTACCGTACCTTTTTTACCTCTGATTAGTTTAACCACATCGTCGTTTCGCCAACCCACAACATCCACCATTTCGCCCTTATCTCCCTGCGCCACACCCGATATTCGGTCATCCTTATGCAGTTGATTGCTTCTGTATGCTGGTCCGCCGGGAACAATGTCAACTACTACTGTGTAATCGCCTTCTTTGCCCAGGCGTGCTCCGATACCCTCCAGTGAACGGCTCATTTCTATATCGAAATTCTCAGCAGTCATTGGATTGAAATAATTGGTATGCGGATCGTAAGCTTCGGTATAGGCATTCATAAATATCTGATATACATCCGATGGCTTATACTGGCTGATTATGGTCCTGTATCTTTTATATCTTTTATTGAGAGCTTCGCGGCTTTCTTCAGGAATTTTACCTGCCAGCGTCATGCCCAGCGCATGGTATTTGAGCGATTTTCTCCAGTTATCGTTTTGTTGCTCGATCGCATCTGCCCAGTTCAATTCATTGCGATCGGTTTCATAGTATTCATCTTTTGTGAAATCAAAACCAACAGCTATAATGGAATCTATAAAATCCATCCTCGCAACAAAACGGTCCTGGAATTTATTATAAATTTCAAAGGGTATTTTCAGATCACCAACTTTTATTGCATCATCAAGCTTATACCGGTAAGGTTCAAACAAGGCAATATCTTCGGCAAGAAAAAAAGACTTGTTATAATCAAGGGATGTCAGATAATTGTCGAGAATCACGGAAGAAAGCGAATCATTCAGCGAAAGTTTACTGTAGTGATAACGCTCGAGGAGTTTATTGATTATTTTCGTTTCATTCACGTATTTTTTTTCCGGATACAGGTGTTTAATCGAATCAATACCGGTTGATTCCATCCCATCGCCACGGAAAGGAAACAGGGTAAATGAACCCATTATTATAACCAATATCACCACCAGCTTATACATTATCATATACAAAATTCTTTTTTGTTAATTACCATGCTTAACGGGAAACAATTTCATTAGGTTTTGGATTATACGAAATTCGTTTATACTTCTGCAGGACTTTTGTCATATTCAAATTCTGTAAGAAAACTCGCTGCGTCCTCTTTGCTTTGAAAATAAAATTCAGACCTTTCTCCTTTGTTCGAAATAATTTCAATCATAATTGATTTCACTTTCCTCTCGCCTTTTAGCACATAATCTTGTGGAAGCTTAAAGTCTTTCTCTGTTTTTAAAAGTTTTCCGATTTTATGCTTTGTTGTCCGCTTGGAACTACAATATGTGCATTCATAATGCTTTAACAATTCGCCATCCTCCGTTTCTGAAGCCGGCTTGATTATTTCTTCTTCACGTAGTTTTAAGGTCTGAAAAGTACAGGTACCGCACTTAAGTACTTCAAGATATCCGGCGTATTTTTCAATTTTTATTTCTTTTGTTATTTCATCTACCCAGACATCGTAGTCAACAGAAAAAATGTTTTCTTCCGCTTGCATACCCTCGTCGAGATATACATCTTCTTCCTCTTCAGTCAGGAGTTTCATTTCATTGCCTGTTGATGATATACGTGGCATATAACGCCACTTATCCAGCTTCTTCTGGATTTTGCCTGGGTTATAAAATTTCAAAATAAGGTATCCTACGTAGCCTATCAGTGTACTAATACAAGCGGTTATAAACATCCTGATAATAAACCACCACTGGCTTATAAGTATCGTCTCTTTTTCAAACGTATTCAGAATCAGAAATACAGCTATACTAAAAGAAAGCAAGCTGTACCATACCATTTTATTTTCACGTGTTCTCAGGTAGTCGTATTTACCCTTATAATCTTTTATTGATGAAACTTTTATGAAATTTACAATCCGTATTACCAGACTTAAGATTAAGAAAATACCGGCTAAAACATATAATATTCCAGTCAAGTTTTCAATAAATACCCTATAGCTCTCGTTATCCATTAATTTCAGTTATTTAGTATATATTATCACAATGAAAGGTTCAATAATCAGCATAATAGCACCATTTTTTACTTTAAAATTTCACAATAATATAAAACAATTTCCATACCACTTCCATTGGTTGGTTATGTATAAAATAAAACCTGGTGATTTTTGTATATTTTATTAATTTTTCAGAAAATTAACAAATTCTACTCAATGGTACTTACTACCTGGAGATAGAATGTCTTCAGTAAAATAAATGAATTGCCGGATAACTAAATTCAAAATAATATTCACTGATATTTAAACCCAAAAAGTTCATTAGAACTTTTTGCACGAAGTGCAGGCGATCCCGCCAAGGCGGGATGCCCGGGTTAATGCTTCATTCGCCTGTTACTTCATCAGATATAAGTCCTGATCAATCGGAAATAGCGCTTTTATCGTATGGAAAGGTTATGTTGCTCTGTGCAACGCATGACGAAGACGGCAGACTTTCTTTTACATCCTACAGATGCCGTATGTTCTTAAGATCAGGCCAGTCGGAGGCAATCATGTATCTGGTCAATGATCACATGCTTATCACAAATGAAAAAGGAAAAATGTTTATGATGACTAAAAAATTCAGAAATGAGAAGAAGTAAGCGCTCTATTCTGCTGACATTTTCTGTTTTTCTGGTTTTAGCATGCCATTCTGCTCCCATTCGGGATAGCAAAACAAACCGGAATGAATTCAGACTGTCTTTTTATAAATTTTCAAAACACCTGACAAAAGTCACTTATCATTTTAAAAACATGTTTTACCTTTGTGCCCAAATTATTTAGAAAGATTCTAAATAAGAATGAAGACACTTGCATCATTAAGAAAAGGTGAAACGGGCATAATAAAGCAGGTACGTGATTCAATCATCACGCCAAAGCTGCTTGACATGGGCTGTTTGCCAGGTGAAGTCGTAAAAGTGAAGTACTTTGCCCCCATGGGAGATCCTATGTGTGTGCATATATCAGGATACGACCTTGTGCTTCGTTTGAATGAAGCTGAAAAAATAGAACTGGAATAGGTGGAAGCAGTAGTAAAACGGAAAAAAGCGGCAAAAAAAGAGTTGTCTAACATTGTTCTGATAGGTAATCCGAATTCTGGTAAGTCTTCCCTTTTTAACCAGCTCACAGGTTTGCGCCAGAAGATTGGCAATTATCCAGGAATAACCGTTGACAAAAAAACAGGATATTTTTCAATACCCGATCATAAAAATATCAATGTTGTAGATCTGCCGGGTACCTATAGCGTTTATCCCAGGTCAAGGGATGAAAAAATTGTGCTGGATATTCTTTCCAACACAAATCACGAATTGTACCCCGATCTTGTGATCATAATTGTGGATGCTTCGAACCTGAAGCGTAATCTGCTGCTACTCACCCAGATTCAGGATCTTGGCATACCTGTGGTATGCGCACTCAATATGGTAGATATTGCCATAAAAAAGGGAATAATCATCGATACCAGCCGGCTACAAACAGAACTACAGATACCGGTTGTCCCCATCAATGCGCGATCAGGCCAGGGAATATCCAGGCTGAAAGAAACACTTTCGGGTTATCCTGATGCTTTTAGACTAAACGGATTCAGCAAGTTTATCCCTGATATTCCACCAGGAATACTTCAACGGATTAAATCACATTTTGAAATCACCATCGATTATCGCGCTGTTATCCTGCTGAACCAGACCGAAACCATAGCAGGGATTACCGATGCCGACAGACAATTTTTAAGGGATTTAAAAAACAACTCTGTGCATAAGATCCAGGGCATTCAGAACGGCGAAGTGCTCAGCCGGTATAAATACCTCAGCCAACTGGTAAAGTCGGTAGAAACCCGGACAAGAGAATCATTCAGGAGCCGCCTTACCAGTAATCTTGATAAAATCCTCATGCACCGGATTTACGGATACCTGATATTTTTGTCTATCTTGTTTAT